>CAZOXJ010000140.1:0-10863 GCA_964583325.1 uncultured Lentimicrobiaceae bacterium
AACATTTAAAATCTTTACATACATTTGTGCTGACATACAATTGAGCAACAATTTATTCCCGCACTTGCCAAAGCGTCATCCTTTATCTGTCATGTAATATTTTTAATGATTAATAAAATGAAAAAAACATTAGTTAGCTTATTTAGTCTATTTATTATCCAATTTTCTTACAGCCAGTCAATTGATTGGGTAACAGAAATCAAGGGTAATAGCTTTGAAGAAATATTAGGAACTACTGTATCCGGTAATGGGGACATTTATATAACCGGTAAAATTGATGAATCCACGGCTGCATATTTTGGAAATATAACCGTTCCCTACATCTACGGACGCCGTGAACATTATTTTACAGCAAAATGTGACTCTACCGGAAATTTTCGCTGGGTAAGGATAGGTGGCGGAAATAGTTACAATTGCGGAAAATCCGTGGCATTGGATGAAAACAACAATATTTATACAACTGGTTATAGTTATGGTAATGCTGAGTTTGATAGCTTTAACTTAAACGTGACTTCAAAGAGTGAAAAATCCACATTATTAAAATATGATACTGATGGCAATTTAATTTGGGGAGTCAAATTTGGCGGTAATGGTTATTGGGATGAAGAGTCAGGTGAATGTCTCAGATACCATAACGGCTACTTGTACGATTTTTGCAGGAACTGGGGAAGTACCATTTTTGTTAATAATCAACCGATAGAACCCTTTTATGGTAAAACTCAAATGTCTTACCTGGTTAAATTTGATACGCTTGGGAATATTGTTATGGCTAAACGTATCGCTGGATGTAGTTCGTCAGATCTGCAAATCAGAGATGTTATACCTGTAAATGATGATCTGATCGTTACAGGGTTTTTCCAGGGAGATTTGTCAATAGATACAGTTAACGTCGGTATAACTTACTGGCATTATCAGAGTTTTATTGCCAAATTTAATTCGTCCGCTGAATTGTTGTGGTTCAAAAAATTCTCTTCTTCGAATTCAACAAGTTTTATTCTTGATCTTGATCTGGACAGCATGCAGAATATCATGGCTACTGGCGTTTATGTGGATACACTGATCGTTGACAATTCCACACTTATAAAATCTGAATCACCATATTACAATTCTTTTTTATGCAAGATGGATATGGACGGTAACATGATATGGATTAAAGATATTGCCGGACCAGGAGAAATTATCTCTATTGCCATGTCTCAAAATGGCGACAAAACTTACCTGAGCGGATACTTTATTGGTCCCTTACAGACAGGAAACCTGAGTTTATCAAGTCCATCCGGGTACAATCTGTTCATTCTGAAATTTGACAGCTCCGGAAATGTTAATTATGGAAAAAATTATGGAAAAACTGATTATATCCAGGTCAATGCTATGGGAAAAAGTAATTCCGGTAGTATATTTATCACAGGGCAGTATTTGAATTCAACAATTTTGGGTCCCTATTACCTCTATGCAGATAGTTTACCTGGCCCGTGGAATAGAACGGATGGATTTATTTTTAAGTTTAATCCTTCAGGAAATCCATCCTCCATCCTTTCTCCAGAAGTCTCTGAAGATCCCATTCTGATTTACCCGAATCCGGTTAATGGTATATTGAATATCAGGATGGAAGGTGAAAACAGTAGTTCTGTGAAAAAAATCCGAATCTATAATACACTCGGGACTGTTATGTATACGGCTGAAATGAATACTAATGAAATATCAATAAATTGCACGGATCAGAAACCAGGAATATATTGTATTAGAATCATTGACGGTAATAAACAGTATGATAAGAAATTCATCATTGAATAGATAAAAAAAAATACCTCTTGAGTAATAGCACGTCTGATAACCCGGGCTTCACGCCAAGGCTTGTTCCTACACAAAGGCCAACTACGCAAGCCTCGACGCCAAGCCCCCCGAAACGTAACAGGAGCATCTGAATATCTAAAATTTAACCGTATCATTTTTAATCTTCTCGTTCGCCACCAGCATATCCTGGGGGGTATAAATATTGGTAATCTCCAGGCTGGAATGCCGTGCCTGATCCCTGGCGATAAGGCAGGTTACAAAGAAGTAGGGGCGGAGTTCTGCTTTAATTTGATAAAAAGAAAAAACCCTTGTAAATCATTGATCTACAAGGGTTTCGTTTTCATTTTGTCGGGGTAGTAGGATTCGAACCTACGACCCCCTGGTCCCAAACCAGGTGCGCTAACCGGACTGCGCTATACCCCGAACTATTATTCAGTTTTACAACTAAAACTCTTCAACTTATCAAGCAACATTTCATGTAAAATGTCAAAAACATTGCTTTAAAAGAACTGCGGAGAAGGGGGGATTCGAACCCCCGGTACCCTAATCGAGTACGACAGTTTAGCAAACTGTTGGTTTCAGCCACTCACCCACCTCTCCAGTGGTTATGAAAAAACTGTTATGTTCCTTCAAAAATGGAGTGCAAAAGTAATCATTAAACTGACAAGTACAAATTTATTTTCTAATTCGGCCATATTTTATCAGAAACTTACCAAACTTAAAAATAAGTTTCCCTAAACACAATTTTGGAGTAGTATTTGATGTTATTGTATCAGCTTGTAATCAGCCATTAAAACAATGCTTTAAGTTTGTCTCCTCTATTTATCATTAACCAAACAATCAACCTTTAGCCACTCAATTATGAAAAAAATCTTTGTTACAGTTATTATTCTACTCAGTATGGCAACCGGAGCAAATGCCCAGGTGCTTGCCACAGCAAACTCGCCCGAATACAAAAACATGCTGAAAATGTCGGCAGCACTCTTCACCCGGAGTACATTTCAGATGGGATATGAAAGATTTTTTAATCCGAATACCAGTTTTCTGCTTGCAGCCGGGCTTACTTTTAAAGATTCGGATTATGAAAAAGTGATGGGTGTCCGTACCGAAGCTCAAATGAAATTTCATGTTTTTACTGTAATTCAGCCTAAGGTCAGCCACAGATTGTATTTTGCGCCTTATCTGCTCAACGAGTATTATGAGACTGAAAGCAACGAATATGATTACAATGGAAATTATATGTGGGTGACCGATACCTTTAATGCTTTTGGAGGTGGGATGCTTTTCGGATGGTCATTTTCTTTTGCAAACCGTATTAATCTTGATTTATATACCGGTGGTGGGTTGCGAAAAACATTTGGATATGATTCCGAAGAGCATTATTATGACGATGGCGTTTTTGAATATGGTTACAGTGGCATAGTTCCGCGTTTAGGTGTCGATATAGGTTTCTGGTTCTGATCGGAATTAAATAAAATTGTTATAACTCCTGTGCATTTTTGTATCAGGAGTTTTTTTTTTGAATATGTGTTTAAATGACTTTTTTTATTACAACTTTTTTCGAAATTTACTGATTGTAAAATAGCTCTTTTTTTGTGGGTTATAACATTGTAATGTAAACATAATCAGTTAAATAAATAAGTTATGGGAAAAACATTCGCAGAAAAAATTCTCGGTGCCGAAGCAGGAGCTATTGTATTCCGCAGGCCCGACATCATCCTTACACACGATAATACTGCCAGTATCGCCAATACGTTTAAAAAAATGGGTGGCGAGAAAGTTAAAGATGCTGATCAGTTGCTGATCGTCCTCGATCATAACGCACCTCCTACAAGCGCCGAACTGGCAAACGATTACCAGAAAATCCGCGACATTGTTAAAGAACAGGGAATAAAGAAATTTCATGATGTAGGGAAAGGCATCTGCCACCAGATCATGGGCGATTATGCCAGGCCAAACATGATTATTGTTGGCAGCGATAGTCACACCTGTACAGCTGGTGCCTTTAACGCGTTCGCTGCGGGCATTGACCGTACCGAAACAGCCGGATTGTGGCGGCAGGGTGAAACATGGTTCAGAGTGCCTGAAACCATCAAGATAACACTTAACGGCAAATTACCTGCAGGCGTATTCGGCAAGGACCTTTCGCTCTGGATCATAGGAATGATAGGATCGAGCGGTGCCGATTACATGTCAATTGAATACCATGGTGAAGGTGTAAAAACCTTATCTATCTCCGACAGGATGACCATTGCAAACCTTGCTTCGGAAATGGGAGCTAAAAATGCTGTCTTCCCTGCCGATGAAATATTAAAAAATCACCTGGGCGAAGAAATACTGGGAACCTGGGCGGATGATGATGCGGTTTATGCCAAAGAAATTGTTATTAACCTGGATGAATTATTCCCTGTTGTAGCAGCTCCTCATAATGTGGACAATGTAAAAGCTCTTGCCGAAGTGCGCGGAACCAAAATACAGCAGGCAATGATTGGCACCTGCACCAATGGGCGTATTGAAGATTTACGCGAGGCTGCCACTATCCTGAAAGGAAATAAAGTACCCGATGGTTTCCAGCTACTTATCATCCCGGCTTCGCAAAAAATATATCTTCAAGCAATGGATGAAGGACTGATCCGTACATTTATGGAAGCCGGTGCCAGTGTTCTTGCACCTTCCTGCGGTCCATGCCTTGGAACAGGGCAAGGGATTCCAGCTGATAATATGACGATTATTTCGACGGCAAACCGCAATTTTAAAGGCCGGATGGGTAACAAAACTTCTTTTATTTACCTTGCTTCACCGGCTGTAGTAGCTTATTCATCCATCAAAGGTGAGATCGCCGACCCACGAGGAACGGAAGCTAACGATAAATATCCATTCACTATCGAACAGAGTAAAACTGTTGATGTGAGTGCTGATGATGACCGATTTGCAAACGGAACCTGGAATTATGCCGATGTCGATAACCTGAATACCGACCAGATGTTTGCCGGAAACCTGACATATAACGTGAAAAGTTCTGAGGCTGAAAAAATTATGCCTCACCTGTTTAAGGGTTTCGACGATAGCTTTGCCGAACGCGTGAAAGAAGGTGATATTATTGTTGCAGGTGCCAACTTCGGTTGCGGCAGCTCAAGGGAGCATCCATCAGTTGGTTTGGCTTTTGCAGGAATAAAAGCTGTTATATGTAAAAGTGTTAACCGTATATTTTACCGTTCGTCAGTTAACCAGGGACTACCTATTATCCTGCTTCCTGATGCAGTGGATGCATACAGGCAAGGTGACAGCGTTGAAATAGACTTCGAAGCCGGGATAGTTACAATAGCAGAAACAGAATATCATTTTTCGCCGCTGCCCGATAAACTTGTGGGTATTTTTAAAGCCAAAGGATTGGTTAATTATGTGAAAGCCAGTTCATAATTGATTTATTATTTTAGTTCACCCGAAGAAAGTTACCTTTACATGGTAACTTTCTTCTTGTTATTTCTTTGTTGAATAATTTTTTTATTTAATTTCACATGCTTTGATTCACGGCAGATGAAGGATTTGAGATTTGGGTATGTTTTGCAGATTGCTGCAGTTGTGGCCGTTATACTTATAATCGGAGGGCACGAGCTACCCAAATATACAAGCCGTTTAACTTTGATGGCAGTTCTGGCAGCCATTGATATGCTCTACTGGCTTTCGGTGCGAAAAGCTTTTATGCCTAAGTTTAAGAAAGTTCTGACAATTGCATATTGGCTTCCCTTGTACATATTGCTGCTGTTTTTTATATCCGGATTTATTTCACCATATCCACAGTGGCCTTCTTTCCTAAGGGTGTACTTTTCTGGCATAGTGCTTATTTTATTAATTGGGAAAGGAATATTTCTCTCACTGCTTATTGCAAGCGATTTTTTTATCATTCCCCTGAATTTAATAAAAAGGGTTGATCCTGAAAATATTGGCAAACCGGGCGGGTGGTACCGGCCTCGTAGTTTTCTGCTTACGGGTGCCTCAATATCTTCCGTAGTAATGTTTATTTATTTTCTTGGCATGTTCCTGTGGGTTGGGAACTACAAACTACATACCGTTGAGTTATCCGTACGTAATTTGCCAGTTGCTTTTGACGGATATAAAATGGTTCATATCAGCGACATTCATCTTGGCACCTTCGTTAGTAACAGACCTTTAAAGAAAATCATTAAAATTGTAAATGATCAACAACCGGATGTTATTCTCTTTACCGGTGACATTGTGAACTTCAATACCTATGAAGCTTATCCGTTTGAACAGGAAATGAAAGGTTTCGAGGCAAAGGATGGAATATTTACAGTGCTCGGAAACCACGATTATGGCGAATATTCAACATGGGAATCGCAGGAAGCCAAAGATTTAAATAATAAAGATTTGCTTGGATTTTATAACCGGATCGGCTGGCAGTTACTCCTTAATAAAAGTGCTTTAATTATGAGAGACTCTGTTTCATTAGCTATTATTGGTGTTGAGAACTGGAGTGCAAATAATAGGTTTGGGAAAAAGGGCGATCTGAAAAAAGCCATTTCGGGAACAGAATTATCGCAGTTTAAAGTGCTTCTTTCGCATGATCCTTCGCATTGGGATGGGGAGGTTAATAGTTTATATACCGACATCGACCTTACTTTATCGGGTCATACACATGCAATGCAATTGGCTATCGAACGAGGCAATATTAAATGGAGTCCGGCATCTCTGCTTTTTAAACAATGGGGTGGTTTGTATGAAAAGATGCACAAAAACGGAGCAATACAATTCCTTTATGTTAACCGCGGATTAGGCACACTCGGATATCCGGGTCGCATTGCAACGCGCCCGGAAATTACTCTTATCATTTTGCATAAAGCAGATTGACAAAGTATTTCTTCTTAATCAAAGGGGGAAATAGATTTTTAAAGACGGTTCCGGCTTTTAAATCCGCAGCATTGAATTGCTGTTTTGAGTAAAATCAGGTTTTATCTTCCAATTCAAACCAACTTCTAACTAATTCATCTTTGTGATGCAATTCGTTTTTATGTTTAAATTCGTTGGTGTGCTTATTGTAAACATAATCATTTACCCACTCAAGGTGATGCACTGATATTTTTTTTATCGCATCAATTATAAAGTACAGCTCTTCATCTGTCATGGTAGGATGAAGTGAAAGTCTTATCCAGCCTGGTTTTTGAGAGAGATCACCATGGGTGATCAAATCAGTAATAGCTTTGGACTTTTCGTAGCTCACATCAAGAAGAAAATGCCCGTATGTGCCTGCACAGGCGCAACCTCCCCGCATTTGTATTCCATAATGGTCGCTGAGTAGTTTTACAACGAGATTAAAATGGATTCCGGTAATATAAAATGAAATAATTCCCAGCCGGGTTTTTTGGTTTTCAGCCAGGATGTGTACTCCCGGGATACAACATAATTCCGTGAAGGCAATCTTAACAAGTTCTTCTTCGCGTTCGCGTATGCGACTGGTATCCATTTTGTTTTTAAGGTTGATGCAAAGGGCCGTTTTCATGGCTTGCATAAAACCAGGTGTGCCTCCATCTTCTCTGACTTCAATATCGTCGATAAATTTATATTCACCCCAGGGATTGGTCCAGTCTACCGTTCCGCCACCGGGAGCATCAGGAACACTGCAGTGGTATAACAACGAGTCGAAAACCAAAACCCCGGAAGCGCCTGGCCCTCCCAGAAATTTGTGAGGAGAAAAGAAAACGGCATCCAGTTTTTCCATCGGATCATCAGGATGCATATTTATATCCACGTAAGGAGCTGAAGCTGCATAGTCGGCAAAACAATAACCTCCAGCTTCATGCATGATGCGCGCCAGGTCGTGAATCGGCGTTTCGATACCGGTTACATTTGAACAGGCTGTAAAGGAACCAATTTTCAAAGGTCTGTCCTTGAATTTTTCGAGTAGTTGCCTCAGATTTTCAGGATCAACAAGCAGGTTTTTATCAGGAGGAATTACTTCTACGTCAGCAATAGTATGATACCATGAAGTATGATTGGAATGATGTTCCATATGGGTTATAAAAACCACAGGTTTTTTACCGGAATATACAAATTCGCCGGCAATATTTTTTTCAGGCACTTTCAAGTTGAGCATCCGCTGAAATTTAACCAGTACTCCGGTCATCCCAAATCCTGATGTTATAAGTACATCACCAGGTCCGGCATTTACATGCTCCTTTATTATACGTTGCGCTTCATGATAGGCTTTGGTCATCAGCTGTCCGCTCTCGCAGGTTTCGGTGTGCGTATTGGCTATCCAGGGGCCTATAACTTCCGAAATACGCGTTTCGATTGGTTTGTATAGCCGCCCACTGGCAACCCAGTCAGCATATAACATTTTCTGAACACCGTATGGAGTTTTATATTCCGCATTATCTCCCACTATTCCTGCTCTGAATTTGCTGAAGTGTTCCGTTAATTTTGCCATTCGAAATCCTGATTTGTCGTGCGGCAAATATCCGAAAATTATACTAAAGTCAGGTATTTGTTTTATGTCAGTTTTTAGGTTCTGCGACTTCACAATTTATTGCCGCGATGATTGATTGAACGCATTGCGTTATCACATCCTCACGATGATAGTGTTACCGGGCAAAGCGTAATTTTCAGGATTTTAACTTACGATCAGCTACTCATCGCCTGCAGCTATCTGCACTTTTGTAATCTCAATATCGCCGGTTTCTACGAAAAGGCTTATCCAGTTATTGTCCTCACGGTACCATTTGTCCTGAACACTTATCCTGATTAGGTAATCGTTTATTTCGGCCTTATCGAGGCTACGGAGAACTATACCGCCATTTTTCTGGTTATCCTTACCGTAATTCAAATATACCTTTGGTGCTGATTTCCCTGCCGAACGGGCTTTAAGCAGGATATAATTGTTTTTTCGCAAGCGGGGTTCAATGGATGAAAAGGTAAATTTCTTTTCAGTGCCTTCAGTGATAAGAAATACATCAGCAAACAAATCCTGAATGGCATGATCCGACATGTATTTTCTGATTACACTGATCTGTTGCAGCGGGTAGGGGTCATTGCTGTTGATTTTTGAAGCAGCTTCGTACGCATCAATTGCCTGATCGAAGATTTTTGAGTTATACAGCTTATCCGCTTCGCCGATGGCTTTGGTATATTCCGCCTTTTGGGCCAGTTCAATTTCCTCTGTTATTTTATTTATTTCGGTTATGCGCTGCTTAGGGTATGTTTCCGATGGTTTTATTCCTGTGGCTTTTGTAAATGCCGATCGTGCACCATTGTAGTCTTTAGCATCAGCAAGCCTGTCGCCGTCAGCAATATACGAAGCGTACATTTTCTCCATTTCTTCTTTCTGCGCAGCAAGAGCAGTGTTTATCTCTGCTAGTTTTGTTTTCGGATATTCTTCCGAAGGCTTTATCTCAAGCGCATTCTGATAGGCATTCATAGCTTCCATCAGGTTTTTTGAAGCCAGTTTTGAGTCGCCAAGTGTAACAGCTTCCGAATATTTATCGTCAATAGCTTTTATTTCAGCTTTAATGGCAGTTATGCGCTCCTGGGGGTATTTTTCAGCAGGTTTAATACCAAGTGCTTCTTCGTATGATTTTATTGATGCTGACAGGTTTTTAGCCGCGTACTGCTCCGATGCGGTAGTGATAGCTTTCGTATAGTTTTCCTCTTTCAGTTTTAGTGCCGAAAGTAGGTTGTCAATTTCAACGATCTTATCTTTTGGAAGCTGCTCCGAAGGTTTCAATGTGCCGGCGTTGGTGTATAAATTGCGGGCTTCGTTGTATTTTTCTTCTTTCAGGAATACAGTTGCATCAGTGATAAGTTTCTGGTAGTCCTCGTCAAGTTTTTTCTGTTCAGCCAGCAATAGGTTAATACGATCAATCTGCTCCTGCGGATATTTTTCAGCTGGTTTTATTGTGTTGGCGCGCTGATAGGGTTCCAGCGCTTCGCGGTATTTCGCACCCGTAAAGAATTTATCAGCCGTAGCAATGGCTTCCTGGTAACGATCATTGTCAGCTTTATTTTTATCAAGAATTGCCTGAATTTCGTTGATTTTTTGAGGAGGATAGGTTTCAGCAGGCTTGGCTGTATTCGCATTTTTGAATGCAATCAGGGCGTTTTCATAGTCCTTCTCAGTCAATTTTTTATCGCCATCGGCAATTGCCTTGTCATAGGTTTCCTGAAGGGCTTTTAAATCAGCAATCAGCTTTTCTGCCTCTGTAATTTTATCCGACGGGTATTTCTCCGCAGGTTTCAACGTAAGCGCTTTGCGGTAATCGGAAATAGCTTCGCTGTATTTATTTTCATCAAACAATTTATCTGCCGCAGCAAGTATTGTAAGGTAATCGCTATCCAGTTTTTTCTGTTCGGCCAGCAGAATATTGATTTTGTCAACCTGTGATTTCGGGTAGGCTTCAGATGGTTTAACAGATAATGCTTTGTTGTAGGAAACGACTGCTTCCGGGTATTGTTTATCTGCAAAAAACGCATCGGCTTCCTTTATGGAATTTGAATAGTTCTGTTCCTTTTGCTGAATTGCGGCAAGTAAACCATCAATTTCTGCAATCCTGTCTTTGGGAAGTTTTTCAGCTGGCTTTAGCGTACCGGCATTTACGTATAAGCTGCGGGCATCATCATATTTTGTTGCCTTAAACTGCGCATCAGCATCCGCGATGAGTTTTTTATAGTCTTCATCCAGTTTTTTCTGTTCGGCTATCAACTGATTAATTTTAGTAACCTGATCCTTTGGATAGGTTTCGGCAGGTTTTATGCCCGAAGCAAGCTGGTACGGTTCGAGCGCAGCCAGGTATTTTTGTTCCCCGAACAGTTTATCGGCCTGGGCAATAGCTTCCTGGTAACGCTGTCCTTCGGCTTTGTCCTTATCCAGAATTGCCTGTATTTCAGTTATTTTTTGTTTCGGATAGGCTTCTGAAGGTTTTATTTCGTTTGCAGTTTTAAACGACACCAGTGAGTTTGCGAAATCTTTGCCAGTCAAATAAGTATCACCATCAGCAACTGCTTTATCATACGATTCCTGAAGTGCTTTTGCATCTGCGATCATCTTTTCCGCTTCAG
>CAZOXJ010000141.1:0-10498 GCA_964583325.1 uncultured Lentimicrobiaceae bacterium
CCCTGTAAACTGGAAAAGGGACGAAACCCCGGCCCCGGCATCCGAAAGCCTGGGTTCCTTTATGCCGGGTCAGGGTAACGTATTTGTAAAAGTTCCGGCTTTTGCCGATGCCCGCGTGGATTTGACAAAGGGCGTCCTGGTTTGCAGCAGCGTGGATGAAAATGCCCTGTACCAGCCTGCATCCAATATGGGCCTGGGTGTTTACCATAGCTGGGATTTCCCGTTTTATTATTTTAATATCCGGGAAAACGCCGAACGAAGGGCCAATGCATTCCTTGGAAAATAAGTAAATGGATTTTAAAACATCTTGAAATGAGCACTCATAGTATACTGAAACAAATAAAGAAATGGTTGGTTTCCGCAATTCTGTTCATATTGGTAATGAGCTGCGGCAAGGATGAGAAGCCGTCCGGAATCATTCCTACAGATTATTCGCTGGCTGAGCACTGGCTTTCACTGCCTGCTGATACCGCGAAACCCGTTGATATCTTTTACCTGTATCCCACAGCCTGGACACCTGACAGCTCAACAAATACTCTTTATTGTGCCATCGACAATCCAAGTATGCTTGCCGGCTCATTGCGTGCCTTAAAAACGCAGGCCACTGCTTTTGAGACGACAGGAAATATTTACGCACCCTATTACCGCCAGGCAAATGCCATGAAAACCCTGGTTTTGCCTGAAGACCAACGTTGGGAGGTACTCAGGCAGGATCCGGCAAGGGATGTGATTGCCGCGTTTGATTACTACATCAATCATTACAACAACGGCCGCCCGTTTATCCTTGCCGGTCATTCGCAGGGAGCCAATGTTATGTTGTTTTTGCTGTCGGAATACATGGCCAATCATCCGGAAGTTTATTCACGGATGATTGCTGCTTATGTTACCGGTTACCCGGTTACGGCTGAATTTATGGCTGCGAATAAACACCTGAAGTTTGCCGAAGGTGCTGACGACACGGGAGTAATTATCTCCTACAACACACAGTCACCCAGGGTAGTACCGGGATCAAATATAGTGGTGGCAAACAATATAGGACTGGTGATCAACCCCATCAACTGGAAAAGGGACGAAACCCCGGCACCGGCTTCCGAAAGCCTTGGGTCCTACATGCCGGACAAAACCCTGATCAATTATGAAAAGGTGCCTGGTTTCGCCGATGCCCGTATAGATATTGCGCAAGGTGTTTTAATCTGCAGCAGCGTGAACGACAGCGCCATGAATGTCATCTCAAATAGCATCGGTTTAGGGGTTTACCACATTTACGACATTCCATTGTATTACTACAACCTGAGGGAAAATGCCGAACTAAGAGCCAAAGCATTCCAGGGGAAATAATTGTGTTTCGCCTAAAAATTAATCGTGCACTACTGCCAGAGTGCAATTTGTTTTAAAAAATACATGAATTTATGCCTTATAGTAACCAGCTGTTTTTTAATTCCTTGTAGGATATATCCTACACAAGAATCAGCTTTTTCCTACAAGGTAACAAATGAATATAGTTTCTATTTGTAGTACTAAAAATGCTTGTATAAAAATGAAAGTTCTGATAGCAGATGATACAAACCTGATTCGTGAGCGCCTGCAGGAAATGGTAAGCGTTTCCCGACAGCTTGAGGTAGTCGGGTCGTTTGCAAATGGCACCAACACGCTCGAAGGCTTGCGCACCTTAAAACCCGACCTGGCCATCATTGGCCTTGAAATGACCGGGTTAAACGGCATCGAAGTATTGAAGGAGATAAGGAAGGAGAATTCAAGCCTGGTGTATATCATTCTTACTTTATTTTCATCAGAGTTCTACCGCGAAATGGCCATGGAGGCCGGTGCCGATTATTTCTTCAGCAAACCGGATGACTTCAAAAAAGTGGCCTGCGTAATGGTGGAAATGGTGATGAAGGAAGCAAAATTAAAAAATTGTAAAATCACATGCACCTGATTTCCTGTAAGTAACCATCATATAAAGTTACTAAAAAAGGCAGGATTCAGGAGGCAGAAAAAACATACAAAAACACATCAAACCATTGCAATCCAGGTACAGTTCATCAAAATAATTTATTAATTCTATGCAACCAACAGATCCGTCTTTAGCTCCCTTCAGTTGCCGGTATTCGCCGCAGTTGCCCGAATTATTGATGAAACTCGATTGCAGCATCGCTCTTACTACCTACCAGGCAGGGAAACTGGTACTTATCAGCCCGGCCGACGAAAACAGATTTACCATGCTTCCCCGTTCGTTTAACAAACCCATGGGTTTTGAAGTCAGCGGCAACCGCATGATACTGGCAACCCGGGATGAAGTTCTTGTTTTCGAAAACTCCGAAGACCTGGCCGTTCATTATCCGAATAAACCCAATACTTACGACAGCCTTTGGTTGCCGCGTATCACATTTCATACCGGCCAGGTGGATATACACGATATAGCCATCGGCAAGGATGTTATCTGGGCCGTTAATACCTCTTTTTCGTGCCTTTGCCAGGTTAACGGCAGTTATAATTTTATCCCGGTCTGGAAACCGCCGTTTATCACCGAACTGGTTTCGGAGGACCGCTGCCACCTCAATGGCCTGGTAATGATGGATGGAATGCCTAAATATGTCACCATGCTTGGAAACACAAACACGTTACAGGGCTGGAGAAACAATATAACGCAGGGCGGAATTTTAATGGATGTTACAACCAACGAAATCATTCTCGAAAACCTGCCCATGCCTCATTCACCTACAATGTATAAAGGCGAATTGTATTTGCTGTTGTCGGCAACAGGCGAAATTGTGAAAGTAAATATTCCCGGTAAATCGTACGAAGTAATACGCCGGCTTGATGGCTTTTGCCGCGGTATGGATATTTTCGGCGACTATATGTTTGTGGGAATGAGCAAGCTGCGCAAAAACTCCTCCACGTTTGCCAAGCTTTCGTTTGCCGAAAAAGCAAACAGCTCCGGGATAAAAATCATCCATCTTCCTACGGGTGCATTCGTTGGAGAACTGACGTATGAGACGACCGTGGACGAAATTTACGGACTCAAAATACTTGCCGGCACCACCCGCCCCAATGTATTAAACACGATAAATCCAATACACAAATATGCCCTGGCAATTCCGGGCGATACATTCTGGGCAAACCCTGATACTAACGAAACTAAATAATACTCTACAAATACTCCCTTCTACCATGAGGAAACAAAAACTACTCTTCAACGAATTGTTAAGGCGATTCAACAAGTACACCGGCAAATTAGTCCGCTTTATGGCTGAAGGCAAAAACCTGCGTAAACAGGATATTTTGCAGCGACGGCTTCAAAAAATGCACGCTTTATTACTCAGCCTGCAAAAAGCGATCCGCCTGGCGGCTTCGGCAGCGGCAGTGGCAGGAGCCCTGGTGCTGTTCAGCCCGCAAACCGCCGGCGCTCAAACGTTTGCACTCCAATCCGGTGCACTAAACCCGCTTAACAGTGTTTACCTCTATGAAACTGCACCTGCTTTTACTGATATTGACGGTGACGGCGATATGGATGTTTTTATCGGAAGCAGCTGGGGAGAAATTTCATATTACCAAAATACAGGCAATACTGTTTCCCCGGTTTTTACAGAGCAAACAGGTTACTCCAACCCTTTTGACGGAATAGACATCGGTTCTGACTGCACTCCCGCATTTGCTGATATTGACGATGACGGCGATATGGATGCTGTATTAGGGGATAGAAGAGGAAGAATGTTATATTATAAAAATACGGGAAGCAGTCTTGCACCCGTATTCGAATTACAAACAGGAGCCGATGACCCGTTTGGCGGGATAGACCTGGGTTGGAACAGCGCTCCTTGTTTTGTTGATATAGATGGCGATGGTGACATGGATTGTTTTTCAGGAGAAGATTATGGGGGCTTCCTCTTTTTAAAAAATACAGGAACTCCAGCCGCACCCATATTTACGTTGCAAACAGGAGTGTCAAATCCTTTGAACAGCATAGACTTATATAATAATAGCAAGCCCGCATTTGCAGATCTGGATGGCGATGGCGATATGGATCTTATTACCGGAGAAGTTCCCTATGACTCTTACACTGACCATATCAGGTATTTTAAAAATACGGGAACTGCCTTTGCTGCCGTATTTACAGAGGAAGCAGGGACTTTAAATCCATTCAATGGTGTTCTCTTACAGTCTCCCACTCCCGCATTTGTGGATATTGACAACGATGCTGATCAGGATTTGTTTTTTGGAGATTATTATGGTGGAATTTCTTATTATAAAAACACTACGGACCTTGATTTATCTGATAACCCTGCTATCAGTTCATTTACCCCAATAAGTGCTGTAACCGGACAGACAGTAACTATAACCGGAACAAACTTTACCGGTGCTACAGCAGTTAGTTTTGGCGGAACAGCGGCTGCTTCATTTTCGGTAGTGAGCGAAACCAGCATTACAGCCGTTGTGGCAATCGGGGCAACAGGAACCGTTTCCGTGACAAATCCGGGAGGTACAGCTACTTCGACCGAGACTTTTGTATACTATATGGTTCCTCCCGGCAATGCACTGGCATTGGACGGATATGAAGATTTTGTAAATGTCGGTAATGCTGCTTCGGTTCGGAGTTACACCGGCACCATTGAGGCCTGGATAAAAACTTCAGACGCCGGTGCCGGTTTCAGGGGCATCGTTGTGAAACAATGGGCCTATGCGATGTTCCTTAAAGATAATGTACTGATTGCCTTTTCCTGGGATGGTTCTGAAGGGGTTTCTACCGGCATCAACCTGGCAGATAACAGGTGGCACCATGTTGCCTTCTGTTATAATTCCGGTGTAGAAAATGGTTCGTTTGTTTATATCGATGGGGCATTAACAAATACGACTACCCACAATATAAATCATCAGGGGCAAGGCCTGGTCATTGGTAATGGTGCTACCTACAACGGCGACGGGCAAAATTTCCAGGGCTCTATTGATGAAGTCCGTGTTTGGAACACTGTGAGAACCCAGTCGGAAATACAATCCGCTCTTTACACAGAATTAGCCGGAAATGAAACTGGCCTGGTGGCTTACTTTAACTGTAATCAGGGCGTTGCCGGTGGCGACAATACGGAAATCACTACTTTAAATGACCTTTCAAGTGAAGGAAACAACGGCGATTTAAACTATTTCGATCAAACAGGAACCACTTCCAATTTTGTGGAGAGTTATGCCCTGGCCGTTCCGGTTCCTGCAGCTGCAACAAATAACACCCGGACAGATTTTACCGCCAACTGGGCGGCTCCCGTAACCGGTGCGGTTAGCCGTTACCTGCTGGATGTTTCCACCTCTTCAACATTCGATTCTTTTATTGTCGGATATGAAAATTTGGATTGTGGCACCAGCCTGTCGCAGGCGGTAAGCGGACTGACTCTCAACACTACCTATTATTACCGGGTAAGAGCAGATAAGGCAAGTGTTACAGGCAGCGGGGGATATTACCGTACGCCGATAACGGTAATCACTTCCTGCACGAATCCCACCAGCGGAGGCACCATTGCCGCTAATCAGACCATCTGTTCGGGCACAATTCCTGCTGCTTTTACCAGTATCGCTGATCCTTCGGGTTATGCCGGTACTTTGGAGTATAAATGGCAGAGTTCGACTGATGGTATCAGTTTTTCGAACTTAGCAACAGGAACGTATACTGCAATAACGTACAGTCCGGGTTCGCTTACAGCAACCACCTGGTACAAACGACTGGCGCGGGTAAGCTGCATGGCTGACTGGACAGGAGCAGTGGCTTCGAATGTGGTGCAAATTATAGTGAAACCAATATCAGCTAATCAAACGGTGTCGCCAGCTACACAAAGTATATGCTCCGGCGCTTCAGCAACAATTTCAATCGGTTCCTCTCAAACAAATACCAATTATTACCTGAGAGATAATTCAGATAACACGGTGATTGATGGCCCTAAAGCAGGTACAGGATCATCAGTCAGTTTCAATACAGGAACTTTAACTACAGGTAAAGCATATAATGTATCAGCCATATTTCCAAAAGGAGCACTGGCTTTTACCGGCAATGCTGGTCTTAAAAAAGTAAGCCTTGGAAGCACTCTCTGGACGAATAATTTTCAGGGCACAAATCAGGCAACTGTTGAAGCCTGGGTTTATAAAACGGCATCCGGTTCACTACACTCCATTATTGGTAATTATGAAGGAAGCTATCCGTTTTTGCTTAGGATTGATAGTGACAAAATCACTTTTTGGGTAAATAGCAACTCTCGGGTTAGTGGAACTACAACGCTTGCGATTAACACATGGTATCATGTGGCCGGCACCTATGATGGAACAAATTTAAAAGTATATGTTAATGGTGTTTTAGATGGCACTCTGGCATATAGCGGAAATTTTATTTCAAGTGCAACTGAATTGAAAATTGGTGGTGGACTTAGTAATAACAGCGAATATTTTTCAGGTTCAATTTCTGATGTTCGTTTATGGAATGTTGCCAGAACTGCAGCAGAAATCAGTGCAAGTTATAAACTTGAATTAAGTGGAAATGAACCAGGATTGGTTGCATTATATAAAATGGGTGAAGGAGTTGGCAGTACACTGGGAAATTCAGCAAGCGGTAACCTTTATCCCGGAACACTTGTTAATTCACCTGCCTGGGTTACAGGTCCTCCAACTACTACTGCAACTTGTGCAATACAAATGACAAATGTACCAACAGTAACAGTAAAACCAAACAATACAGCAAGTGCAGCTTCATCTAATCCCACATTATGTATTAGTACAGCTTTACCAGCAATTACACATACAACAACAGGAGCAACAGGAATTGGATCAGCGACAGGACTTCCGGCAGGAGTAACTGCAGCATTTGCATCCAATACCATCACCATCAGTGGAACGCCAACAGCATCCGGAACATTTAACTACAGCATTCCATTAACCGGAGGCTGTGGAAGTGTAAATGCCACAGGAACAATCATTGTAAATACTTTGCCGGTACCAGTAATCGCCGGTCCGGCCAGTGCCTGTGCCGCTTCAACAGGCAATATTTATTCAACTGCCAGCGGAATGACAGGCTATACCTGGACTGTTTCAGCCGGTGGAACCATTACAGCAGGAGCTACTACCAATTCCATTACTGTAACCTGGACTACTGCAGGAGCAAAAACCGTGAGTGTGAATTATACCAACGCCAATAGTTGTACTGCTGCTGCAGCTACCGTTTACAATGTAACGGTGAACCCCAGTCCAACAGTAACTCTTAGTTCGAATCCTGTCACCATTGCTGAAAACGGGGGAGTTTCAACGCTCACCGCTACCCTTTCGGGTATAAATTCCCAGAATGTGACTGTAACCCTTACTTACACGGGCACAGCTTCAGGTGGAGGTGTTGATTATACTGCCGCTTCGGCAACCATTACTATTTTAGCGGGAAGCTTAAGTGGTTCAACTACCGTTACCGCTGTAAATGATGCCATTTATGAAGGCAATAAAACGGTTATAGCTAATATAACAGCTGTTTCAGGCCTATGCGCAACCGAAAACGGTACTCAGCAAAATACCATCACCATCACTGATGATGAACCTGCCCCTATCCTTTCAGTAACCGGTACTTTATTACCCTTCGCATACTGCGCGGGTAGTATTTCCGACGAACAAAGTTTCATTGTTACGGGAAGCAATCTTACAGGAAATATTACCATTTCAGCACTAACAGGTTTTGAATACAGCCTGGCATCCGGGGGAACCTTTTCCTCCGTTCTCGACCTGACGCCGGTAAGCAGCGCTGTTTCTGCAACCGTTTTTGTACGGGTAGCATCCACTGCCACAGGTAGTTTATCCGGTACTATTGGCATAACGTCGGCGGGAGCAACCACACAAAATGTGGCAGCAACCGCTTATGCAAGCGGCGCATCCTTCTATGCATCAGGCGCATCCTTTACGGTTAAAACAGGTTGTTCAGCGGGAGTCACCGTGGCATCAACCGGAACTACCTATACATTTACCCTTTCCAGCGGCAGTTGGGTAGGGTCAGCCGGAGGTGCTTCAGCCAGCGGAACAGTATTAACTATTAATGCTGCCGGACTTTCGGCCTACAACGCCTTTAGTATTATCGATGGAGCTGCCGGCTCAACGCTTACCTTTGGAAACAGTGGAACCAATGCCTACTCCGATAACTTTAATGTTACACTTGATAACCTGGCAGGAGCCGTAACTTTTAACGGAACCAGCAGTTTTACAGGTTCGAACAGTATTGCTGTCGCAACCGACAGGAACATTTTGTTCGCTGCCTTATCCAGTCTTACCACTGTTAACGGAGCGCTTACACTCAGTGCAAATATGCAGGCAACGGCTTCCACGTTTAATGCCGCGGGTATTGGATTAACCAATGCCATTATACAGGCAACCGGAACAGGATTGGTTACTATACGCGGAAGAGAAGGTAATGGAGCCTTAACCATAAATACAGAAGGTATTTATGTAAGTGCAGGCAGTAAGATACTTGGTGGAACGGCAGGCACTGTAAACGTGGAAGGCAAGGGAGCGGTTGTAAATAGTAGCAGCAATAACTATGGCGTATATGTTACAGGTACAAATTCAGCTATCAGTTCCTTAGGAGCTAACGTGGTAGTAACCGGCTACGGGGGAGGTTCAGGTGCTTCGGCAATTAATTCGAATTCTGGTGTGTATGTTTCAACAGGAGGAAAAATCACTTCCGGCAACACTGGAACAGTTACAGTTACCGGCTATGGAGCTATTGATGTTACAGGATATTATAACTATGGAGTATGTTTATACGGGGCTTCTTCCGCAATTACATCCGGCGGCAATGGACTCGTAAAGGTTACAGGCACAGGCGGTGGGAGTAGTGGATCGGCTTACCAGTGTAATGGCGTTAAAATCACATATAATGCTATTATTTCTTCAGGACCGGATGGTTCTGTTGAAGTAACCGGATATGGATCCACAACAGCTGGTGGTGATTGGAATGATGGGTTGTATATGAATATGTCCGCAACCATTACCTGTGGACCAGGTGTCGGTACCGTGAAAGTATATGGCATGGGTGGCGGAACTGGCGCCACCAGTAAGCAAAATTCAGGCATACTTTTAGAAAATACGTGTACCCCGCCCAGCATGATCACTGCCGGGGGTAGTGGCGCCGTTGAAGTGACCGGATGCGGAGGCAATACAACTGCAGGTAATAATAAGGGAGTCTATTTAAGGTATGGAAATAAAATCACATCAAATGGCGGGCAGGTTAAAGTTACCGGAATAGAAGGTAGCGGGCCAAGTTCAAAAGCGATTGTGTTGACTGAGGCCCCTACAATTACAACTGCTGATCAAGGTGGTGATATTATAGTAATTGGAAATAGTATGGTTATTGCTGGAGCTATAATAGCGAATGGTTCATCCAATAGTATTTCGCTTATGCAAAAGACCGATGGAGTGGACATTAATCTGACCGCAGCTATTGAGAACCCAAGTGGTCCTCTTAGTATCCATCCAGCGGAAACCGGCTTCCTGAGTGGTAAAATCATCAATATAGGGGATGAGCATACCGGAAATATCAACATTAGTGATGTTGAAACAATAACCTCGGACCTGAACCTGACTACCTCGTCCGGCACTGGTGTTTTCCCGTTAGCCAGTCCTGTTGATTTAATCATGACGGGTAAAACCCTTTCATTTACTTCAGGCACACAATTGAAAATTGACATTAACACCGCTGCGTTAAACACCGGTTACACCCAGCTTAAAGTTACAGGCTCTGTGAACCTGGCAGGGGCAGTGCTTTCCTTAAACGGGGGTTTTGTTCCGCTTGTTGGCAATGTGTTTACAATTGTTTCAGCAACCAGTATTGCAGGTACTTTCAACCTGCTACCCGAAGGATCTCATATTACCTTCAATGGCAAGCCTTTGCGGATAAATTATACAGCCACTGCTGTTACCTTAACTATGGATGAACCAACCCTGACGGTAATCAGCTCAGTTGTGCCATTTTCAGGCTGCAGCGGATCTGCATCAGCGAATCAGAGTTTTACTGTTTCCGGGGTTTATCTCACCGGCAATATCATTCTCAATGCTACTACAGGTTTTGAAATCAGTAAGACATCCGCTATATCCGGTTATTTATCAAATCTTACCCTGGAACCAACCGGGGGCACAGTTACTTCAACAACTATTTATGTGCGTTTGGCAAATTCAGCTACCGGCAATCCGGCCGGCAGTATTACAGTGGAATCAACAGGAGCTGTTTCTAAAAATGTTTCAGTCAGCGGAACTGTTAACACTTTACCACTGCCAGGCATTTCAGGAACTACTTCAGTTTGTGCAAACTCTGCAGGGAACATATATACCAGCGAAACAGGAATGACAGGCTATACCTGGACTGTTTCAGCCGGCGGAATCATTACGGCAGGAGCTACAACCTATGCTATTACCGTAACCTGGAATACAACGGGGGCACAAAGCGTGAGCGTGAATTATACCAACGCCAATAGTTGTACCGCTGCTGCGGCTACCG
>CAZOXJ010000142.1:0-4590 GCA_964583325.1 uncultured Lentimicrobiaceae bacterium
TGTTGGTAGAAAATAAGTTATAAAAAAGGCATAGTCCCGTCAGGGACGATATGTTTTATTTACCGGACAACAGTGATTTTAAAATCTGTATTTTATTTATCTTTGAGTAGTTATATTTCAATCACTCATCAATTATTAAAACCGGGAACCAAAACCATGATAAAAAAACTACTTTTTTTCTTTGTTGTGCTCACCGCAACATTATCAGCTATAGCTCAAACCGTTGAGCTGACTCCTATAGCCGGATACACTTTCAGGAGCACGGTAAACATTACGGGTGGTCAGGCCCGGATTAATGATGGATTTACTTATGGAGGGGCACTTACTTTTGCACCAAGTCCTTATAATGCTATTGAAATTTCTTATTACCGTTACGAAACTACTGCCACAGCACAGTCGTCGTATGTCGGATTCGAAGCTTTTTCGGATGATGTTGCTGTAAATTACATGTTTATCGGCGGTCAGCGTTTGTTTCCTGCTTCCGATAAAGTTACAGGATTCACCGGGTTCAACCTGGGTGCCGCCTGGCTGGGATCAAAAGATGAAACATTCAGCACCATTACCAAATTTGCAATAGGTTTTGATTTGGGAGTTAAAATAATGGCCAGCGAGAAAGTAGGAATACGTTTGCAAACTAACCTGGGACTTCCGATAACCAGTTCCGGCGGAAGTTATTATTGGGGCACCAACGGTTCAGGCGTTGGGTTAACAGGCTATGTTCCAATATGGTCGTTCGGATTTAATGGAGGATTGATATTTAAATTAAAGTAAAGTAACTATGATACGGCTAGTTAGTGTAATCATATTGCTGGTAATTATATCGGCATGCACCCCTTCGCAACAAGTAATAAATTCATGGAAAAATCCTGATGTCAAAGCCAAAGAGAAATATGAATCGATTTTTATCATAGCTTTTGCGCAGGAAACTGCCGCGAAAATAGCAGTCGAAAACGAATTGGCGAAAGTTATTGAATCGCGCGGACGCAAAGCTGTGAAAAGCAGTTCGGTATTGACACCGGCTTTTCTTGCCGACACAAACAATACCCGGGAGGAAATGGAACAAATAATCAGGAAAGCAGGCTGCGACGCTGCATTTACGGTTGTTCTGTATGATGTAAAAACAGATGAAAGCTACCAGCCGGCAACAGTTTATTATCCTGTGGAACATACTTTTTACGATAGCTATCACAGGTACGCTCTCTACTATTATGGTTATGTTGAAGAGCCTGGTTATACAATCACCAACCGAACATTCTATTTCGAAACCAATTTCTACGATATGGCCTCGGGGGAGATGTTGACTTCAATACAATCGGATGCTTTTAATCCCTCAGATATTTCGAGCCTGATGAAACGCTATTCAAAACTCATGATTTCGCAACTTAAAAAAGAAGGACTTATCGGAGAGTAAAAGTTTCCTGAGAACACTTTGAACTTTTATCAATTCCAATTTAAAAACTAATTTTATATAAAAATGAAAAAACAATTATTTCAGATTACAATGGCTACTTTGCTGATAGTCATAATTTCCTCATGCGGAAGTACCTGCAAAATGGCCAACAAGAACAAACTCACGGCCCAACCCTGGGAACTCTGCACCCTGAATGGAAGCACTCCTGACATGGAGCAGTTTCGAACAGGAATGCCATTTTTATTGTTCGCTGACAAAGGAAAACTTTCCGGTTCAACCGGCTGCAACAATATGTCAGGAAGTTATAAACTAAAGAAGGCCTGCCTCGAAATCGAGCCGGGAGCGATTACCCGTATGGCTTGCCAGGGTAATGGGGAAACACTTTTCCTCGATGCGCTTAAACATGTGGAAATGATGAAATTAGATGGCGACAAACTAATCCTGCTGGATGGCACTAAGGAAATAATGACGCTGCTTCCCAAAAAGTAAACCAAGTAATAACTACCAACAAGGTTCAACAAATTTCCGAAAAGGCATAGTGAAAAAACTCTGTGCCTTTTCCCCTTTTTATACTCAACATCCCCAACTATTGATTAATTTCGTACAAACTTTTCGGTATGGGTTGCTGCTCAGTAAGAGGGCATATTTTCAATAAAAATATACTGATTGCAATGTTTATTTGCATCAGCTTGCAAAGCTATGCGGATATTGATCCAGGTGGTATTCTCCGACAGGTTCCGGCTAAAGATTTAAGTTCATTACTTCTGAATAAAAGCGATGAACCCATAGGCGATTTTCAGTCGATTACCATTCCTCTGAAACGTGCCGGGCGTTTGTTTTTAATTGAAGCAAGGATTGACGACCAGGTGGGAAACCTCATTTTCGACACCGGCGCTTCCGGGCTGGTATTGAACAGAACCTATTTCAGGAAATACGCCACTACAACCAGGTCAGGCGGAAGCGGAATAACTGGTTCATTCGATAAGGTTCTTAGGATTGTAGTAAAACGGATCGACATTTCGGACCTCTATTATGAAGATGTTGCCGCCGACATTGCCGATCTCGGACATATCGAAGACCGGCGGGGTGTTAAAATACTCGGGCTTTTTGGCATTAACATGATCGATAATTTCGAAGTTGTTTTCGATGCAAATAATAACGAGCTGCAGCTAACCCGTATCGATAAACAAGGCAACCGACTCAGTTCCGGTCAACCGGAAATGAAATTCGACTTTTTACAGAAACTGGAAACACGAAATAACATTTTACTGGTGAAAGGGACAATAGGAGATAAAACCCTTAATTTTTGCCTCGATACTGGTGCCGAAACCAATGTTATAAGCAGCAGCGTTTCGAAAAAAGTATTGAGTACGATACAAATTAACCGGCGGTCGAATTTGGGTGGTGCCAGTTCCCGGTCAGTAGAAGTTTTATCCGGAACAATGAAAGAATTCGAATCGGGCAGCCACCAGTTCGGCAATATGGAAACCATTATTACAAGCCTCGATGCTATGAGCGAAGCATATGGCTGCTCCATCGACGGAATGCTGGGATACGATTTCTGGCAAAAAGGTGTCTTTTGCTTTAATTTTGGCAAAAACGAATTCAGTTTCAGCATATGGAAAGGAGATAAAAAATGAAACTCAAGTATATAGTTTTCATGATAATTGCCTTTGCGGCTCCCTCCTTGTATAGTGTAGCTCAGCAGAATGATAACGTTTGCTATATCAACAACAACCGGATTTATTTTCAACTCGATAAACGTTGGTCGGATAAAACAAAGAAAGAAACCATTTCACTTTTTAGCCTCGATAGCTCGCTGATTGCTAATGCTTTCGCAGGAATCACCTCGTTTACAGTTGACAGCATTATATGGCAAATTACACGTATTGACGTAAACAGAGTCGAAATATCCAAGCCATTGGTTAGCCAGGAGGAATACATGCCTAATGATGTTTTGCTTATTGACGACAACTGGTTTGTTAAGCCATTTGTATTGAAACCAATGCTGTTTCCGCCAAAGAAATTTGGGGTAAACCAATTTGCAAAGGAACCAACCGTAAAATATGTTGACAGCATTGCACATTTTTACCTCCCGGGATTTCAGAATAAAAGGCAGGTATATCTTTCGGGCACATTTAATAACTGGAGTACCATGCAACATCCGATGCAAAAAACGGGTTCCGGATGGGAAACAAGCATGAAACTTGAGCCTGGCCGCTATTTGTATAAGTATATAACTGATGGGCGGTGGATTCATGATCCCGAAAACCTGTTGAAAGAATCAGATGGTGAAAACGGGTACAACTCAATTTTGTATTGTCATAACCACGAATTCAGATTAAAAGGTTTTACCGTTGCCCGCAAGGTTTATGTAACCGGTAGTTTTAACGCATGGAAAAACAAAGAACTCCGCATGAAACAGGTTCCCGGTGGCTGGAGCCTGCCAATTTACCTCAATAAAGGCACTCATGCCTATAAGTTTATTGTCGACGGGAAATGGATAACCGACCCCGATAACAGCGATACCAGGCTGGATGCTTACGGCAATATGAACTCATTCATGGGTATTGGCGACACATTGATTTTTAAGCTTTACGGGTTTCAATCAGCAGAAAAAGTAATCCTTTCAGGAAGTTTTAACGCCTGGAGCCACAATGAACTGGTGATGATTAAAACCGATGACGGCTGGGAACTGCCTTATGTGCTCGAAGCCGGAAATTATGAATATAAATTTATTGTTGACGGCAAGTGGATTACCGATCCGGCAAATCCGCTTACAACCGGCTCTGGCGATTTTATGAATTCGTGCATTACCTTTAAACCGAACTATACTTTTTCGCTTACCCAGTTCAGCAATGCAAAAACAGTTATTGTAACCGGAAGCTTTAATGGGTGGCAAGAAGACAGTTACCCTATGATCAGAGAAAATGGCATCTGGAAGTATCCTGTACATCTGAATCCAGGAAAATACTCCTATAAATTTATTGTCGATGGCCGCTGGATGATTGATCCTGCCAATGAGCTTTGGGAAGAAAATGAATTTGGCACCGGCAATTCGGTACTGTGGATTGAACGGTGAGAGAGAAGGGGTTAGGGTTTAGGGGTTGGGGGTTAGGGGCGATAATCCGCAAATTACAAATTCCAAAAAGCCAAATTCCAAAAAGCCAAATTCCAAA
>CAZOXJ010000142.1:4690-7641 GCA_964583325.1 uncultured Lentimicrobiaceae bacterium
AATAAATCAGAAATTACAAATCAAAATTCACAACTCACAAATAATCGTGGTTGATCGTCCCAACTTTAATCGTACTTATCCGAAATATCAATCCTAATTTCTCTTCCGCGAGCTCCTGTTACCTCCAAAGAAACCCCAGCCGCCGCTTCCCAAAAGGAAACCGAAAGCGTACCACGCTCCGTTATTGTTTGGTGCATAAACTGTAATATCATCGCGGAACAGCATGGCTATCAGGTCAAAAGGTGCAATAAATCCATGGAGCAATCCGCCAAGAAAACCATAGGTGTGGCCGGTTAGGCAAGGAGTTACAACTTCCATATTCGCGCAGCCTGCAAGCAAAAAAATAACTGATGCTAATAGAATGGCAATAAAAATGCCGTTTAATTTTGGGTTTTTTCTCATCATCGGAATTATATTAAAACCTTTTTACGGTTTATAAACGGTATAAAGTTATAAAGCTTTTTGCAATTTATTGATCCTTAGGCTCAATAAATACAAAAAGTTTACTGAAGAGCCGTGCGAAGTTTGACAAAATTAATTCGCCGGTTTATCCGACAAAATGCGCTCGCGGAAAAGGCGCATAGTACGCAGTGGCATTTCGGTACTGAGCATATTGTACAACCAGTCGGGTACGTTACCACCCGGATCAACAAAACCCTCGAGGGTAACGCAAACATACCCTCGGTCAAGGGGCTGTATGGTCCACGTTTGCCAGTAATTTTTTATCCTTACCAGGTCAGGGTATTCCGGCACAACCTTCAATAATGGTTTGGATATAACCTTGTATTCCCCGGTTGCCGCATTGGTTTTAACTGTTGCTTCAACCGCAAGATCGCGGTCAGTAAGCGGCCAGGGCATATCGTAGATATAATAATACCTGACATATTTATTCTCTTCATACCCCAAAACTCTGATTTGTTTAAAATCTTCGCCCCACCAGTCAAAATTCCGTGCATTTCCAACCATGCTACATGCTTTTTCAATTGGTGCACAAAAAACAGTAACTCCTTTATATGATTTCATGGACTGGCTATTCTCATTGCGCGAATAAACTTGTATTCCGTCCTCTTCTTTTACAAAATTCCATGATTGGGCATATGGTTCCAATACCATTAAAAGGTTAATAAGTGTGACAAAAACTATAATTCCGAATTTCTGTTTCATCTGACAGGATGTACTAAATTCAAAATAATAAATTTCTGGCTCTCCGAAAGATACCCTATTTCAAAGTTACAAAATAAAGTGCCTTTTGCAGGAAAATCTTAAAATTTCTTATACAATATTTTCTATATGATTTTTAATCCTGATCAGGCAAAAAGCATCACAAGCAACTGCGCCGATACAATCCTTAAAAACATTACTAAAGGATAAACGGTAGCATAAGCAACTGCCGGTGCCTCGCATTGTGAAATTGAATTGGCAAAAGCCAGCGCTGGCGGATCGGTCATGCTTCCTGACAGTAACCCACTTACTTCGAAGAAACTTTGCTTTAATACTATTTTGGCAAATAATCCTACAATAATTAGTGGAATAAGTGTAATAGCAGCACCATATGCCATCCAGATAAACCCATCGCCCGAAACCAAAGTAGGGATAAATCGTTCGCCGGCTTTAATGCCGACACTGGCAAGGAAAAGTACAATGCCAACCTCGCGCAGCATAAGGTTAGCACTTGGTGTTGTGTATGAAGCCAATGATATTCTGTAACCGAATTTACTCAATAAAATGGCAACGATAAGCGGACCACCGGCCATTCCAAGTTTTATAGGGGTCGGAATTCCGGGAATAACAATCGGAATACTGCCAAATAAAACTCCAAGCAAAATCCCTAAAAATATCGGGAACAGGTTTGGCTCATTCAAACGTTTGATGGAGTTACCCAGAATCAGCCCCACGCTTTCAATTGCGCTTTCCTCGCCAACGATTGTAATTTTATCACCAATCTGAAGTTTTAATTTTGGTGAAGCAACCAGCTCAATACCAGCCCTGTAAATCCGGGTGATATTTATTCCGAAACGTGCCCGCAAATTCAATGATTCGAGCGATTTGCCCGAAGCCGAAATATGTGTAACCAATACCTGTTTCGACATAAGTTTACCTGGCTGTGTGGCCAGATCGATTTCACTTTTTTTACCGAATTGATTGATCAGGTTGTCAATTTCTCCCTTTTGAGCAACAAAAAGTACAATATCCCCGGTATGTAACACCGATGCAGAGTTGGCTGCTGTAACTTCGCCGTTATGATAAATACGTGAAATAACCGTGTCGTGTAAAAGCAATTCTTTCAGATCCTTCACTTTTTTCCCTTCAACAGAAGGATTGGAGACGACAATACTGATTTTTTCGGGCAGTGTTTCTTCAGGATTCTGAAGCTCATTATAATTTATAAGTTCCTGATTTATATTGGTTCGCGTTAGTTTTCGTATAGCAAGCATTGTTATGATAATACCCAGAACGCCAAACGGATACGCTACGGCATACCCCAGACTTATATCAGGAATTCCGGAAGCTGCAGTGCCGGAGCTTACTTCATTGAGTGCCTGCTGGGCAGCGCCAAGCCCCGGAGTGTTGGTAACAGCACCCGATAAAATACCTACCATCACAGGCATTGAAGTACCGGTAACAAAATGCAGGATAACAGCGGTTGCAGCTCCCAAAACCACAATTCCCATTGCGAGGAGATTCAATGTAATTCCACCTTTGCGAAAAGAAGAGAAAAAACCTGGGCCAACCTGCAGCCCTACTGCGAAAACAAATAGGATCAATCCGAAATCTTTTGCAAAATCAAGCACCAGGTGATTAATGGCAAAACCAAAATGCCCCACGGCAATCCCGGTAAACAATACGAAAGTAATTCCCAATGAGATATTTAACACTTTTATTTTGCCCAGTACAACACCTATGGCAATAACAAAACTGTAGATGATAATTGTTTGAGCAACTGATTCTTT
>CAZOXJ010000142.1:7741-10474 GCA_964583325.1 uncultured Lentimicrobiaceae bacterium
TTTTTCAGTGTCATATCCGTAAAATATCTATTTATATACACTTTTATGAATACATTTGCACTCTGAAAACAATAAGTCAGCCACAAACATCTAACGCAACCAATACTATGAAATTTCATTTGAAAATGTTAAGCTTTTTTGCCGGTATAGCTCTGATAGCGGCTTCGTGCAATTCCAACAAAACTGTTGACGAAAATCTTGCACCTAACGTACATAAAGTAAAAATTGAAGAGGTTATTCAATCGAGCAATTACACATACCTTCTTGTTTCGGAAAAAGATCAGGAAAAATGGATTGCAATCACCAAAGCTGAAGTTGAAGAAGGCAAATTCTATTATTATGAGCCAGGTATCGAAATGACAAATTTTGCCAGTAAAGAGTTAAAGCGTACGTTCCCTTCTATTTCTTTCGTGGATAAATTCAGCGATCAGCCTATTGTTGCTAAAATAACCATGGCCGATTCGATGAAAGGCAAACAAGCTGCTGAACCAAAAGAAGGGATTAAAGTGGATCCTGCCAAAGGCGGTATAACCATTGCTGAGCTTTATGCCAATAAAGATTCGTACGCCGGAAAAACAGTAAAAATAAGGGGTGAAGTTGTAAAGTACAGTCCCGATATTATGAAAACAAACTGGGTTCATATTCAGGATGGCACCAATAATGATGGCTCGTTCGACCTTACAATTACTACCGACGAAGTTACCAAAGTAGGCGACGTTGTTACTTTTGAAGGAGTGGTAGCTGTAAAAAAAGATTTCGGAGCAGGCTACTATTACGAAGTGATAGTTGAAAAAGCCAAATTGCTGACGCAGATGTAATTTTAGCTTCCGGCAGTATACTAAAAATCCCTCATTGGAACTGCAATGAGGGATTTTTTTATGCTTCGACAGCAGAAAAGTGTGACAGGATAAATTATCTTTTTAGCCCATTTTCTATTAGTCCGCTTGACTATTTACTGCTGAAGCATCATGTATCTTAAGATACAGCTCTTCCACTTTCTTCCGTGCCCATGGTGTTTTACGTAAAAATTTGAGGCTCGACTGTATACTCGGATTTTCGATAAAGCAGTTTATCTTTATAAGTTTACCCAGAATTTCCCAGCCAAAATGATCCACCAATCGTGTTAGTATGATCTCAAGGCTAATTCCGTGTAATGGGTTGTTCGTTTGCTCTGTCATGAAAAATATTGATTATCGATTCCTAAACATATTTGCAAAGATAGTTGATGATTGAAATAACGCGCTAATTCTTTCGGTTAGGTTGCACATATGATCCGAAAAAGCAAATAATACTAACCCTCGCGGAGTTTCCGGATAATGGTTTTCACACTTTTCTCCTCAAAATATGCAACAATGCTTACGATAAATTTCAGGAATTTCCCGGGAGGATTTTTGATAACAGATCCCAAAGCCGTTATAGTTTGGTCAGCCAGGTCGATAGCAGGTTGTTGATCGTTAACAGGTAGCACGGCCAGCACGTTAGCCAGGTTCCACGATTGCTCCCGTGCTTTTACCATACTGAAATTCACAATCTGCTCATCCGTGTTTTTTCCTGCCAGGTCGAGCAGAAACATAAGTCGTGAAACTCTCGAAATCCGGCTCTGCATTTCATCTACCAGTTCGTTCAGAATTTGGTTTACTTTCATAAAATCGGTCTTCAGCAATTGAAGCTTGTCACCGCTTGCTATTGCGGCCGCCGCAATTCCGAGGTCGAGGTTAATGTGAGCATTCATCCCCAACATTAGATGTTGCATAATGGTAACGCTATCGTTTTTAGCATTAAATGCAGTTGTCCATGCAGAAGAACAAGGTAACCCGGCACGATATTGTCGATAAGCCGTTAAGTATAAATTGGCAAAGGCAACATCCATCAATTCCATCCGCTTGTTATCCATGAATTGATTGTCGTGTATGGCTTGCTTTATCTGTGCGGTAGTTCTCCGATAAACGTAAGCGAAAATCCCGAGGAAATTATTATCAGCAACAGTTTCATCAATTATCAGGTCGAGTTCATTCAGAACCTCATCAATCGTTTTTGCAGGTATTGCCATGGTATCGCTTAGTTTCCAAATAAACCTTATTTGTCAGGAATGTGTTCATTTCAAACCACATATTAGGTAATAAAAAAAGCTACATATTATTTTGATGTGCTGGGTTACTTTCCATGTAATAAAATATTTGTATTTTAATTCTTTTCTTTTGGCTTAACCCAAAAGAAACAAAAGGTCAAGGCTTATTATAAATTTCACACATCTGTATGCATCACCGAAAGGCTCGCAAAACAAGGCTTGTTAGATTTGTCAGGTTGCCGGGCATGGTTGAAGCTGGTGTTTTGCGTTACGCTCATTCCTTTGTTCATTATCATGCGCCTTTCTGGTGAAGCAACAGCTGTTGTGAAATTTCTAATAGGCCGGTCCCTAAACCCTGAAAATTGTGCTCATGAGCCAAACCGCCCCCGTAATGTTGCCAAATGGAAAAATTTTCTTAGAAGGGACTGGCCTCAGAAAAATACGTTAGCGGTTATTGAGGGAGGTATGCGCGGGTAGCATGTGTCCCTCTTTCCTCGGGATAAACTCCGCAATACGCAGCAACGACAAATAGCCTGCGTTGTTCAAATCTTTCATCTGTCATTGTTTATTTTTCAGGGGTCAGATGTAATTACTCACGTATTGCTTATTTTTAAAGGTGTTCGTGAGCTAAAGGTTCGCCAGATTGATCATACTATTTACTTCAG
>CAZOXJ010000143.1:0-10434 GCA_964583325.1 uncultured Lentimicrobiaceae bacterium
TGCTCAATCAGTTCCGGTATCTGCAGAAAAGTGATTTCCTCGCGTAAAAATGCATGAACCGCTACTTCATCGGCTGCATTCATAATGCAGGGCATATTTCCTCCCAGCCGCATGGCTTCGTAAGCAATATTCAGGCACCGGAAATTCTCTTTATCGGGCTTTTCGAAAGTAAATTGCAGGCAATCATCGAAACTGAATTTTGGAAACGTCGATGGCAAACGTTGCGGATACGTAAGCGCATATTGAATCGGAAGACGCATATCGGGCATCCCCATCTGGGCTTTGATCGAGCCATCGGCAAACTGCACCATCGAATGAATTATACTTTGCGGATGAACCACAACTTCTATCTGTTCGACCGGAAGATTGAAAAGCCATTTGGCTTCAATTACCTCAAGGCCTTTGTTCATAAGGGTTGCCGAATCGATGGTTACTTTGCAGCCCATGTTCCAGTTGGGGTGTTTTAGCGCCTGTTCTTTTGTGACATTGAGCAGTTGTTCGTGCTTCATTCCCCTGAACGGGCCACCCGAAGCGGTGAGAATTATCTTTTCGACTGGATTATGAAATTCGCCTGCCAGGCATTGAAAAATAGCAGAATGTTCCGAATCGACAGGATATATGTTTACACCTTTTTCGCGGGCCAGTTTGGTAACCAGTTCGCCGGCAACCACCAGCGTTTCTTTATTGGCCAGCGCAATCTGCTTGCCAGCTTCAATAGCCCGCAGGGTTGGTTTAAGTCCGCTCCAGCCTACCAAAGCTACAAGCACCATATCAATGCTGTCCATTTCAACAATCTGATCGATAGAAGCTGAACCGCGATATACTTTGATATCATAAGGATCGAGAGCTTCCAAAACCCTTTCGTACATGCTTTCTTTCGCAATAACTACTGCATTGGGCATGAACTCTATAGCCTGCCTGATTAGCAAAGGAGCATTGGAATGTGCAGTAAGTACTTCAACATCAAGTTTATCAGGATGCTGCCTGATAACTTCGAGTGCCTGTGTCCCGATTGAACCTGTTGATCCGAGAATAGCTATGCGTCGTTTCAATTGTGAAGTTTCTTAGTAACGATTGAAGATTTTAATGATGGTACGATGAGTTTTTTAGACTTTAAACCACGACTGAATTATCTATCCAGTTTTTCGAAACAAATGGTTTTCCCGCTAATAAATTTCTCACTAAAAAATTATATAGTCAACCGGATTAACCGGAATGCCATTTATCCATAACTCGAGGTGCAGATGCGGCCCGGTTGAAAGTTCGCCGGTTTCGCCGATAATTGCGACAGTTTCGCCAGCATGAACGATATTTCCTTCTTTTTTGAGCAATACCGAATTATGCTTGTAAACCGAAATCACATTCCCTGGATGCTGAATTGCAATAACATAGCCGGTTTCAACTGTCCAGCCCGAAAAAATTACCGTACCATCCTGTACCGATTTAATAACCTGATCGCGGGCGGCTACTATATCAATTCCGAAATGCTTTCGCAAAGGATCAAACACACTGGTAACCATGCCTTTAACCGGAGTAAAAAAAGTAAGGTTTCGCATACTGGAACCTTTGGCTGACGTTTTATCCGATTTAAAAAGATTGTATTTGTTATCCTTTTCGTATTCAGCCCGAAGCACTGAATCCTCACCTGAGCGTTTATCCTTGATATTCCGGTAATCACGCGTTTGGGCGGTATCTGTGGGAAGCATCTCCCGTTCGTTGGGCAAATCGCCATTCAATACTTTTTTTAGACCGTCGAGGTATTTTTCCTGGGCCCGCATGGCAAATGCCACCGAATCGGAACGCAACTGGAGTTCATAAATGCGTCTTTGCAAAGTAATATCGGTATAACCGGGAATATACTCCTTGAGCGGTGTAAAAGCAATAATATAGGTGGTTATAAACACCAGAAGAATTGACAGCAATCCTATGGCAACAAAAACATTGAGCCGCGAAAGCTTGAAAGAGATACGCTCTTCCAGGGTTTCCTCGTTCAGAATAACAAGCCTGTACTGATCGCGGATGCGCCGTACCAATAACTTCCAGATTTTTGTTCGTTCGGATTTGATATCCATATTTATACCGTAAACAACTAATATTTTGCAAACCTACCTAAAATAAGAAAATTCAGCACCAGAATGCCAAAATATAATTTCATAAAAGTACTTAAAAATAGCTGTATTATATTGATTAAATGAAATTTAACCTCAAATACCATAAACAAGAATGCTGAGGGAAATCCGCAGCAGTAAACCGCTAGAAGGGAATATCATTAATTATCAGAAACAGGTCTGTGCTATCAGGATGCAATATTTACAGCCTATAATCAAGTTCCGATGTGATGAATGAGGCGGATTATCTGTCTATTATAAAAGTCTTTTAACAGTAAATCGAAAAAAATGAAATATTTTTGCAATCCCTGAGTTAATACTATATTGTAGAATCGCGACCTGCTAAACAAACACACGTTGAAATTGAAAGTAATTTTCCGGTTTATTTTCGTATCGGTGCTTATTGCCGGTATGGCTTTACTTTATTCCTGTTCCACCAAGAAGAACACTTTCACCCGCAGGGCTTACCATGGTCTTACGACACATTACAATATATACTGGAATGGAAATGAGAGTTTTAAATCGGGGAAAAATTCCTTGCACGAAAACGTTCCTGATAATTATAACGGCATTTTAACTGTTTACAATTTCGGTAAAGCCGAAGATGCCCGGAAGATATATTCACCAATGGACAGAGCGATTGAGAAAGCCGGCATAGCCATACCTCGACATTCGCTGTTTTTTGGGAATCAGGAATACAATAAGTGGATTGACGATTGCTACATGCTTATCGGAAAAGCCCAGTTTTACAAGCAGGACTATACGAATTCGCGCCGCACTATGGAATACCTGATGAAACAATATGCAGGTACGCCAACCGAACTTGAAGCATCATTATGGTATATGCGCAGTTTCATTCAGCAAAAGCGCTATGAAGATGTGGTTGCCCAGGTTGAGCAATTCGAATCGCGCCTCGCAAAGCAGAAAGTGCCTTATCGCATACAGCGCGAAATCCCTTTGTTATATGCTGATTATTATATTCTTACAGGGAATTACGAATCTGCCAAAACAAATCTGAAGCAAGGTATTGCCCTTGCCTCGGATCAAAAGCTTAAAGCTCGTCTCAACTTTATTCTTGGTCAGATTGCACAACAGGAAAAGAATTTTGCTGAAGCAACCGAATATTATTCAAAAGTGATTAAAAGTCCGGCTTCGTTCGAAATGATTTTCAATGCCCGGATTAATATGGCCAAGTCGTTCGATGTTTATACCGGTGATAAGGCAGGTCTCGAAAAGCAACTCCGGAAGATGCTAAAGGACACAAAAAACAAAGATTATTACGATCAGATATATTATGCTCTTTCGGAACTTGCCGCCCTGGATAAAAATGATACTCTTGTAATGCACTACCTGAAACTGTCAGTAGCCAGCAGTGTGCAGAACGACTTCCAGAAATCAACTTCTTCACTGCAACTTGCTGATATGTTTTTTAAGAGAAGTAATTACGAGATGGCAGCAGCATATTACGATACTACCATGCAGACTCTGCCGCTCGATCATCCGAACTACGTTGCGATAAGTGAAAAAACCCTTACCCTCACTGAACTGGTTACTAACCTGCGAATAGTTCAACACGAAGACAGTTTGCAAAAACTTGCCCGAATGCCTGAAGCAGAACTGGCAGCAATTATTAAAAAAATAATTGATGACGTTATCAAAGAAGAAGAATTGCAGAAAGAACTGGAGGAGCAGCAGCGCAACGAAACCAATATGATGAGCAATATGCCCAACATGCGCAACGAAAATCTTTCTGGAATTGGAGGTGGCGGATGGTATTTTTACAATCCTTCAGCGATCAGCTTCGGATTTTCGGAATTCATGCGCAAATGGGGCCGCCGCAAACTTGAAGATAACTGGAGGCTAAGCAACAAAAGAGAAGTAATACAACTCGATGAAATAACTTTCGACCCTACCAATCCGGCAGATTCGCTTAATAATCCGGCAAATGCACCGTTAACAAAAACTGCTTCGACCGACCCCAAAAAACCTGAAACCTATATTGCACAATTACCAACTACCCCGGCTGCGCTTGCAACATCAAACAAGCAAATTGCTTCCGCATTGCTTAATATGGGTTATATCTACAAGGACGGGCTTAAAGACTATCCAAATTCAGTAAAATCGTTTGAAGAGCTTATAAAACGCTTTCCGACCAACAAGGAAATCATACGCATCTATTATCAGTTGTATCTTATGGGGAAAGAAATTCCTGATGAAGAGCTTATTGCAAAATACAGCGAAATCATCCTGAGTCAATATGGCGAAACGGAATATGCGCAAATGATAAGGGATCCGGAGTATAACAAAGAAGTACTTGCCCGTAAAAACAGGGCTTCGTCACTTTACGCGGAAACCTACCAGGCATTTAGCCGCGGCCAATACCGGATGGTGCTTTTATACAGCGATCAAGCTATTAAAGAATACAAGGACAAAGACCTGATACCGCGATTTGAATACCTCAGGGCACTTTCGCTGGGCAAAACCGAAAGCATTGATACGATGGTGGTTGAACTCAACAAACTCGTACTCAATAACCCGGTGCACCCGATAACGCCTCTTGCAAAAGATATCCTTCAGAAATACGACAAAAACAGTCCTGTAGTTGCCCAAACCGGAACTAATACCGGTAGCGCTCAACCAGGGAATCAGGCTACTAACCAGGCTGTTTCAACACCTGATCCTTTTGAAACGTCAAATGATACAGTAGTTCCGGATATCTATAAGCTTAACCTCAACCAGACACATTTTTACATCATGATGGTTGACGGCAATAATGTAAATGTTAATGCTACCAAGATCAGGATATCTGATTTTATTTCGAAGAATTTCAGCAATGCAAACCTTGCCGTTAATGCCATAGTGCTTGATGCCGGATGGCAGATGATATCCATCAGCAGTTTCCGCAACAGCGAGGCAGCAATGGATTTTTACGAGACTATAAGTAAGAGCGAATATGTGATTGCAGCACTTAACAAAAGCGATTATAAACAGATGGCCATTTCGATGGAGAATTATCCTGTTTTCTATCGCGAAAAGAAATATAACGGATATCTGAATTTCTTTAGAAAATACTATCTGAATTAATAGATACCTGTTTAAAGTAAAAAATAGCATCACCTCCCGATTTACTTTTTAATTAACAAATAGTGCATTATTCAATTAATGCACTATTTTTGTTTCCGTTAAATAAAATCAATACAAGTATGTCGAAAATAGTAACAACCGAAGCACCTTCAGTAAATATTATTGGTAACGGAACCGAAATTAAAGGCAATATCCTTTCGAACGGCGATCTGCGGATTGATGGCTTTATCAAAGGCACTATTCAGTCAACCGGAAAGGTTGTGGTAGGCTCAACCGGCAAGGTTGAAGGGGAAATCAATTGCCAGAGTGCTGATATATCGGGCGAAGTAAAGGCACATATCAAGGTAACTGAACTACTTAGCCTCAAAGCAAACGCGGTTGTTAGCGGCGACATACATACCAACAAACTGGCCATTGAGCCGGGAGCCGTTTTTACAGGTGCATGTAAAATGGGAAACCTGGACAGTTTAAATGAAAAATCAGGAAAACAAACCGAAACCGAAGCCAGTTAGAGAAAAACGGCCACCCCTCGAAAGCTATGCCCGATATACAGGCCTGGCCTTTGAGATGTTTGCTATTATCGGGCTGGGAATATTTGGTGGCGTAAAACTCGATCAATGGATTAAAACAGGTTTCCCTGTTTTCACTGTGCTGCTGGCCATAATTTCGGTAGCAGCAGCCATTTATACCGCAATTAAAGATCTTTTACGAAAACCTTAACACAAATTTTATTGCTGAGCTCGAAATAATATCAGCGATAATTTTTATAGAAACTTAAATTCCAGAACTCCCTTTTATGAAGGAATTACTAAACCGGTTTATCCGCAGTCTTACCATTTTTACAGCTTTTATGGCTGCATCTGGATTTGTATTTTCGTATTTTACAACAGGGTTGATTACTCAATACTGGCCAATAATTTTAATGCTTGTTGCGGGAATAACACTTATAATAGTGGCTTTGCTGTTCAGCGCAAGTGAAAAGAAATTCAGCAGGTTTTCGAATACATTCATGGTATCGGGTATGCTTAAAATACTGCTTCTCCTGGTAATTATTGTTGTCTATTCATATACAAATCCAGGCGATGCCATTTCATTTTCAGTTACCCTGCTCATCTTTTATATTTCATACCTCGTTCTCGAAATTTACTGGCTGCTAAAATTACAGCGATTGGATTACGATAAAAAAACTACTGATTCCAATGATACGAAGAATGACTAATTGAGTGTTTCATCTCTTCTGTTTAAGTGTGATTATTGATTCTTCAAATAAGTTAAATGCTTAAAAACTGGTAAAGAAATAGTTATATTATAAAATTGATTTAAAAAAAGCCTTTACTAAACAGCATGATAACCAGGATAAAAATCTGCTGCATATCCAGCATAAACGAAGCTCTTATCGCAATAGGAGCAGGCGCATCAGCCATTGGGCTGGTAGGAGCAATGCCAAGCGGGCCCGGCGTAATAAGCGATGCTTTGATTCTTGAAATTTCAAAAGCTGTTCCCCCTCCTATTGGAACATTTCTGCTAACAAGCGAAACTTCGGTTCAGGAAATTATCAAACATCATCAGCTTACGCTAACTAATACCATTCAGATGGTTGACAAGCTTGCCACCGGGACTTACGACGATTTACGACTGGCACTTCCCGGAATAAAACTTGTACAGGTTATTCATGTGCTTGGCGAAAAATCGGTTGAAGAAGCAATTGAAATCTCAACGCAGGTGGATGCCATATTGCTCGACAGCGGAAATCCTGACCTGTTTATTAAGGAACTAGGAGGCACTGGTCGCACACATAACTGGAAACTGAGCCGGACTATCTGCGAAAAAACTACAAAACCCGTGTTCCTGGCAGGCGGATTAAATCAATCAAATATTATACGGGCAATTGAAGAAGTACAACCTTTTGGAGTCGATCTTTGTAGTGGTGTCCGCACAAACGGGATGCTCGACAAGGCTAAACTTGAAAATTTTGTTAACGCAATTTTAAAGATTGGCTAAATACACATCACTGTTTTTCAACTCCTTCCCGAAAAAGCCATTCACTATTTGTTATTTTACTAATCCATAAGGCAATATTTGTTTAATTATTTATCTAAAACCGTTAAACACTTTTGGCTACAGTATGTTTTATATTGTATTAATTCAAATTGTACTTTTACAGTCTAATTTCAACCCCTCATGATTTACATCACCCGTCGCGAACGCTTTAACGCAGCGCACAGGCTTTTTAAACCTGAATACAGCGATGAAAAAAACCTGCAGGTATTCGGTAAATGCTCAAATCCTAACTGGCATGGTCATAATTATACCTTGTTTGTTACTGTAAAAGGTGATGTAAATCCCGATACCGGATTCCTGGTAAACCTGAAAGATTTAAGTTATCTGATTGATCAGCGGGTTATTGAAAAACTCGACCACCGTAACATCAACCTAGAAGTGGATTTTATGGATGGGAAACTGGCTTCGACCGAAAACCTTGCTATAGGAATATGGAATGAACTGACTGACCCGATTAAAGAAATGGGTGCTGAACTGCATAGTGTTAAATTGTACGAAACCGAAAATAACTTTGTGGAATATTTTGGTTAGCAGAATACTTTATTCCGAAACGCTGATTACTCTCCAATCATTACTGATACATACTTATCAAAAAAATCTAAATTATGAGTAGCAAAATAGTCAGGCCCATGCTGATCGAAAATAACATGGACGATTACGAATTAAAAGACGGATACGAGAAGCGCGACATTTATAATATGTCAACAATTAAAGAACTTGCATTCCATTACCGCGAGATATTAAAACTTATTGGCGAAGATCCCACCCGTGAAGGGCTTGAGAAAACTCCGGAACGTGTTTCGAAAGCGCTGCAGTTTTTAACGCATGGCTACGACCTTAATCCGGAAGAGATGCTTCGCTCGGCTATGTTCAATGAGGATTACAAACAAATGGTTATTGTAAAGGATATTGAAGTGTATTCAATGTGCGAACATCATATGATTCCTTTTTTTGGCAAAGCGCATGTAGCTTATATTCCGAATGGTCATATTGTAGGGTTAAGTAAAATACCGCGTGTTGTCGACGCATTTGCACGCCGGCTTCAGGTACAGGAGCGACTTACAACACAAATAAAAGATGCTATCAACAACACGCTGAAGCCTTTAGGTGTTGCCGTTGTAATAGAAGCGCAGCATATGTGCATGAGCATGCGTGGCATTCAGAAACAAAACTCGGTAACAACAACTTCGGATTTTACAGGCGCTTTTCTGGTTGACAAAACCAGGGCCGAGTTTATACATTTGCTGGGTTCACGCTTACATTGAGCATCAATTGTTTTCGGATAAAACCTGAATAACCGCTGATTACTTTTAGTTCAGCTCAACACTTTTCCCTACCTTTGTGCATCACAAACGAAAATATATCGAATGAAAGCATATGTATTTCCCGGACAGGGAGCTCAATTTGTAGGCATGGGTAAGGATCTATACGATACCAATCCACTGGCAAAAGAAATGTTCGAAAAAGCCAATGAAATACTTGGTTTCCGCATAACCGACCTGATGTTTTCAGGCACGGATGAAGATCTTCGGCAAACACGGGTTACCCAGCCGGCGATTTTTCTTCATTCAGTAATTACTGCTGCTACACTACCCGATTTTAATCCTGATATGGTTGCAGGTCACTCACTTGGTGAATTTTCGGCACTGGTTGCAAATAAATCACTCACATTCGAAGATGGACTGCGCCTTGTGTATGCCCGCGCAATGGCCATGCAGAAAGCCTGCGAAGCTGAACCTTCGACAATGGCTGCTATCCTTGGTCTGGATGATGCTACAGTTGAAGAAGTTCTTGGCGGTATCGACGAAATTGTGGTTCCGGCCAACTATAACAGTCCGGGCCAATTAGTGATTTCCGGATCATTTAAAGGAATAGAAATTGCCTGCGAAGCATTAAAAGCTGCCGGTGCCAAACGTGCTCTTCCTCTCAAAGTAGGTGGTGCATTCCATTCGCCGCTTATGGAACCTGCCCGTGTTGAACTTGCAGAAGCAATTGAATCTACTGTTTTCAGCACTCCGGTTTGTCCTGTTTACCAGAATGTTGACGCTAAACCTTACTCCGTTCCTTCCGAAATAAAAGCCAACCTCGTATTGCAACTTACTTCGCCGGTACGCTGGACCCAGATTGTACAAAATATGGTGGCTGATGGAGCTAAAACAATAATTGAATTAGGCCCCGGCATGGTACTGCAGGGACTCACCCGGAAAATTGCACCCCAGGTTGAATCCATGGGATATTAAAACACTCAACAATTTCGAAATACCCTGTTCTCTCGAAAGTTCAGGGTATTTTTTTTGAACCAAAAATCGCCTTCTGCGTTATAATCCAAAACAATCAGAAATGACACTCAGCGAAATCATGCTCCAGCTGCAAGAATGGGGAAACGAAAGCACCAAAAATGTTCTGATAAAGCATGGTGCCCGTGAACCATTTTTTGGCGTAAAAGTCGAAGACCTTAAAAAGATTCAGAAAAAGGTAAAAAAGGATTATCAGCTTTCGCTGGATCTTTATAACACAGGGAATTCGGATGCCATGTACCTTGCCGGCTTAATTGCTGATCCGGCAAAAATGACTCGCCCCGACCTCAATAAATGGGTTGAAAAGGCATACTGGTATATGATCAGCGAGTATACAGTGGCCTGGGTTGCATCCGAAAGTCCTTTCGGAACTGAGCTCGCACTCGAATGGATTGAGTCGGAAAACGAAAATATTGCTGCTTCAGGCTGGTCAACTTTTGCAAGCATTGTTGCGCTGAAAAGCGACGAAGAAATTGATATTCAACTTTATAAAAAGCTTCTCGAAAGAGTTTCAAAAACAATTCATTCAGAGAAAAACAGGGTTCGCTACGCCATGAATGGATTCGTGATTGCTGTTGGCGGTTATTGCCAGCCATTAACTCACGAAGCTGAAAAAGCTGCCGCTACTATAGGAAAAGTAAAGGTAGATATGGGTGGCACCGCATGCAAAGTACCTCTTGCAACTGAGTATATTACAAAAATGCATGAGCGGGGCACATTAGGCAAAAAGCGGAAAACAGCAATTTGTTGAAAGGAGTGAAATTCGGAGACGCAAGCATTGGAGACGCAAGCATTGGAGACGCAAGCATTGGAGACGCAAGCATTGGAGACGCAAGCATTGCGTCTTTACGTGTCATTCACACACACTCTTCATGGCGCAGAGC
>CAZOXJ010000144.1:0-10401 GCA_964583325.1 uncultured Lentimicrobiaceae bacterium
CTTTAATTTTAAGATTATTCTGTGGAAACGCAAAAACCTCTCCCCGAAACAACACTTTTGTTTCGAAAAAAGATCAAAGTCCTTTGCATGTTTACCTCCAAACATATTTGATTATTTGTAGTTTCAACTAATTTCTTTCTTCTAAAAAAAAATCCTGCCTTAAAACAACCAAGTGTAAACTATAAACACATGAAAACAATTTTATCTCTACAAGCTTTCGAAAAAAAACATTATTTTTTTCAATCACAATTTTTCTGCTACCTGCAAAATATAAAAATGATTAAATCAGCATAAAACAACACACAAGGATACTATCCTTAACAATAACATTTCTTTTCAGAGTGTTTTACAAGTAGTAAGAAGGAAGCAGTTGCAATTTCATCGTGTTCGACCGGGTAACAACAAGCCCTTTTAATAGTAAAAGGGAAAAATTCTGAACCCGGTTAAAGATAGCAACCTAGAGTTTAATCAGCTTTTGTCGTAGTTTACAAACACTGTCTTTCCATAGTTCCAGTATATAGAATCCGGAAGACCTAGTGTGCAAAAATAAAGTATTATTTTTAAAATCACCAATATTAATCGAATATTTTTCAACAAGTCCCTGTGAATTAATTATATGCACATCATAAGTGCCGTTTTCAGGCAGTCCGCTAAAGGTTAAAAAGTCACTAAAGGGATTCGGGAACACAGTTGGGCCTAAGGTTTCCGTAGTGATTCCAGGATTTTCGGGCATAGTAAACCTGAACCCTTCAGGGGTGCATATAAGTTCAATATTTTCAAATACAGGATTGGCCGGAGTCAGATTGATATCCTGTGTATAGAAAAATGGGGTTCCAGCCTTTTCTCCTGCCAGTATATACTCACCGAAAGGTAAATTTTTAAACCGGAAATCAATACCTTTTCTCACGATAATCCAGTCGAGTATATTTTTCTGTTGTTTATCGAGCAACAAAACGGTCACTTCGCCACAACTTTCGGTACTACCGGCAACAGTAGTACAGATCCCTAATATCGAACCTTCACCTGCTGGCAGCTGCATCGGCATAGGAACAAGGTTAATATCAACATCATACGTATTGTTAGTTAATTCCAACTTATGGGCATTTGCCCAATGTACATCATTAAAGTAATATGTAGGAGAAAAACCGGGTGAAAACGCTATATCAGGTATTGCGTATAAATAATAAATACCTTCAAACAACGCATTTATTTTAAAATTACCATCAGCAGAAATAATCTCAGTTCTGATTGGCTCAATTTGCCCGCCCGACTGCTGATAGATGTGTAATTTGCTTTGCAATGCCAGATCAGTGCCGGCATGAATACGCCCTTCGATTGAATAACCTTGATTAATTGAAAGTATGAGCTCATCTGATTCCGAACCACAGGTAGAGAACGCTGTAAAGGTAAGTGACACAATACCAGCATCTTTATCGGCCTGGCCGGGAGTATAAGTCGGATTACTAAGTGTATCGGAATCAAAGGTCCCGTCACCCGAAGTTGTCCACTTAACGGAATCAAAACTTAAAGCAAAAGCTGTTACGACCATCAAAGAAGAATCCACAGTTATAATAGTATCATTACCGGCAAATGCTTCGGGGGCATCCTGAAAAGTTATGAGTGCAGCATCTGTAAAATTTAATTCAGCTTCTTCTGAATTCAGGAAAAGGGATACAAAACCGTTAAGATTATCCTGAGGGCCGGGAAAATAAACGGGATTGAGCAGATGAGTATTGCTAAATGATCCGTCGCCCGAAGTTGACCATGTTAAATTGCCTCCTCCACCGGCAGAGGCGTTGCTGATTGCATACGAATTGTTGAAACAGATAGCAGTATCAGGTCCGGCGTAAGGATAAAGAGGTGCAAATGCGAAATCACTTTCATACCCATCAGTCTGATCGTTTAATCCGTCAGCCGACAAATCAATAGCTGTAACAGCCACTGAATCGGAAACTGAAATACTACCAAGGTTAATAGTAATATTCATTCCATTGTGAATAGAATTCGCATACACTATTCCATCATTAGTTCCATAATATACATTGTATCCAATAATATCAGCTATTCCCAGCGCATCCCAGCTCACAACCACATCATTTCCAATGAGCTGTTTCATAACTATATGGGGAGGCGGAACCGGCGCCGTGGTTAAAATACTACTGAGAATCGGATCATATAAAACTTCGCCTACAGATGAATCATCATTGAAATCAAAAATAATACTGTCGATTGTACTTTCATTAACAGTGCCCCAAAAGTTATATTCGCCATGCACAAGACTGTCGGATTGATTCAGGAAGGACTGATACTCTCCGTTAAGAATTAAATTGTTGAATTGCACAGCACCCTGGGGCGTATTGAGAATCTGAAAGGACCAATCCGTATTTTGGAAAAGTGTATTGTAAAGGAAACTGTTATACAACGACATTCGTGAACTGTCAGGACTTATCTTTACACCTCCACTGCTATAGTTCATGCTGTTGTATGTAATATTATTAAAAGATGCACCAGCAGAGAGAGTAACTGCATACAATTTATTCCGCGAAAACAGGTTGCGGGTGATGGCATTATAGTCGGATTGCCAGCAGATTATACCATTGCGGTTTAGAACAAAATAGTTGTTACTGATAGTGTTAGCGTGGTGAAAAAGTTTAATTGCATCTTTATTATCGGTGAAAGTATTATACGACACCACATTATTAGCTTCACCGTTATTACTGTAATTACCAATATGCAACCCGATACTACAAGCTTTTATCGAATTATTTGAAATATGGTTATGATGCGATTGCTGAGCATTGCTGTTAATAAAGATACCTACATCACTGCTGCCAAAAATTGTATTGCCGTATATTTTATTTTCGGGATTCCGAAATCCGCTGGCAATAAAAATGCCAAAATCGCAGTTAGTGAATTTGCTGTTCCTGATTGTATTGTATCCCGATTCGTTCATGTAAACTCCAAACGAACAATATCGTATATCAACCGCATCAATAAGGAGTGCTGTTCCTTTGCTGAGTATTACCGAGCGGGAAGCATTACTGATAATTGCATCTGAAAGCACTGAGCCCGCCACATACGAACTGTCAGCACCTATAGCTGTTTTATTAGCATCGAAAGAGATTCCGTTCCATTGTCCGGGAAGTGTTTGAGGATTCTTGGGCAGAAAGCTGATTTTCTGATCAGGGGAGCCTTTAGCTATCAATATCCCATTGCTGATAAGGCTTGTACCAAACTCAAAAAGCATTTCAACCCCGGGAAGTATAGTAAGGGTAACGCCTGAGCTTACAATGAGATCCTGAGTAACGATATAAGGATTATTTTCCGGCGAATATGTTTCGCTGGCAGTAAGCACACCACCGACATATACCTGCCCATGAACGGGAAACAAAAAAGAGAGCACTGCTACACATATAGCAACACCGGTTCTGATTACCGTGCTGATTGATTGTATACTCACTTTTTCGTATTGCGTTTAAGAGTCCGTCAAAAAAAAAACATCCTGACGAATTAAATTATAATTATTTAAACGGGTTTAGCTCAGGTAAAGTTTAAAAAATTACTGTAAAATTAGCCTTTTTATGATTTGAAATGTAAATCGTTAAAAAGTTTAGCGAATAAACTGCTACAAATTATCGAATAGAAATGTTTGATTTTACAAGGGTAAGGAATCCTGCAGTCTATAAAATCAGATCAGAATTTTATATATCCGGCTACTTTAATACTAAAATTCCCGTAGCGTTTATCAACAGGAAAATCATCTTTATATTGACTGCCAGTCTGACTTCGGTAGCAAGCTTCGGCAATCAAACCTGCGCGGGGATTAATCTTAAACGATGCCCCTACTCCTGTATGCCATGAAATCAGAACTTTTTTGAGGTCATTCTCCGATATACTTATTACTTCATTTTCGTTGTCGGGATTAATATGCAGCGCATCAACTGATATAAGGAAATTTGCATTTACACCGCCCAAAGCATAAATTTCATACGTTTTCATTCGGAGAAACCTTAGCTTAACCGAAACCGGAACATCGATATAATTAAAAGAATTGACCTGGCTGTATGAATAGTTCTTCGAATCCTTTGGTATCCAGGTCGAGTCGGTAATATAAAACCAGGAAGTATCGGCTCCCGAAAGGGTATAATACTGTTCAACGGTATCAGTTTTAAAAAACCCACCTGACTCGACTGAAAATGAATATGCAAACTTTTCGCCCAGGCGGGTATAGCCAAGTCCTGAGCGAATACCGATAAAATGATAATCATAGCCCGCCAGTATACCGGTTGAAAAGTTGAACGATTGACCTGAAACCGAATTTTGCATTAAAGAAGTGTATTCATCCGACGCTGTTGATGAACTTTTATACCTTACATCACCCGGCAAAAAATCGAAATAGAGTCCGGTATAGAATCCATTATCTTCCATGAATTTCCGGTGAGTTATTGAATTGGTATTAAAATTATCTTTTATGTTTTTTCCAGCATTCTGAGGTGTTTTATTTTTTTCAATAAAAACGGTATCCATGATCCGTATTGTATCGTAGCGGGTAATGGAAATACTCCGGAATATAGTATCGGTGCGGTTTATTATCAGGGTATCGAGCTGATAAACGTAAATGGTATCAGGGATTTTCTTGGCAGGAATAACAATCACAGGCTTACCCTGAATCAACTGCTGATTTGGCTCAAGAGGAAACTGTGACGGATCACCACGATACAGTACAATCTGGTTGCCGATTTCCCGATACGAAATGCTCGGATCATTTAGAAGCTGCTTTAACACATCGCGCAAGGGTGTGTTGTTGAAGCGCATATTGATTCGTTTGCCGGGCTGAAGAATATCAGGGTTATACGAGAATTTGATCCCGGTTTTATTACCAATAGCACGCAGTACATTGGCAAGGGACATATCGGAAAAAGTGAAGGAAACTTTTTTATCGAGGTATGGCTGCGATTGAGCAATGGCAACATGTGCCTGTAAAAGGAAGAAAAAGATGATCGATATAAGGAATACCGGATATTTGGTTTTGCCGGGCATAAATCGGTTGTTGATTAACCTGTTAATGTTTAACCAGGTAATCTGTTCCGCTATGAGTAAATTGAAGTTTGTGAACCAGACTCAATACTTCGAGCACTGAATCGAGAGATTCGTTATCAAAAGTAGCAGTCAGTTTTAAGCTGGAAAGTTCAGCAGTATCCATCTGGAAATTTACGCCATATTTTTTGCCTACAACTTCCATCACCTTATCGAGAGATGTTTCGTTGAATACCAGTTTGCCGGTTTCCCAACTGATATAATTAGGATCGTCATTCAGCATTTTTGACAGGTTACAGGTATTGCTGTTATAAACGCCTTTTTCCCCTTTGCGCAGTATTACCTGGCCTAAAATAACGTCGTCATTATCCACATGATAAAAAAGAACTGTTCCTGTGTTCACCACCACTTCAGTTAATCCGGTACCTGGATATGCTTTCACATTGAAAGAAGTTCCCAGAATTTTGATGCGTGCATCACCGGCTTCAATAACAAAAGGCCTGGTTGGATCTGAAGCTATTTCGAAAAAAGCTTCACCCCAAAAGTAAACCTCTCTGCCGTCACTACCAAATTTTTCAGGAAATTTTACTTCTGAACCTTTATTTAAAATTATTTGTGATCCATCCGAAAGAACTACAGGCGAAGAGATTGCATTACCTGAAGCAATGCTTTTCATCATTGTTTTCGAATCGCGTGAAATCAGAAAAACTGAAATTGCAACCACCAAAGCGGCGGCAATACTTGCGGCATATTTGAGTATCCTTAATGAAACAGGTCTCCTGGCTGATGTGCTATGAACAACAGTCAGAGGATTATCACTTAAATGTTTACTCACATTCAACCAGGCAGCATCCACATCGTATGTTTCGGAAACGGGCTGCAAGGCAGGCGAGTCCCATATTTGCTTCAGCGATTGGTAGGCTTGATTATATTCAGGGTCAGTGTGTATCAAACCGGCAATAGCCTGTTGCTCTGCAGGAGTGCATTCACCTGCAAGGTAACGGGTTATTTCTAATTCTATTGAACGGTTTTTAAACATCACTAACGGTAATTTGACACTATATAGACACTTCAAAACGCTTTTACCCCTACAAGCATTAAAAATATTTTTTTAAATACTTGCTATAGCGCTCATTATTAATACTATAACTGTAATGAATTCTTTCAGGTATTTACGCATAAACTCCAAAGAGCGAGTCATTTGGGTTTCTACTGTCTTGACATTGATGTTGAGTTTCTCGGCTATTTCGTGGTATTTGAGCCCTTCGAAACGGCTCAGTTCAAATATTTCCCTGCGTTTTTCGGGTAATTCAGCCAATGCCCTGTTTACATGTTCGCTGAGTTCATTATTTGAGTCATGATCGGTTGTACCATGAATTTCTTCCATGTTATCGCCATAATCAACAAATTTCCGCTCGTTTTCAACTTTACGGGTATGATTGAGGCAATGGTTGATAACGGCTTTGCGGAGGTAACTGAAGATGGCAGTATTTATCTGAAGTTCGTTGTGCTTATCCCATAATTTACAAAAGAAATCCTGTACAACTTCTTCTGCCGTTGATTTATCGGGAGTATAACGACGCGCATAACTGCATAACAGAGGATAATACTCCCTGAATACTTGTTCGAAAACAACGCGGTCGCCTTCCTTAATACCTTTTAAATACTGCGCATCTTTATCGGCCATCGATCCTGTTAACAAGCTATTTATAGATTCCTACTGAAAGAAATAAATGTTTTGTGGCTGTAAAATTACAATAAATCAGCAATTCTTTATCAAAAGCCGTGGTTCCATCATATCCAATATAGCATATTTCACACCTTCGCGTCCTGATCCGGAGTCTTTAACTCCACCATAAGGCATATGATCGACTCTGAAAGTAGGCACATCATTAATAACAACACCACCAACCTGCAGTTTATTAAATGCTTCATTCATTTCGTTTATACTATCAGTAAAAACACCTGCCTGCAGACCAAAGCGACCTGAATTCACACGGTTTACAGCTTGTGAGAACGTATCGACAGGTTCGAGAACAACAACCGGCCCGAATACTTCGCCGGCACACACCTGCATGTTTTCGTTTGTACCTGTTAATACAGTTGGCGGCATATAATTCTTATCGCGTTTGCCACCTGTCAGTATCATCGCTCCTGCGGTCACAGCTTCATTCACCCAGTTTTCGACACGGATCGCATTTGCTTCATCAATCATAATGGCTATTTCCGTTTCAGGATCTAAAGGATCACCCGCTTTCAGTTTCTTAACTTTCTCAATAAACAAATCCGAAAAAGCCTTGAACAACTCCCTTATAATGTATATACGTTGAGTATGGATGCAAACCTGACCGGCATAAGCGAATCCACCGGCGACACATTTCGCTGCAGCCATTTCCATATCAGTCCCTTTTGAAATAATAACTCCGGCATTGCCGCCTAATTCGAGGACAACTTTTTTATTTCCGGCTTCACGCTTCATTTTCCATCCCACTTCGGGCGAACCGGTGAATGAAAGCAAACTTATACGCTCATCAGTCACAAGTTTGTTACCTGTTAACCTGTCCATGGGTAATATTGAAACTGCGCCTTCGGGCAATTGTGTGCGGCCGATAATCTGCGCAAGCATAAGTGTTGATAAGGGAGTGAGACTTGAAGGTTTCAGAATGATGGGGCAACCGGCAGCTATAGCAGGTGCAATTTTATGAACAGCCAGGTTAAGCGGGAAATTAAATGGCGAAATCCCGGCGACTATTCCTACCGGAAAATATTTTACAAAACCTTCCTTGCCATAGCCTGCAGGAGTCCAGTCGATGCTTATGTATTCTTTTGGCAGGCGTTTACTTTCTTCGGCAGCTACAATAAAAGTTTGAATTGAACGGTCAACTTCAGCCAGCGCAAACCTGATAGGTTTACCTGATTCAAATGTAATGAGTTCGGCAAACTGCTGACGAAGAGAGAATAATTCGTCGCTGATTTGTTTAAGGATTGCATATTTATGATGCGACGGCATATCAGCAAGCTCTTCTTTAACTTTGTCAGCTGCTAAAATAGCTGCTTCAAGTTCAGCATTGCCAGCCAGAAATGTGCTTGCTACGTGGTTGTTATCATACGGATTGATTACCAGGTGATTTTGTGCTGTTCGAATAAATTTACCGGCACAAAAAATCTCGAAAGTGTTTTGAAGAAGCATAGCAATTGTATTAAGGGATAAAATTACTCAGGAAAATGGAATAGGAAAGAAAAATGTGGGATGGGGGGTTGGGGTTGAGGGTTTAGGGTTTAGGGTTTAGGGGTTAGGGGTTAGGGGTTGAGGTTTGAGTTTTGGGTTTTGGGATTTGGGTTTTGGGATTTGGAACTTTTCCTGCCTTATTAAATAACAATCAGGAACTTTCAACTTTTAAGACTTATAAATCATAAACACTAACGCCCTTATCTTTGGCCTCCAAAAAATAATCTTCAAAATGCTTGTCAATTCATACTTTAATCCTGATATTGCAAAGATTATAAAAAAAAGTTGTAAAATTTTGATGTACATGCGTTTTCGTATCAATATTTTTGTAATTTTGCGCTCCATTTTAACGGACAAAAAATATAATTGTTGAAAATGTACGCGATAGTAGATATAGCCGGGCAACAGTTTAAAGTTGCAAAAGATCAGAAGTTTTATGTGAACCGTCTCAAAGGAGAAGCAGGTTCGTCAGTAGAATTCAGCGAAGTATTGCTTTTGGATAACGAAGGCACAGTAACCATAGGAACACCGCTTGTTGAAGGCGCAAAAGTTTCGGCAACCATAGTAGCTCATTTACGTGGTGACAAGGTAAAAATCTTCAAGAAAAAACGCCGTAAAGGATACCAGAAGGAAACCGGCCACCGCCAGGATCTGACCCAGGTAAAAATAGAAGCGATAAACGCATAATTTTAAGTGTAACTCATAATATTCAAAAGATATGGCTCACAAAAAAGGTGCCGGTAGTTCACAAAACGGACGCGAATCACATTCCAAACGTCTCGGTGTGAAAATCTATGGCGGACAATTCGCCCAGGCCGGTAATATCATCATCAGACAGCGTGGCACAGTTCACAACCCAGGACTCAACGTAGGACTTGGAAAAGATCATACCATTTTCGCCCTTTGCGACGGACTGGTTCAGTTCAAGAAACGCGCGAACGACAAATCATACGTTTCGGTTCATCCTATTCAGGGCGAATAAGCGCATTGGCAGTATTAACTGCTGTTCAACACACTTATATGAAGTCTCCTGATCGTTCAAGTCAGGAGATTTTTTATTTTTGTAGTCGAAAAAGTGCCAGGTGCCCAGTACCAGGTGCCACCGATTCGGAATCTGGAACTTACAACTCTGAATTTCGGAATCTGGAACTTCGGAACCAGAAACTTGAAACATGAAACTTGAAACCCTAATTATAAAGATCTTACAAAATGCTCGAATTATCCCTTTTGCGCGAAAATACAGAACTTGTAATTGAACGCCTCGCCATTAAACGGGTTGATGCCCGCGAAACCATTAAAAAGATACTTGAAGCCGACATCAACAGACGCGAAACGCAGAAACTGCTCGACGACAACCTGGCTGAATCGAACCAGATTGCCCGCGAGGTTGGAAATCTTTTTAAAGCCGGCCGCCAGCAGGAAGCAAACGAACTGAAAGCCCGATCAGCTGATCTTAAAACAGCCGCCCGTGAACTGACTGAAAAGCTTGACGCTCTGCAAAAGGAACAAAATGATTTATTAGTTACCCTGCCTAACCTACCTCACCCTGAAACGCCACAAGGTTATCTCCCTGAGCATAATGTAACCATTTACAGCGAGGGCGAAATACCTGTACTTGGCGAAGATGCCGTTCCTCATTGGGAACTGACATCAAAATACGACATTATCGATTTCGAACTCGGTGTAAAACTAACCGGTGCCGGTTTCCCTGTTTATAAAGGCCAGGGTGCCCGGTTGCAGCGCGCGCTCATTAATTTCTTTGTTAACGAAGGAGCAAATGCCGGTTACCTCGAAATACAGCCGCCACTGATGGTTAATGAAGCTTCGGCATATGCTACAGGACAGTTACCGGATAAGGACAGCCAGATGTACTACGTCGGAATTGATAATTTCTATATGATCCCGACTGCTGAAGTTCCGGTTACTAACATTTACCGCGACCTGATGCTGAAAGAATCTGACCTTCCTTTAAAAAACGTTGCTTACTCGCAGTGTTTCCGACGCGAAGCGGGTTCATATGGAAAAGACGTAAGAGGATTGAACCGCCTTCACCAGTTCGACAAGGTAGAAATCGTTCAGATTCAGCATCCTGACAACAGTTATGCTGCACTTGAAGAAATGCGCGAACATGTTGC
>CAZOXJ010000145.1:0-10199 GCA_964583325.1 uncultured Lentimicrobiaceae bacterium
TTCACTGCCTGCTGTCCGCCGGCGGTAATAGTTGCAAAGTACATTCCTTCTGATAATCCGGAAAGGTCGAGAGTATAAGCTTTGGAAGCATCAATCTGGCTGAGGGTAAGTACTGTTTTCCCCATAGCATCAGTAAGTACAAGTTCAGCTGATCCCGAAAGGCTGCCAAACGAAACTGAAGCAAAATCAGAAGCAGGATTTGGATAAATGCTGACTTCCTGATTCCTATTGTCATTCACATCCGTACAATATTCAACCCATACGTAATCATCCTTTACGAGTGTATCGCTGAAAGTGCCGTTCGAAACTACCAGTGTAACATTGTATAAACCGGTAGTTGCATAGGTTACAACCGGACTTGGTTCATTGCTGGTTGCCGGAACGCCACCTTCGAAAGTCCAATCCCATGATGTGGTTCCTGGTGTTGAATAATCGCTGAATGTTACCGAACCGCCATCACAGATATTGATCGGGCTGCCCATAAAGTTAGCGGTATATGGCGAAGCCAGAATTCCGAAAAATTCAATGATCCTGCGCATATATTCATTTTTTGTTGAAGGAGCATCGCCGTTTGCCAGGCCGCCGAACTCGAAAGCCGATGCAATAGTGCGATAAGTACCTGCGTCGTAAGCTACGGCAGTGATATATACCGGCATTGCATTTTTGAATAGGTTAAATGCCGGCGGAGTAGCCGAAACATGATCGATATATTCGTTGTCGCCGGTGTATGCAAATGTTAATCCTTCAGCAAATTGCCCGGTCTGCCCGCTTTCGCTGTTCAGATCGTTGCTGCCGTCCATAACACCATTGGCTTTAAATTTGGGATGAACAGCTGTTTTAGGATCATAGTACCACGTATCGCCGCCTTCCATGTATAAACGGCCGCCGCCATCAACAAATGCTGCCAGTGCCTGTCCTTCATTGGTAGTAAGTACATGTTTTTTAGTGCTTACTCCAAGGCATACAAAAAGTGTTGAATAATTGCTCAGGTCAGCAGGCATGGTGGTTTTATATTCTGCAAATACATTATTGGCAATTAATGAAGCTTGTATCGCCGGACCTGAATTATGGTTTGCATCGAGGTCGATTACTACAACCGGAATTTGTCCGACTACCAGGTTGAAAACGTCGAGTGCCTGCATTCCTAGATCAGCGGTCATCAGGAGGGTTACCGGTATAACTTGTCCGTCAGGCGCGTCAGCACTTGCCTCAAGCGTAAAGTTGCGCGAAACAGATTCTCCTGCTGCCAGGTTGCCATAGTTTTGAGCCGGTGACGAAAGGAGTGTAAGGTAAGGATCGTTGAACGAAATTTGTCCTTCAACATTAGTTAAAGGTGCTGTACCTAAATTATTAATAAACACTGAAACATCGAATGTTTCGCCAGGTTCAGCTTTTCCGTTTCCATTACCTGTCTGATAATCGTCAATAGAGAAGGAGAAATATTTCAATATTCCGGCATGAGCGGTAATGCTGAAATTTCCTGCCCATACTTCGCTGCCCGAAACTGCCGTAAAATGGAAAGGAACAACATGCATATCAGGAATATCAGCAGCTACTGCGAAACTGAAAGCGTTAGTCATCGCAACCGTATCATGAGCCGGGATAACGGCATAAATATCAGTTGAATCAAGCAGCGTTACATACATATCGGAAGTTGTAACAGTAACAGTAACATTGTCAGCATTTAATACTCCAATATTGGTAAAAGCCACATCCATAAACACGGTTTCGCCGAAATCGGCCTGGCCGTTGTTATTGAATGCTGCATCCGTAATGATAGTGCTGTTGTAGATAAGATATGGTCCGTTGTTCGGAATAATTGCAAGGTCTGCGATATAAGGAACATGGTTAAACGCGGTTATTACCAGTTGAACGGTATCCGGCGATTGAAATGCATCGAAATTCAGGGTAACCAAGCCGTTCTCAACAAAAGCGGCAGTAATCAGTTGGTTGTCGAGGCTTAAAGCTACCAAAGCACCTTCAACCGACGAATTAACAACCATTGATGTGCTTCCAAGGAAAATCTGGTTTTCGTGAGTTGCTGTGATAGCTTCAGGACTGGCAGTGCGAACCATAACCGACGGATCGCCGAATAAAGTCCAGGTATCAGTCATTTCATCACCTGCCGCGCCATAGGCTTCATTCATTTTAATACAGCCGTTCATCGATATTCCACCGAAAGTACGTTTGATATTGGTCGGATACGCTTCAATCAGGATATCATTCATTTCATCCTGACCGTCCATAGGCGGGTTCCAGCTTTGGTTGATGGTTGACATAAGTGTAGCAACAGCGCCGGTTGGCCCGTTTGCATTTTTAGCTCTCAGCCATGCTTCGGCAAAACAGGTACCGCTGACAAAATTTCCATTAACACAGGCCACGCTGAAAATATACGGCCACATGTGATTGTTGGTAAGCGTGTTAACATTAGTGCTCGAAAATCCCGTTGTACTCCAGGCATTGTCACTGCCATGTCCAACATAATTCATAATGGATCGACCAGCATTTACCTCGGTGGAAACATTTGCCTGCGAAGGGTTACCTGGAAGGTCCTCGCCACCCTGCGATCCGTCATAAAGTTCAGCAATTGATTCAAAAGTATAACCAACCAAATCGGTACGGATATTTCGCATATGAGCATAGTCCATTTCATTATCATCACCAGGACCCTGATCAGAAGCCATACCAACTCCTTTATTAAACCAGTTTGTGGTGGTTAATGGCTGTTTTTCGTATTCGATGGTTCGTTCAACCATAGTTATTACATGGTCAACATTTTCAGCTGAGAAACGGCCAACAAAAATATCAGGATTGTGGTCGTTGCCTGCCAGGTAGCCATACGCATTATCCGAAGGGCCGCCAAGGCTTCCGGTAGTGTTAGTTGGTACCTGGGGCCCATCGCCTACCAGTAAAAGGAAAGTTAATCCATTGGTATTGTAGTAATTTTCAACAAAAGATTTTATAGCAGCAGAAGTTGTTCCAACAGTTGCCACATCAACCATTTCAGTTTCTATCCCCATGTTGTTTTTCCAGTCAACGAACGGTTGCATCGCCTGCAGGTAGTTTGCGTGACTGATAACCAACATGCGACCGTAATCGCTTACCGGTGTGTAGTCAAAAGATGTTGTGTTCAGAAAAACCCTTTTGTATGCCTGGTTAAAATCAGGGTCGATGCGGGTTGGCATCTGGCTGCGGCTGATAGCGTTATAACCGTTGTTATTGGCAACTTTCAGTTTAAGTGTGATATCGGTATAAACCCTCAATACCTTGGTAACCGGGTTGTATTGGAACGGGTATGCAATTACCGTTTGTCCGCGGTAATCGCGGAGGATAAAGGGATCGCGCAAACCCGATTCGCTGCCGGGAAAGAATTTATTTTCGTTGTAAGGCCTGCCGTATTCGAAAGGAACCGATGCCGGATCGATATCACGGGTAAAATTTCCTTTCGAAGGTGCTATTTCCATATTTGTATATTCAACAAACGAGGATGCTACCATTTCGATTTCCATCATAGCCATATCAGGAATAATAACTGAAGTGGTCATTTTAGGTAAATCGGGCGCGTTTTTATCCAGTATCGGAGTTGAATTACCGACGGAAACAGTGTAAGCGTTTCCACGCGATGTTTTTACTTCGTTGAGGTAAAAACCATCGAGTTTGAAATGGATCACTGAAGTGGAAATATCAGATGAAACAAGTTCGACAGTGGCTGCCACAGCCTGTTGTGATCGTATGGGTTTCCAGTCGCCTGCAAATGATGTTGCTGCTAAGCAGATCAGAAGCAATAAAACAATTGAGAGATTTTTCATTTAATATAGAGGTTGAGTTGTTTCGAATTATTTGTTTTTTACCACTTTAGCCATCTGCACATTGTCATTGCTGAAAATCTTGCAGTAATATACTCCTGCCGGAAGCTGGCTGCCATCGAAAGTAGTTTTGTGATTGCCTGCTGTTTTTGCTCCTTCTTCAATTATTCCAACTTCATTGCCCAGTGAATTGTAAAGTACAATTTTAATTTGTCCTGCTGATTTCAGGTTGTATTCAAGGTTAAGTATTCCGGTGAACGGATTTGGATAAACTTTGAAATCATTTTCAGCCCATGTGATTTTTCCGGTAAATCCAAAAAGAACTTCGTTGGAAGCATCCGACTCACACCCTGCTGTACTGCTCGAAATAACAAAATAGGTATCGGTGCTTGCAGGGAAGTAAGTTTGTGCAGTAGCTCCTGAAATTGATCCCTGGCTGTTGTACCATTGGTTTCCTGAAGTGGCTGACGAAACTAAGTGGTCGGTTTCAACAGTTACAACCGGGGCTTCCGGTGCTGGTTCCACATTTACGGTAACACTTGCATCGGCAGTCGAAAATGAGCTTGTAACATGTACATTGTAGGTTGTGGTTTCGAGTGGCGAGGCAATCGGGTTATAAACGGCAGCATTGTTGAGCGTTGAAGCAGGTGTCCAGCTATAGCTGTAAACTCCTGTGCCACCTGAGGCGAAAATATAAAGTTGCGACTGACCGCCTTCGCATATGGCAGGAGGATTAGCTAAAGCGTTTATTGCTATAGGTCCTGATGCAGTTTGGCTGAACGGCGGAAATTCGATGTAATCGATCCATGCGGCATCCTGACCAGCTATGGTTGCATCATCTTTTTCGTATGACCAGCTGAAGCGATGGAATCCAACAGGGATAGGATAACTTACTTTTGCCCAGTCTTTGTTACCGCTCCAGCTTCCGAGTTCAACATCGTCAACATAAAATTTCAGGAAGTCGTATCCGCTTTCTGACGATACTTTGCGGAAGAATGAAATAGTGTCGCTTGAAAGCACCTGACCTTCAATATACATTTCGCTTTTCTGTGAATTGTTAACGTTACCTGAAACAGCCCCGAAAGCACCTTCGTATTTGGTCGACGGGCTTATAAGCCAAGGCTTTGAGCCTTTCATACGCCAGTTGTATTTCAGGAAATTACCTGTTTCAAAGTCTTCGTATTGTGGTCCGATTGCCGGCGTTAAACTTGAAACTGAATTATATGCTCCTGCTGTGGCTGTAATGTATAATGAAAATGTAGTGCCATTCGGCGCATCCGGACTTACGGTTATGCTGAAAGTGGAATTTCCTGTTTCTGCGGGAGCGAGAGTTCCGATACTTGCAGCCGTGGAACCGGAAGTAACATAATCACCAAAAACAAACAGCTGGGTGATAACTTCCGAGGATGTACAATGGCCTTCATTGGTGGTTGGAACCGAAAAATAAATGGTTTCGCCCGGATCAATTTGCCCGTTACCATTACCGGAAGTAACATCGTCGAGGGTAACCGTTCCGTTAACCAGTTTAGGCGCATAAATTGTAACGCCAAATCCTGAAGTAAAAACATTAGTGTCAGCCTGGGTTGTGATGGTAAAATATGCATTATGCATATCAGGAATGTAATCGTTAACCTGAATAGTAAGTGCATCGGTAGCTGAAGCTGATCCGTTGCTGGCAATTAAAGGCCATGTATAGGTGTTTACAGGAAGTGTAACATACAAATCATTTGTGCTGATAGTTGATACGGCATTCACTGCATCGGAATTGCCAAAATTATCATAAGTAAGGTCAATGGTGAGTGGTTCGGCGAATTCGGGAACCTGGTTGTTGTTTCCCCCGTTATCCTTAACCATGTATTCGTCAAGCACCAGGTAAGGACCCACCGGCGAAGCCACCAGAACACTGTCGATAAAAGGCTCACGGTTTTGTTTTGTTATCACGATATCCGCATAGCCAGGCTCAGTAAACGGAAGCAATTGTACAACAGCGTTTCCGTTTACATCAGCTTCGGCAACGCCATGAAGAATATTGTTTTTGCTTATGGCCACATAGGCATATGGTTCGGTCTGTATTTCAAAAGCAGGTGTCCCTAAAGGAAGCAATGGCTGGTAATCAACAGTTAAGGCCGGCGGTACCGAGAAATACACCATGGTCGAAGGATCGCCCATGAGGCAATAGATTTCCCAGTAGTATTGTTTCATGCCTGAATTGGATTCCTGTACGGCAAGGTTACCGGCAAACACCATTTGATCCATTGTGCTATACCATTCAGCAATCGGTTCGCCATGATCGTGAAATGTACGGTCGTAAGCACCCAAGCCGGTGGCTTCGTAAGTCGGGTTGGCAAGTATTTGTCCGTTTCCTACTCCCCACCAGTAATCCTCGTCCCAGTAGCTGTTATTTGATGCTCCGATATATCCCAGGGCACCTTTATTTTCAGCTCTCAGAAGCGCTTCACCAAAAGTGTGCTGATTATAGGTATTTGTCTGGCAGCAGTTACCCACCATCAGGCAGTATTCATCGGCATTGGTCATGTTGGCAACATCCGCAATGGAAAATGAAGGGTTAGCCCATCCGTCGGGACTTCCGTGAGCCGTGTAATTAGCGTAGGAAACGCCGTTGCTGATATCGTTCTGAATGTTCTGCGAATAATTGCCTCCGGCTGGTTCCGGTTGCAGGTAAGTGTGTGAAATAAGATTGTGCGCCTCATTAAAATAATAAGTCGTACCGTAGTTTATCTGGCCGTTGCCCCATGTTAATTCGTGGCTGGCATCATCACCGGCTATCATTACTACTTCGTTAAGAAAAGAAGGGTCCGGCATCAGGTATTGCTCATACTGAAGGGTTTTGTCAATTTGTGGCTGTAATTCAGCAACATTATTTGCCGAAAAACGACCGTAATACACTTCGGGCAGATAATCACCGGAGTACTCGCAATAATATAAGTCGGAAACATGGGAACCGCAGTTGTATGCCGGAATCTGTGCCACGTCACCAACAAAAAGAACGAAAGTCGGAGCCGGATCGGATGCTGTTGATGAGGTATAAATATTCTGAAGATATGCTTTGATCGAGTTATACGTGTTGCCTACTGCAGCATTATTAGTGTAAGCTTCAATTACTTTGTACCCACGTTTGGTTTTCCATTTTACGAAAGGTTGCAGTGCAACCTGAAACATAGGATCGGAGACAATAACATATTTTACCGGGAATTTCGACAATGTATCGAGCATAGCATCGCCGCCATTGTAATTGAGCACGTCTCTGTAAACGCTGCTGAAATATGGCGAACGGGTTTTGGCTTTATTTTCGTTGGTTTTCGCTTCGTCGGCACCTTCAAAGCGTATTTCTACTATCAGGTTATTGTATACTTTAATGGTGTTGGTAACAGGGTTGTATTCAACAGGCGAAATAATAAGGTTGGCTAGCTGCACGCTGCGCAGGTATCCTGCAACCTCAACGCGGGCGAGGGCTTCGCCATAAAAGCTATTGGTTTCGTACAACTGCTGGTTGTAAGCGAATGGTTCGTTTTTAGTACTGCTTTTCGATTGCGGAGGTTGGGCAGGGAAAAGTTTTTGTGAGATTCCAAAATCCGAAAGTTTATATTCCTTTACATCAAAACTGATAATATTTACAACAGGTGTTGCTCCTGCCGGAATTTCGATCAATTTGCTTACAACCGGAAGTTGAGGCGCCCCTAACACATTGCTTTTTGAATACGAAGGTGCCAGCATCTCAACAAATTCACCTTTTTCGGTATTCAGCCACAGCGTATTAAAACTGCTGATGACATTCGACACCTGCATGCGGTGAAACGTGTTTTCAATAACAATTGTACTGTTACTGCCCGAAGGGGTTAAAGTAATTTCATTGGCTGCACTCAGGCTTAAACCAGTGAAAAATAAAACGCACAGTAGCCAGGCGGCTAAGCTTAGCTGTAAAAATTTCTTCATCAGGAATTTTGCTTAATGGATTAATATTTAGGCAACAAAGATATTTATTTATCCATACCCTTTGAGAAAAATATGCCATAAATTGACTAAGAAAATGATTTTTTTTCGAAAGCAAAACCGGCTGATTTTGCAAATCCAATAGGAATGTAAGGATTAAGAAAAAGTAATGGAGTTAATTCTGGCTTTTACTGTATCAAACAGGTTTCCTGAGCATTACCGAAATTCGTTTAACCGGTAACCAGGCCGAAGCAATACCTATCAGGGCAATTGTTATAAAAACATATATAAAATCAGTAAGCATCACCTGTACAGGATACGAGTCCATAATAAAAGATCCGCCGCCCTGTAATTTTACAAAACCGAATTTAAGCTGCAGGATGCAAACCAGCAATCCGAGTATTAGCCCTGCAATTGCGCCGGTTAAAGTAATTAGCAAACCTTCGAGAAAGAAAATCTGCTTGATGGTGGCATCACGTGCTCCCAGGCTGCGAAGTATTCCGATATCTTTTTGCTTGTCGAGAATAAGCATGGTTAGCGAACCAACCACATTGAATGATGCAACGATAAGTATAAAAGTAAGTATCAGAAAAACAGCCCATTTCTCAGTTTTCATAATTTTATAGAGAACTTCCTGCTGCTGAAAACGGTTCTGAACCCTGAATTCAGGTCCGGCAATTGTAGCAATTTTTTCCTGTATGCTCCTGGTGTCTGCTCCTTTCGCAAGTCGTAGTTCGATGCTGGTAACTTCGTCGGAATAATCGAGAAGCCTTCTTGCAAAACGCAGGGGAACAAGCATATATTTATCGTCAAAATCCTGCTGAACAGAGAAAATACCGATGGGCCGGATCAGCTCACTATAAAAGGATTCCTGCGGCATACCGGTTATATTTCCTTTCCGTTTAGGGATATAAACGGAAATAAAGTTATCGGGAGCATTCATATCAATATCCAGAAAATAGGCAATTCCGTAGCCGGGGACGGCGAAATCGAGACTGTCGTCCTGCAACGTCATTTCTCCGGTAACAAGCAGCGAATCGAGCGGACTGTTATGCTGGTAAAGGGAGTCAACTCCTTTGATAGTAGCAAGGTATTGTTGTTTTTTATAATACAGCAACGCATTTTCCTCAACTACTTCGGTGTAACTGATAACGCCCGGCAACGAACGGATCTGGTCCTCATTAACCTGGTTGGAATGGAAAGTCTTTCCCTGAACAATGGTTATTTCAATATCAGGATCAAATACCGAAAACAGAGATTTTACTACTGATTCGAACCCGTTAAAAACACTCAGCACGATAATCAGAGCTGCTGTTCCCACGGCTACGCCAACCATCGAAATGCCCGAAATCAAATTAATGATATTGTGCGATTTCTTCGAAATGAGGTACCTGCGTGCTATGAAAAACGGTAGGTTCAAAACGTGAATTATTTAGACAATCAGGATTAAAAGCAGATAAATGTAAAAACTAGGCGCAACCGGTTTAATAAAAAGCCGATGCAATTCCCGCTTTTGATTAAGCCTTTAAAAGGCATTTATTTCCATGCTTTCACTACCAGCCCGGTTCCGGTTTTATGATCTGCTGTTGCATCAATATAATTCAAAACAAGGCAAACCGGAAAGGTGATCAGGTAATAAAATGGCAATACAATGAAGAATAATTTGGTTTTCCCTAAAGCCAGGATAGGGTATTTCATCGAAAGCCTCCAGCTGAACTGACCTGGTTTACCGTATTGATAGCGGGCTTCGGTCCGGCTGAAACCGGCAAGTTTCAGTTTTTCCTGTATCTCGTTGATATTGTATCCATCGCGTACATGTTCTTCGATGAAGGATTCCTCATCATGATCATGAACATCGCTTCCACCCTGGTCCGATGGAGTCGAAATAAGCACCATTCCGCCTGGTTTGAGCGAAGCATGAAAGTTTTTAAACACCTGCACATCTTCCAGTATGTGTTCCATAACATCAACGGAAAGTACCAGGTTGTAAGCCGATGCATCGGTAAAAGCAGTGAGGTCAGTGTATGCGAAAGTTACATTGTGACGGCCAATGCGTTTAAAGAAATTGTTGCAATCAGCAATTTGTTCCTCTTTTACATCAACGCCCCTGATTTTCCATCCGGCATTTTTCGACGACATATAAAAGTCATACTGCCCGAATCCCGATCCTGCATCGAGTATCATCGCATCTTTAGGAGCTGTGGCAGCCCATTTTTTAATTTCGCGCCGTATGTGCCACGACCGCAAAAGCAACAGGTCGAGCAGGCGGTAAAATACTTTTCGTAAAAACGGGGTACTGTTGAAAACGCTGCCGAGCGAACGTTTAATAGGATCGTATTGCATGTTTATTTCAGGAGATTTATTTAAATTTTTATCAGTGACAATTAAAAGGCGCCACTATGTGAGAATAAGTATCTAGTTGAAGTATTTATTTTTAATTGT
>CAZOXJ010000146.1:0-6113 GCA_964583325.1 uncultured Lentimicrobiaceae bacterium
TTTGGCAGGTGCTGTGCCAAATAATTTTTGTTTCAGTTTGTTTAAGGGCATACTTTGACAATAATTAACAAAGCAGCTGAACCAGTTGTTTGCAAAATGATAGTATTGTTCTGAGTGTGGAAAGCTATTGCGCTGCTTATGAAATAAGTAACGCCAATAAATAAACCGAAGGGAATAAAATTCAACCCATTACCTGGTTCATATTTGAAACAATAATGCTTCTTACTTTTTCGGCAATCTGGTTGGAGTCTATACCCACATATTCTTCAGGCATCAGTGGCGGCGAAACAATAACTTTCACGGCAGCCGATTTTATAAGCGAACTTCCTTTTGGCATAATATCCTTTGAGCCTATGATGGTTACAGGCACTACGGGTACACCCGATTTAACCGCCAACCTCAGGCTGCCGGCTCTGAATTTACCAACCGTACCATCGGCACTGCGCGTTCCTTCGGGAAAAACAACCATCGAATGGCCGGCTTTTATACGCTCAGCAGCATCGTTAATGGTTTCAAGGGATTGACGTGCGTCGTTTCTGTCAATAAAAATACAGCCGATATATTTCATCCACCGGCTGAAAGATGGAACTTTTAACAACTCCAGTTTGGCAATGAAGCCTTTATCGCGGGGAACATGCCCCACAAGGATTGGTATATCGAAATTACTCTGGTGATTGGCAACAAAAAGCAACCCGCCGGTGAGGGGAATATTTTCAATTCCGCTTACCTGTATTGATGAGCCATTCATGGCAAGGCCCTTTTGTGCCCAATTACGAGCTATAGCATGCGCTAAAGCATCCCTCTCGGTTACTTTTCCCTGTCTGTTAAGTTTTTTGAGTTTAAACCTGGGTATCAACATACTCCACCACAGGAATGCAAACCAACTGATTGTTTTAAGCACTGTATTTTCCTCTCCTGGTAAATAAAAAATTCAGTCTGCGCCAGGTTCCTATTTACAGATTCCTATTTTAAGGATGCAAACTGTAGACTACAAAAATAATGTATTTCTATGATTTTTTGGAAAATACGTCAAACTTAGCCTGAGGGATGCAATAAATTAATAAATCAGTATACTGTTACCGATCAACACGAACCAATGATATTTACTATTCCGCCTGTTGTTCAAACACGTGCTTCAAGGTGAAATAAACGTCTGAGTTTTTAATCAGCACTGCCATGGGGCTTATCTGTCCTTTACACAACGCACGGCTGCAGCCCCTTCTTTACCTGCTATGGATATGGTCGGACTATTGCTGTTTGCCATTATCCACATAACTACCCCATTGGCCGAATTTCCCGACTCGGATGACACAAAAGTGGTAGAAGCTGTAAGATTATGATATTCACCGTCATATCCTCTTGAGCCTCCGGGTTTGGCATTAAATCCGGAAATATTGTTTCCCGGATTTACATACCATAAGTCGGTGGACTTTAAAACTTCACTTTTACCCTCAACCCATGAAACCAGTTCCTGGAATTCAGCTTTTACAGGCAAATGCCAGCCTTCGGGGCATACATCCTTAACGTTAATTAACAGGTTAGCCTCAGTGCTGGTGCTGTCCCCGTTTTTAAAATAATTGTAATTGGTGGCTGCATGCCAGGTGTAGAGCAATCCGTATGTTTCGATATATAACTTACCATCCTCAGCGTCGAGATCGCCGTCCTGATCAAGGTCAGCTTCCCTGTCGGACGCATAGGTATGCCCCTCGCCATACCAGAATGAATTATACAGAGCCCCCGCAGGTTTAACCAGAGTACCATCTTTATACCTGGTGGTGCGAAGATTTTCAGCCATCCAGCCCTGGTTTCCGATCTGTACCCCTCGGTATATATTACCATCAATATCAGTTAATAACCCGTTCCAGGTTGTAATTGAAATCTCATTCGAATAGGATGTGTCCGTTTCGTTATAAGTGAATGCCCTGAGGTAATACTTTGTGTCGGGCTCCAGATCACTTATTAAATCCGTTATTATGACGCTGTCATTAGCCAGAACAAAACCATCACTTAGGACAGGATTGGAATACCGGCTCCAGCAAAATCCGGAATTAAGGATTGCAACACCTCCGTTTGAAAGTATCCGGGCATAACCTTCAGCTGAATGCATCAGGATGTTTTTTGTGCTATCGAACCTTATATCCGCATAATGGTGCTCCCTGGCAACTTCTTTTTTACATGCTGAAACAAGGATAATGCATGACACTGTAACCAGATAAATAAGTTTTTTCATCGCAAATACACTAAAGTTAAATAAACTGTATGTTTTCACCAACGCACGGCTCCCGTTGCTTTGCAGTAAAAATTCCGATCTAATTATCAGCAAACTTATAAATTTTTAACCAATCCTTACCCTAACGCGGGTTATTTTAAACGTATTATAGTTGGTATCATTAAACGCATATCACCTGCACAATTCCACAGTCTTTACTTAATCCAACACCTCTTCCAATTTCACAATCTTACCAAATCGGTTGTTGAAAAGGTGGCGGTGATGCTCATATATGTCTTTCGCTTTCAGAAATTTGCCATCCACTGTTGTATTGGTCAGCTCAGGAATTATCACTTCAAATCCTTTTTCGAATGCTACACGTATAGTAGTATCAATGCAAAATTCAGTTTGCAGCCCAACTACAACAAGCTTTTTTATCCCCGTATCGCGGAGCTCCTTTTCGAGGCTGGTTTCCCTGAAAGCGCTGTTATACCTTTTCGGAATAACCCTTTCGCCTGGCAAAGGCGTAATATCCTCAACTATTTCCCAGCCATGGGTATTTACTTCCAGCTCCGACCCTATTCCATCGTCGTGCTGTATAAAAATCAAAGGTTGTTTCAACTCCCTGAATTTCTGAAGCAAGGTTTTAATGTTTGAAAGCACTTCGTCAAACAAATATGGTTTCTGATCCGCAATTGCATTCTGAACATCAACAATCAATAAAAGGGTATCGGCCATGGAGAGTGTTTTTTAATTGCAAAAATAGCAAACCATTCATTGGTATTTTATAACGACCAATCCGAATGTTTTTCATATTTCGGGTACCGAACAGTAGTAAAAAACGTAAACAAAGTTAAATTATTACTGTTAAGCTAAATAGGAGACCAGCAGTCGAAACTGCTAATGATTTCATTATTCATCAAAATTCACTCATCAAAATTGAAATTGTTGATAACATTTCAGAAATTAGAATGAATAATAGCATTTCATTAACTAAACAGAATGTTATATCCGGAATATATAACATACATTTGTGGATCAAATCAATTTACTAACAAAAATTTACACCAATGAAAAAATTTACTTTATTACTTATTGCAGTCGCTTTTTCAGTGCTGGGAGTACAAGCTCAGACTCTGCCTTACAGCGATAATTTTGAATCCTATGCAGTTGGAGATTACCTGGCTGTACAAAACCCAACCTGGTGGACAACCTGGAGCAATGCTCCCGGCACCGGTGAAGATGCAAAAATCAGCGATGCATTCGCCAATAGTCCTGCCAAATCAGTTTTGGTTGACGAAACAGGCGGAGCTACTGACCTCCTCCTTAAGTTAGGCGATAAGACTTCGGGCAATTATGAGCTGAAATGGATGATGTACGTTTCATCAGCCAACTGCGGATATTATAACCTGCAGCATTTTCAGTCGCCGGGCATTGAATTTGCCATGGAAGTTTATTTCCGTACCGGTGGAGCCGGCGAACTGCTTGCCGGCAGCGCAACCGCTCTTCCTTTCACATACCCTGTAGATACCTGGTTCGAAGTAAAACATCTTATCGACCTTGACGCTGACCTTATTAAATATTACGTTAACGGCGTAATGGTTGACGAATGGCCGTTCAGTTACCAGGCTGGTTCAGTAACAGGTACTTTACAATTAGGTGGAGTTGACTTTTATGCCGGCGCAAAATCAGGATCCGGTGAACTACCAAAATTCTACTTCGATGATGTAATGTTCCAGGTTATGCCTACCGTTCTGTTGGAAGATGACATGGAAACCTATCCACTCAACAGCTACCTGGCAGTAGAAAATCCGGTATGGTACACAACATGGAGCAATGCTCCAGGAACAGGCGAGGATGCTTTAATTAAAGCTGATTTCAGCCACAGTTCATCACAATCGGCTTTGGTAGATAAAACCGGCGGTGCAACTGACCTTCTTCTTAAACTTGGTGATAAAACAACAGGCAAATACGAACTATCGTGGTGGGCTTACCTTGAAGCTGACAAATGCGGTTATTACAACCTGCAGCATTTTGAATCTCCAGGTATTGAATACGCTATGGAAGTTTACCTCCGCACCAGCGGCGCCGGCGAATTGCTTGCCGGAAGCGCTACAGCCATTCCTTTCACATATCCTAAAGCTACCTGGTTCGAGATTAAACATATGATCGACCTCGACAATGATAACATTCAGTTATATGTTAATGGTGTAATGGTTCACGAATGGCCGTTCAGCAACGAAGCAAGCTCAACAGGCGGAACCAAACAGCTTGGTGGCGTTGACTTTTTTGCAGGCGAAAAATCAGGAACAACTGAAGTACCAAAATATTATTTTGACGATGTGTATTTTGTTCAGCTTGGTGCCGCCAGCGAAGCTACCATCAGTGTTGACCCAACAAGTTTATCAGCATTTATGGATGTATCAGCCACTAACATGCAGGAACTAACCATATCGAACACCGGAACCGCTGACCTCACATACGACATCAATATCCTTTACGGATCCGATTCACCCGACCAGGCAATTGCACCTGAAGCTGCTGCTCCAAAACAGAGTAAAGTTCTTTCACTTTCCAATTGCTCAGCCACAGCTACAAACGGTTCATCAAAAGCTCCTGATGCAACCGCTGTTCTGAATTATGATGGCGATAACGCATCAGCAGTTGGTTGGAATAGCGTTCCAATTACAGTTTCAGTAGCTGCCCGCTTCCCGAATGCAATGGTACTTCCTTATGCAGGTATGGTTATTGAATCAGTTGAAGTATATATCAACAACCTGAATGTTGGCAGTAACGAAATGACTTTGAAAATTTTCGGTATGGCTAACAGCTATGAACCAGGTGCTTTGCTGCACTCACAAACATTTACTCCTGATGTTCAGTCATGGAACACTATTGTTCTTACTACCCCGTTAGTATTAAACGGGCAGGATATCTGGGTGGCTTACCAGTTTACCCAATTGGATGCCGGAATCTTTATTCCAGGTACCGATGGCGGACCAAGCAATCCAAATGGCGATTACCTGAGCACCGGTGTTGGCTGGTCGCATCTTTCGAACAATCCTGACCTTGCCTACAACTGGAATATCAGGGCTAACCTTTCGGGTGACGCAACTCCACAATGGCTTTCGGTTAGCACAATGGGCGGAACAATTCCTCCTGCCGGCAACGAAGTACTTGAAGTTACGTTTAATTCGACCGGACTTACCTACGGCGTTTATGAAGGCACTATCAGGATTCTGAACAACGACCCTGAAAACAGCCAGCTGGATGTTCCATGTATGCTTTCCATTTCAGTAGGTATTAATGAGTTGGATAAAGTAGCTGTAATGGTGTATCCAAATCCTGCCGAAAATGTGCTGAACATCATGGCAAACGATCAGATCGTAAAAGTAACCGTTATGAACCTGAATGGTAAAGTTGTGTTTACCGGCAACAGTAAATCAATTGATATCAGCAAAATGGCATCAGGGGTTTATTTTCTTCAGACACAAACCGCCAAAGGCATTTCGAACATTAAATTCACAAAAAAATAGTATTTAACTGCTGTTTTAAAAAAAGGCTGTCCCGGTTTTCGGGGCAGCCTTTTTTGTTGGCGATAAGTGAGCAAATAACACCTGGAGAGGCTGTCAATATTCCGCATCAAACTATTAAAATGGATTTCAGCTTGTATTTCTGTCAGGGTGAGCGGAATCCCCGCCTGCAGTTTACCTGCGTAAAGAAGGTAGGTGGGTAGCGAAGCTCTACTAAATCTACAGGTATTACCCGATATTGTGTTATTCAAGCGCATTTCGACTCCTAATGTGATAGAATACAATTAATTCGTACCAAAGCAGTTTATAGAATATAGACAGTCTCTGAATAGAAATTCTTGTTTAGGTAGATATTTTCGCCCCTCGCCTTG
>CAZOXJ010000146.1:6213-8696 GCA_964583325.1 uncultured Lentimicrobiaceae bacterium
TTGTCGCCCCTCGCCTTGTCGCCCTTCGCCTTGTCGCCCCTCGCCTTGTCGCCCCTCGCCTTGTCACCCCTTCTATAAATCAATATTACAATTTTCATATTATAAGTCTATCCAAGCGCCACATCCAGCAGCATCATAGTTGCAAAACCAAGCATAGCGCCTATGGTGGATAAATCGGTTTCGTTTCCGGTTTGCGATTCGGGAATCAGCTCTTCCACTACTACAAAAATCATTGCACCGGCAGCAAACGAAAGTGCATATGGAAGTATAGGCGTTATGGTTAAAACCAGGTAAGCTCCCAACACTCCGGCAATGGGTTCAACAATTCCTGACATCTGACCGTAGTTAAAAGCTTTAAGTCGTGAAAATCCTTCTCTCCGCAAAGGGATTGAAACAGCGGCCCCTTCAGGGAAGTTCTGCAGCCCGATACCAACGGCAAGCGCAATAGCACCTGCCAGCATACCTGCATCCGGATTATTTGCCAATGCGCCGAAAGTTACCCCAACGGCTAGTCCTTCCGGAATGTTGTGCAGCGTTATTGAAAGCACCAGCAATACACTGCGTTGCCAGGTGGTTTTTATACCCTCCGCTTTATCGGTTGCTAATCCCATATGAAGGTGAGGCAGAAGTTTATCAACCAATAAAAGAAATGCTCCTCCTCCTAAAAATCCAACCACCGCTGGCACCCAGGGAATGGAACCGTTTTCCTCCGCCATTTCGATTGCAGGTTTAAGCAACGACCAGAAACTGGCAGCAATCATTACCCCGGCTGCAAATCCCAGCATCGAATTAAGGACCTTCTTGTTAATGGTTTTAAAGAAAAAAACCATGGATGCGCCTAAGGCTGTCAGAAACCAGGTAAACAAAGTGGCTCCTAATGCCAACAGCACCGGATTGAATTCGAGTAACCATTCAATGTTCATAGGTATGAATGCTTAGTATTAAAAAAATCAGCTGACTGCTGTTAAAATCTGTTCCCTGTTAAATCATTTCTTTGGTTTCCTACCGTGGATTTCTCCACACGATGGAACAGAAATGGTATGATAAAACACTCTTCTCCTGCGAATTGTTTCTAAAATACTGATCTGTTATTTTACAACTTTCAATATCCAGATATCCTGCTGAGGTTTTCCGTTAGAAATATCGCCTTCAATATGCTCAAGAATCGTATTGTTCCCGAAAAGCTTTTTAACAAAGGGTTCAGGGTGAAAAGCCGCATAAGTGCGATGCCCTACTTTTGTATTCCCTTTAATTATCAGGGAACCTGAATCAAAAACTTCCTGCTCCGGCGGCGTAAGTTTTGCTTTAAATGCATTGCCATGAAGCGTAAGGAAAATAATACCACCGTTTTTACTGACCCTCAGCAGTTCGTTAAACCATTTGTAATGCAAATCTTCGGGAAGATGCGTAAAAATAGAAATACCGTAAATGATATCAAATGACTCATTTACATAAGGCAGTGGCGGCTCGGCACTGTTGAGGTTGAAATTAATCCCTTGTAAAGCTTTTTTGTCCCAGGCAATTGTTTTCGGATTATAATCGGTTCCATAAACGGAGCATGATTTGTCGAGTAATCCAGGCAGATGGCGAACGATACGGGCCGGACCGCAACCCCAATCCAGTATATTTATATTCCTGAGCTCATAATGGTTGCGAAAATGATCCAGAAGCCACGAAGCTGTTTTCCGGCTGCTGGCGTAATAGCTTTCGTAATTCAGATCAAAGGATTCGTACATAAGGTAGGCCGGAGGAAAGGCAACATCAGGATTCTCTTTTTTGTACTTGCTAATGCTTTTATATCGTTTGATATAGTGAAGGTAAAACCTGATTTTATCTGTATAATATAAAATGCCTAAGCTCCGTAAAAGATTTGAAATCTTTGTCCTCATGGTAATTTTATTGCAAAGATAAAAACTATGCGTAATGAAGAGCAGTCTTTTCGTCAGATTCCTTTAGCCAAACCTTATTCATGACAAAACAAGCATTATGGAAAGTATTTTTCCATTTCCACAGGTACAGTAATACTTAAGCCAAACTTCAAATATATTTATAAACATCAACCCCCGGATCAGATTTTTTGTCCTATTTTCGCACTATAATTACATACTTATTTGATATGGAAATCATTGGAAAAATAGCTCATTTGTTACCTTTGGTAACCGGACAAGGCCGCAACGGCGAATGGCGCAAACAGGAATTTATTATTGAAATTGCTGACGGACAGTTCCCTAAGAAAATTTGTTTCTCCCTGTGGGGCGATAAAATTGATCAGGCAGGATTGGCTTTAAACGAAACAGTAAAAGTATTTTTTGATATTGAAAGCCGCGAATACAACGGTCGTTGGTTTACCGAAGCCAAATCGTGGCGTGTTGAAAAACAAGGTGCCGGAGCTCCTGTTCAAACAACGTCATCACCACAGATACCTAACGATGCTCCTGCTTCATTTAATGCGGCACCGGTTGAGGACGACCTTCCTTTCTAGG
>CAZOXJ010000146.1:8796-10184 GCA_964583325.1 uncultured Lentimicrobiaceae bacterium
AGGATTTGGGGGTTAGGGATGAAAAAACAAGGGTGGTTCTTGACAGGAATTACCTGAGGAACATTTCAAAGTAAATAATCCCGAATGAGAGTAGCATCGATAAAATCGTGACTACAATCCCGATACGGAAAAATTCCATAAACTTTATTTTTACACCTTTGCTTTCGGCTGTCTCAATTACGATAAGGTTAGCCATAGCCCCGATAATTGTTGCATTTCCGGCTAAAGTGGAAGCTGATGCCAAAGCCAGCCAAAGCATTTCGCTATTGGCTGTTTTCATTATCGGAAGCATTACCACCGTAAAGGGCACATTACTTACTATCTGCGAAAGCAGCAAACTTACCGCATGGATGGCCGCCAGTCCGGCTCCGTTTTCGGTGAGTGAAACATGGTTTAAAAGCTGGTCCATGAGTCCGGCTTTTTCAACCCCATGCACCACGATAAACAGCGACGCAAAGAAAAGAAGAAGCACCCAGTCGACCTGCCGGATAACTTTGGATGGTTTTATGCGGCCCAAAAGCAATATAAGCGAAGCACCTATCAAAGCAATCAGCGGAATAGATAAATTCAGCAGCCGGCTCAAAAAGAATAAAACAATTACAAGTAAAAATATCGGAACTGAAGTTCGCATGGAGCTGTAGTTGAATGTTCTCCCCGCTTCAATATCGGCTGTTTCAAGAACTGCAGCATTTAACTTTTCAGGGAATTGAGTAGTAATAACCGAGGGGTAAAACCATTTTACGGCAAACACAATAATACCCATTCCGATCAGGGAAACAGGAAGCAGGTAAAGCAGGAAATGCCCGTACGAAATACCTGAATTGATGCCTATCAGCATATTTTGCGGATTCCCGGTCATGGTCATGGCACTACCAATGTTGGCTGAGAGAATTTCAGCGATAAGAAACGGAATAGGATTTACCCTTAACGACCGGCAAATGCCAATTATTACCGGCGTAAAAAGCAACACCACTGCATCGTTAACCAGGAAAGCGCTCGCAATGCCAGTTGTAAACGTGAGCACTACCAGAAGTTTGAAAGGAGTTTTGCCAACGGCTAATGTCCGGATTGCAATCCATTCAAAAAAACCATCGAGCTCGAGTGTTGCCACAATTATCATCATGCCAAGTAAAAGTGCAATGGTATTGAAATCGATAGCTTTGATGGCTTCATCAAAAGTTACTACTCCAAAAAGTATCATTGCAACCGCTCCGAAAAATGCTGCTGATGGCCTGTCGATATTCATCCGCGGAAGACGCGTAAAAATAATACCGATGTAAGTGATGATGAATATGATGAGAGCGGCGGTTTGCATGCGAAAGGGTGTTTGAAGGGTTTCGGTTTCTACAGTTCAATGTTCAAAGGTTCAATTGCCTGCGGCGTTTAAG
>CAZOXJ010000147.1:0-2606 GCA_964583325.1 uncultured Lentimicrobiaceae bacterium
AGATGTTCGACTTGTTGCCTGATTTTACTGAATCGCAGCTCACGCTGTTCGGCGGTCATCCGGTCCCAATATGAACCAAGCGACTCGCTCGAAGCCAGTATGGTTGACAAAGGCGTACGAAACTCGTGGGAGGCAACAGAAATAAATTTCGATTTCAGTTCGTTCAGTTCTTTCTCCTTTTCGATAGCTGCCAGCAGCGATTGTTCTGTTTTTTTACGCCCCGAAATATCGGTATGCGTTCCAATAACACGAAGCGGGCGGCCATCAGGTTGCCAATTAACAACTTTACCCCTGTCGAAAATCCATTTGTATGATCCATCTTTGCACAGCACGCGATGCTCGTTCATATATATTTCGGTAATCCCGGTAAAATGTTTTTCGAGATCGGCATAACACTGGGCTTTATCATCGGGATGCACGCGTTTGTCCCATTCGCTGAGAGTATTACCTATTTCCCCATCCGAATATCCAAACATTTCTTTCCATTGTTTTGAGAAAAACACTTCATCGGTGAGTGCGTTCCAATCCCATACGCCATCGCCTGATCCTTCGAGTGCAAAATTCCACCGGGCTTCGCTTTCGCGCAAAGCCTTTTCCATTTCCTTTCGGCTGGTGATATCAATTTTAATACTGATGAAATGTGAAACATTGCCATTTTGATCCAATACCGGGGTTATCGTTTGTTCTTCCGCATAAAGTTGTCCGTCCTTCCTTTTATTAATTAATTCGCCGGTCCATATTTTACCGCTCAGCACACTACTCCACAATTTGTCGTAAAAGGCTTTATCCTGCTTACCCGACCGTAGCAACTCACCCGAGCTTTTACCTATTACTTCCGATAGTGAATAGCCTGAGATATCAGAAAAACTGGAATTAGCCCAAAGGATAATCCCCCTGATATCGGTTATAATAATGGCAAAAGCAAATGATTCGAAAGCGGCACTCTGCATTTTAAGGGCTACTTCTGTTTTTTTGCGTTCAGTAATATCAATTGCATAGGCAGAAACGCCGATAACCTCGTTACGTTTGTCAACCACGGGAAACTTTGACTTTTCATACCAGACCACTTGATTATCAACAACTTTTTGTTCCTCGATAATCAATGGTATCCGCAAATCAATAACCTGCAAATCCTCATCGAGATATCGTTGGGCCTCCTCTTCCGGAAAAACATCGAAGTCCGTAGCGCCTAAAATAGTGTCGCCTGGCTGTGTTGTAAACAATCGTAAAAGTTTATCATTTTGTTCATTAACAAGCAGATACTTCCCGTTCAGATCCTTCATCCAGAACATGCCGGGATGATTGTTGATTACAGCGGAGAGATACGATTCGCGCAGCTGAAGCTCTTTTTCGGTTTTGCGCAGTTCGGTGATATCGCGCGACATGCCGTAAAGCACATCCTTATTATCCCATCTTCCGGCTATCACGCGTGTTTCGACCGGAATATGGGTTCCATCCTTAGCATTAAGCGGTATTGAGCAATAGGAAGCACTGCCGGCAATCATTTCTTTTACAGAAATCCTTACATCTTCTTGATATTTGGAAGGATGCACTTTAAAGAAATCCAATTCCTGTAATTCTTCTGAAGTATAACCCAGTCTTTTCTGAACTACAGGATTGGTCATCATTATGTTTGCATCGGTATCCAGGATAAACAGGAAATCGTCAATTGTGTCGAAGAGGGTTTTGAAATTCAACTGGCTCGACAAAAGAGCGTTTTCGGCATTGATCCTGGATATGGCACCCCCTACCTGCAATGCCAGTGATTCGATCGGGATGATACTGTTTTCGGGAAATCCCTGAACTGATTTCGAACCAACATTGAATGAACCTATAACTCTTCCCTCGAATTTAATCGGGATTAGACCTACATGATGATAGCCGGAACTTTCAGAAGATGGGAAAGCGCGGCCAACAATTTCCTCGAAAGTTCCATAATACGGTTTACCTATGAGAACAATCTCACCAAAAAGCGAATCGGTTCTCACTGTTGAAAGTAATTGAATATAGTGCTCTGAAATCCCACTATGTGCGGTGAGGTTAAACACCTTGGCTTCCGTATTGAGCAGAAAAATACCTACCCCATCGATAACATCAAATTGCAAAAGCGAATCAAGTGACAGTGCCAGCGCTTCGTTCAAATCAGAGCATGCGCTTAGTTTAATTGCCAGGTCGCGTTGTATACGGATAAACTGCTCCGTGGATTTTCGCTCTGTGATGTCCTCAAAAATATACAAACGACCATGATACTGTCCATCATCATCTCTTAACTGAGTTGTAAATCTGCGTATGGTACGACCATCGATATACGGAATTTCATCTTCCAGAACAGAAAGATTATCAATTTGTTGCAGTGGCGCACACGAAGCGGCAAATGCCGGTATATCTTTTAAAACCGGTAAACAGTCGGGAATTATATCATTATTTTTAAGCTCTCTTTTCTGAACCTGCTCTTCGAGATGGGTGATACCCCATATTTCGAAAAACCGGTGATTGGTATACAGAATTTCATCCGTGCGGTTATCGACAACAAGAAATGCCAGTGGCGATGATTCCGTCATTTTCTTGAGGAGCGATTCGTTCCATTGCAGAGCTTTTTCGGCAAT
>CAZOXJ010000147.1:2706-8031 GCA_964583325.1 uncultured Lentimicrobiaceae bacterium
GCACGGTTTTCGGCTTCGCTTTTTCTTAAAAGTTCCTCAGCCTCGCGGCGGTCTGTTATATCGTGAATAATTGAGAAAAGCAGTTTATCTCCTTCAACGTCAATAGGCGACGAATGAACTTCCACTATCCTTATTTCTCCTGAAGCCAGTTTGTGATTATAAATAAAATAGTTGCGGCGTTGTAGCACAGCTTCTTTCATTTCCTTCGCTAAGGCTTCGCGCGACAGGATATTGATATTACTAATATGAACTTTTTCATCACCTTCGAAATTGTATCCGTAAAAAGCAGCAGCAGCATTATTCGCTTCAATTATAAGCCCTGTATCAGGATTAACCAGGAACATAACAGCAGCATGGTTGTGGAACATAGCATGAAAACGTTCCTCACTCAAACGTATGAATTCCATTGCCTTTTTCTCAACAGTAACGTCCATTGCAACGCCTATATAACCAACAACCACTCCATCCTCGCCTTCAATGGACGATACAGTAAGCTTAACAGGGAATACAGTACCGTTTTTATGTATATAATTCCAATCTAAAGTACGTGAAGGATGCAACTTATGTATTTCGGTAATAACCGAAAAGTCAGGCGGAATAATAGAACCACTCTTGATACTTCTCTCCGAAGCATACTTTTGGAGTTCATCCTTATCATGAAAAAAATCGGCAGTAACCTTGCCAACCACTTCAGCTGCCGTAAATCCGAGCGTTTTTTCAGCAGCGGCATTAAAGGTTTGAACTACACCATCGGCAGATGTGGAGATAATGCTTAGCCCGGCATTATCAAGAATCGCTTTTTGCATATTTGCAAACTGGCGAATTTCCTGAGCCCGCTGCTCCACGCGTACTTCCAGGCTCTGATTAACAATACTCAGTTCATAGAGACTCTCTTTCAACTGGCTGATATCGTCGAAAGTGGTAAAAACCCTGAAAGGCTTTGTTTCGCCTTGCCTGAATTCGGGAATAGCACTCACTTTAATCCAGTAATAATAGCCTTTTACAGGATTTAAAACACCCATAACAGCCTCACTTACAATACCGGTTTGTAAAGATAACAGCGAAGGATGATCTTCGCTTGCGAAAAGGGAACCATCTTCATGAATAGCATTTCCGTTCGGATCAATCGTATATTTACCTATAACATCTTCAATACTCAAGCCGAGAATACTGAGGGCCGAAGGATTTGCGGAAATTATTTCACCTGAAATATCCTGGTATATAACACCTTGCGACATGGTTTCGAAAAGGTTCCGGAATTTAAACTCACTGCTTTTCAGGTCTTCTTCAGCCCGGAAATGCCTGGTGATATCTTTATCCGTACCCCTGTAGCCCGTTAGGTTGCCGTACTCATCGAGCACAGGCACTCCGCTGGTTTCAAGAATTACACTATGGCCTTTTTTATGAACATTGGGATTTATAAAACGGATAAAAGTCTCCTTATTTTTAAAAACATTGAATGCTGCATTCCTGAGTTCTTCTTTAACTGACGGCTCAAAGGAATCATAAAAATATTTTTTACCAATTAGTTCATCAGGTTTATATCCAAGTAGAGTTTCAGTTGTGCCGCTCACATAGGTAATTAATCCGTTTGCATCAACTTCCCACACCCATATTCCGGAGCCGGCGGTTACCTGGCTAAAACGCAATTCACTATCTCTCAGGGCTTTTTCCGATAATTTCGACTCATTAATATCAAGGCATTGGCCAATATATCCAATGTATTCGCCTTTACTGTTGTAGCGTGGTGAGGCGTCGTTGAGTATCCAGTGAAACTCCCCGCTGAAATGCCTTATCCGGAATTCGATACTGAACTTATTCTGCTTATCGCTTTCGCTTGAAAAAACGTCCAATACCCTTTTCCTGTCATCAGGATGTAAACTTTCGACCCAGTCCAGGCCCGATTCCTGTCCGGCAGTGATGCCTGTAAATTCGAGCCAGGGTTTATTGAAATAATAGATTTTTTTCTCTGTATCCGCAAGCCATACAAGAGCCTGGCCACTATCAGCAAGTGTGCGGAAATGAACTTCACTGTCGTTGAGTAGTTCTTCTGATTTTTTCCGTTTTGTAATATCCCGGATAGTTCCAACGATTTTTTCGATGCCTCCCTGCGAATTGTATTTTAAAGTGGAGGATAATGCGCAGGGGACCAATTCGCCGTCTGCATTGCGAAAATACAGTTCAAAATCGGTTACACTTCCGTTTTCGGAAATTTCCTTCAGCAGTACATCCCTTTCCCAGGGGAAAGCATACAAATCAAGTATCGATTTACCGATAAGTTCCTCCCGCCTGAGCTGCCCTTTCGAAATAATAGTAACCGAAGGGCTTACTTCAAGTATAGTGCCATCAACAGTAGTTTCGTAATATACATCAAGAATATTATCAATTATACTGTTATATTTCTCTTCGAACACAGTTGCTGCTTCTTTAAATTGCTGCAGACCTGTAAGATCAGTAACTGTTATATGACATTCATTTCGGTTACCGGAAACAACGCCTTCCATTAAGAAATCGACTGCTGTTCCCGAATGAGTATTAAGGTTTATTGTAGCCGATTGGGTAAGTTGTGTTTCGAAAGCTTTATTCAGGAAATTATGGAAATGAGCTTTAGAAGGAACTCCGACAAACAGATTAAAGTTGCAGTTTGTCAGTTGGGAACGTTCTTTACCAAGCATTTTGGCCACAGCCAGGTTACTATTTGTTATAATCCCTGCTTTGTCGAGGGTAAAAAGGGCTGAAGGAGATGAATCATATAAGGATGTATATTTTTTTAACGATTCGGACAGCCTCCGGTTTACTTCAAGTAGAACTTCATCCTGCACATCAGGTGCAATTTTATTATTTTTTTCTTCACGTGCAGGCATGGAGCCAGGCAAGGTAATAAACGCGAAATCAGCATTTTCCTGCTGATGCTCTACCTGGCGGCTTTCAAGTTTTCGCAATAGCTTTAACGTAACATCGGCGGAATGGGCATCGATTCCTTCCGATTGTTTTTTACTCAGTTTTTTTTCTGCCATCTTACGTTTTAATGCATTGGTGGCAGTATCATTTTTTCTTTTTACCATAATCTCAATTTCCTTATCGTCCTGATCGAAATTCCTATCCTTTTTGAGTTTGCGGAACACCTGCTGTGGATTTTATTTGATTTTTTGTCGCAGCCTGAAAAAATTTTAAGCTTAAGCCTTTCGTTTTTTTACTTTATCTGCTTTTTTATCATTCAGCGTGAAATAGAATGTGGCTCCTTCATTTACTTTGCCATCGGCCCATATATGTCCGTTATGCCTTTTTATGACGCGGTCAACAATAGCAAGGCCAACGCCGGTACCTTCAAAATCCTTGCTGGTATGCAGGCGCTGAAATACATTGAACAGCTTATTTGCATAGCTCATATCGAACCCGGTTCCATTGTCCTTCACATAATAGATATTGCCAAGAAAATGAATATTGACGCCGATTTCGATTGTTGGGTAGGGCCGATTTGACGAATACTTAATAGCATTGCCGATTAAATTTATCCATAACTGCCTTATCATGGATGGATCGCCTTGAGCATCGGGCATATCTCTAAGGATGAACTCAATACGTTCTCTTTCGATGCGTGTTGTAAGCTCCTGGTAAACCGATCCGGCCATGGCTGCCATATCAATTCCCGTTTTGGAAATTTCCTGGTTACCAACCCGCGAAAATGTAAGCATATCGTTAATGAGGGTACTCATTTTGGCAGAAGTATCAAGAATAACCTGGATCACATGTTTTGCTTCAGTGGGAAGCATATCCGAATATTCGTCCTGCAGAATGTATGCAAACCCGTCAATAGATCTTAAGGGGGATTGCAAATCGTGTGATATTGAATAACTGAAAGCTTCCAGGTCTTTATTGGCAGCTTCGAGCTTTGCCGTTCGGCTGGCGACTCTTTTTTCGAGTTCGCTGTTGAGTTGTTTTATTTCTTCTTCGGCCCGTTTACGTTCGGTGATGGTATTAAAAACACATACAAAGTATCCGGTAACCATGCTGTAAACCGATACGGAATACCAATTACTCAGGCTTTTAACAAATACCTCTAACCTTTCGGGGATACCACTCAATGCTACCCTGCTGAGAGTATTGAACAGTCCGGATTCGGAAAGCATAAAACCAGGTATTACCTCAGAGATGTTTTTACCTGTAACATCCTTTAATCCTGTTAAGCCTTCGAATGCGGCATTCACTTCAAGGATAACCAAATCAACAGGAACATCATTTTCAATTACCAGTTTACAACCAGCAACACCATCAAACATGTTTTCGAAAAGGGAATGAAGCTGTTTTTCGCTTAATTCCGCTTTTTCTTTAGCTAAAAGCAGGTTTCTTTGCGAGCGGGCCGAGATAATGGCATTGGCAACCGAAAGCGCAAAAGTCTGGAGAGTATATTTATCGAATTCGGTCCAAATTTTTTCCTCCACCACGCTATCGAAACCAATAAAGCCAATAAGCTCACCGGCATAGTGAACCGGAACTACCAGGATTGAAATTATATTCTGCGATTTTAATATTTCCTTCTCATTGGCAGCTTCAACCGGCATTTCGTCAATATGTTGAAACAGAATAATCTCATGCTGCTGCATTTTCTCCATCCACCATGGGAAAACTGAAACCGGCATATCTTTCAGGTTCTCAATCTGAGGTTCAATACCTTCGGCACACCATTCGTGGGTGTTACCCATCATTGACCCGTTCTCACTTACCTGGAACAAATAGGTGCGGTCGACCTTCGAAAAATGACCTATTGCCGATATTGCACCCTGTAATTTATCATCGAGGTTTGCGTTGGTGATATTGGTAAGATCAATAGAAATAGCAGTAATAAGAGCTTCGATTTCGATTTGATGCTTAAGAGTTAACCGTGAATTTATAAGTTCGGTAACTTCGGTATGTGTACCACTCATTTTCAGCGGTTTACCCAACTCATCCCATTCTGTTATTTTTCCCCTGTCCTCAACCCACACCCAATGCCCGTCCTTGTGTTTCATCCTGGCCTGAAACTCGTAAAACCCGGTTTCTCCTGTAAGGTAATCGTCAATCTTCTGATTGGATATCCGCAAATCGTCAGGATGCGCAAGATCAATCCATGACTGAATAGTATTTGGTGAAAGTTCCGAAAGGGAATACCCGATTATTTCGGCCCAGCGTTCATTGTAAATAGTTTCACCTGTTTGGATGTTCCACTCCCAGGTGCCGGCATTAGAGCCAGAAATTACAGCTTCGAGGCGTTTGTTGCTTCGTTCGAGATCAGATTTTATTTCGAGCAACTCCTCAAAATTATTTTGAACGGCCAGGTAACTTCGG
>CAZOXJ010000147.1:8131-10110 GCA_964583325.1 uncultured Lentimicrobiaceae bacterium
AGATTTTATTTCGAGCAACTCCTCAAAATTATTTTGAACGGCCAGGTAACTTCGGCGTAATTCCGATTCTATTTCAACCAATTCAGTACTATCTTCAAACAGTGCAATGTATTTGATTACTTCGCCCTGATCATCTTTTATGGCATTGATAACAGCTTTAACAGGAATGTTTTTACCACTTTTGGTTTTGTCAATAAACGCCCCTTCCCAATGGCCGGTAGCATTTAGCTTTTGCCAGAGTTCTTTGTAGGTTTCCTTATTTACCAAACCTGACAATAATACTTTGGGAATCTGGCCGGCAAGTTCATGTTCGGTATAACCGAAAACCCGCGAAAAAGCCCTGTTAATCCTGATAATTTTACCTAGCTTATCGGTAATCAGTATGGGCAATAAATCCTGATCAAAAATAAGTTCATTTATCCGGGAAAAATCGTTTGGGCTATTGTTGCTGCTACTTGAACCGGGTTGACCGGCGTTACTGATCCCATTGCCGGATTTCTGCGGAAAGCTATCGATTTGTTCAGGTTCAGCTATTACCCTGCCGATGGTAAAAAGGCAAGATTCCCCTTTCCAGATTCCTTTGAAAGCTTTAATCCGAAAAGATATTTTATGCCCGTTTTTATGAAGCAATGTATCCTCAAAATATACCGGTCCCTGGTAAGTGTGACTATAAACTTTATTAAAATCTCCTTTAAAAATTGTGTAAAACCCGGCATCCGATGAAAATAACTGTAGAAATTCGCTATGAGTGTAACCTAAAACTGACCAGGCAACCCTGTTAGCTTCAATAATGGGGCCAGGAGAGCCGTTTTCCAATAGCTTTAGTATTATAACAGCATCATCTATTTCATTAAGCAGGTAGTTGGAATCCATCATACGAGAGCAGGTAATAGTATAGGGTTAGTGGTAAATGAGTTTAAAAGCAATTCTTATTTTCAGATTAAGAACAACGAGTTTATTTTATGGTAATTACAGGATCAACATTTCGGCCAGGTTTAAATCAGATCAGAAGAATTCAGTCTCAGAAAAACATAAATCCTGCTGTTACCGAATTTGCTCCATTCACTTTATCAGTCAGCAGGCAGCTACTCAACTGTTTGTAGTATAAGCCTTTGCAACTGCACTTCCAGATTTATAGTTCAGGGTTTAAGCAACAGGCATACATATAAACATACTCTACATAATAACAATAAATTTAGACTGAAACTAAAAACCGGAGGGTAGAGGATATTGCGCTTTAATTGTAGCGGAAGAAACAAAAATATTGTAGTAAATAGCACTACATGTTGAAGATTATGCAGTGTGACAGTGTTATAAAATGTTGATTTAAGGAGAATTTTGTATTTAATTTTTCTATCATTACGTACCGGACCAGTAATGATAAAGATCAGAAAATCTGTATTGAAATAGTTGTTGTTTTTTATTATTCGGGGCTGATTAGAAATAAACAGGGCCCGCTGAAAAACTCAACCGAAATAATTACTGGTTTTAGTTTCCGGTGCGCTGCACCTTAATCTATACTCTATTTCGACAGACTATAAATATTGCGCTACCCTGCGGCTGTATATTACACAATTATTTAATAAATAAAGGTGCAGAGCACCGCAATATTTGTAGAAAACCAAAGAAAATTCCATACAAGGTGCAGCGCACCGACATATATAATTCACAGATTTAACAGGATCACTTTCAAAAGTTGGGGAGTAAACGGCAGATTGCAGTTATCAAGCATCCTGTTTTTTAGTAGAAATCTTTTTAGATTTAATTTCTTGTTCTTTTGTCATGACACAAAAGAACCAACTTAGCGCAGCGATCTCATGCACACCTTTAAAATAGGCAATACGTGCATAAAAGGTCAAGGCTTTTTATAAATTTCACACATCTGTATGCCTCACCGAAAGGCTCGCAAAACAAGGCTTGTTAGATTTGTCGGGTTGCCGGGCATGGTTGAAGCTGGTGTTTTGCGTTACGCTTATTCC
>CAZOXJ010000148.1:0-3666 GCA_964583325.1 uncultured Lentimicrobiaceae bacterium
CTGATACACCCCGGCAACTTTTCCATATCGCATATGCCCGGCATATAGCTATCACTGCATTCGACAGGATCGCAGCAGGTGCTGCAAACTCTCTTCATGGCCCTGAAACTGATCAACTTAATATGATTCGAATAAAAATGATCTTTAACTTCCTCTTCGCGCATCAGGTCGGTACTGAGGTATTTTTTATTTGAATCGGAGAAAATGGTTACCACATTAGCCTGGCTCCCGATCATATTCTGCGCTATTAACGCACCTATAAAATTGGCGCCTGATGAAATTCCTACACCCAAACCCAGCTGATTCGAAATCATTTGAGCCATAATTATAGCATCGCCATCGTCAACCTGCACAATTTCATCCAGTTCGTTTAGCTTTACAATTTCAGGAATAAATTCATCGGAAATTCCTTGAATACGATGTTTTCCAACTTTATGCCCTGTTGTGAGTGTGGGAGAATTTGCAGGCTCCAACGCATGTAGCCTTATTTCCGGATTCATTTTTTTCAGGTATCGGCCGGTGCCCATAATCGTTCCACCGGTGCCAACGCCGGCAACGAATGCATCAGGTGTAATATTCCGGAACTGCAGCTGGTTCCATATTTCGGGACCGGTTGTTTCGTAATGTGCTAAAATGTTGTATTGGTTGGAGAACTGCCTTGGCAGGAAGGAATTTTCCGTTTCAAGAGCCAGTTTCTCAGCCATGGCAATACTTCCAAGGAATCCACCTTCTTCTTTGCTAACCAGTATGATTTTTGCACCCAGGCTTTGTATCAGGTTAATACGTTCGGCACTCAGCCAGTCAGGCATAAAAATAACAACATTGTGGCCCATGGCTTTGCCTAAAGCACAAAATGCAATACCTGTATTTCCGCTGGTAGCTTCAATTATGGTTGCTCCGGGTTTCAGGTCGCCTGTTTCGTATGACTTACGCAGTATAGTGTAAGCCATACGGTCCTTTATGCTGCCTGTCATATTCAGGTTTTCGGACTTGGCGTATAGTTTCCGTTCTTCGCCTTTGTAAAGGAATTTGATTTCGAGAAGGGGTGTGTTCCCTATCAGACTTCTAATCTGCTCAATTTTTTTAATCTGAAGTTCATTCATTACTTGACAGGTTTTAATCCGGCAAATATATAAATATAACTATATCACAACCCATTACAGATTCACCCAAACTGTACCGGCAGGAACCGCATTCAATGATGTAGAGCTAAAAGCGTTGTTTGTTGTATTAATAACATAGGATTCAACTACCCCCCAGCCCTTGGTGAAATTCCAGTTAAACACATTCCCATAAGCGCCGGTTCCCTTAAGCGTGCCGTCCATATCATAAAAATTGAAGAAATAGGATTTCTCAACTGTGTTATCCGGCTTAAGCTTATAAAGGTTGGTTATTATGGTTTTGTCTGTTCCCTCAAAGCTATAATCCACTTTATACTGTAATGTACTCAGGAACCTTACTGTATTGGGTGTAGCTACAACAGATCCATTCTGACTTAGTGCTACATCAGCCAGGCTGCTCATATAACTGCCCGACACAGTAGCCGGCAGAACCACCATAAATGTTCCGTCAGCATTAACCGGAGCGGTGGATATAACCTCGGATGAACCAGCAATTACTTTGAAAGTTGCCGTTCCATAAGGCCAGGCAACAATTTTACCTCCTGTGGATTCGGGCTGCTTGTACTTCAGTGTTCCATAAATAGTATCATTAACGGCTGTAACGTCGGGGTATTCGTTGTTTTCTTCTTTTACGCAGCCTGAAAAGTTAAGCGCTGCAATCAATATTAAAGCCGAGAGCGAAATTGTGATCAGTTTTTTCATTTTATTTTGGTATTTATAATCCTTTGAAGTTATTTTTTTTCTGAGAAAAGTTCCAATGCCTGGTTTGAAACCAGTTCGGGTTTAATTTCATTCATACAGCGGAAATGTTTTTTCGGGCAATGGTGAAGCCCTTTCTGTGTGCATGGCCGACACGAAATTTCTGTTTCGGCTACACGACTGTTTTCCGGAATGGGGAAGAATCCAAGTTCGCGGGTTGTTGGTCCGTAAACAGCAACTACAGGAGCTTTCATTGCCTGGGCCATATGCAGCATACCAGTGTCGTTGGTAAAAACCATGGACGCTTTACCGAGTAAGGCTGCTGATCCCATCAGGCTTAGTTTTCCGGCAAGGTTGAGCGAAGGAGTTTTCATTAACGAATGAACACTGTTGCAGATTTCGATATCACCAGGACCACCGATTAAAATAGTTTTTGCCCCGGTTTGTTCACAAAAAGTATCTGCTGCAGCAGCAAATCCTTCTACCGGCCAGCGTTTGTTTTCCCATTGCGCTCCGGGAGCTACAACAAGTAAAGGAAACTGTGGCAGATAATTATTCTCTTGAAGTATTCCGGTGATTTTACCTGATTCCGAAATCGGTGGGAATACCTCTGTGCCACATTTGTCGTAAGCAACTCCTAGTTTATCAGCTGATTCGAAGTAGCGCAGGTAAACAGGTTTCACCTCTTTATAAAGATTTATGTTGAAACGAATCAGCATATCACGGGCAAAAATCTTTTTCGAAAAACTGCTAACTTTTGCTCCTGAACCATTTGAAATATAGATGCTCCTGATGTTTTTCTGAATATCAAGAATGTGCGTGTAACCGCTGTTTCTAACCAAGGTTTTTATCCTGGCTAATTCGCCTTTTCCTGCTTTTTTATCGAAAGTTATACTATTACTGATGTGCGGATTCTGCGAAAGCACTATGGCAAATTCCTTTTTTACCAGGAAATCGATCTGACTTTCGGGATATGCCGCCCGCAAACACCTGATCAAAGGCGTGGTAAGAATTACGTCGCCGATGGAACTGAAGCGGATGATCAGGAATTTAAAGTCTGTATTCAATAGTTGCTTAATTAATGTGCTTTTCAGCTCAGAATTCTACTTTAAGTAACGCATCTTAACCGATAATATTACCTTGCGATTGCCAGTTTTATGGTTTTGATATCATTGTTACCACCGGTAATCCGGGCAAAATAAACACCGGTTTGTAACGTGTGTGTATCCAGCTCAAACAGGTTTCCATCAAAGCTGAATGGCAGTTGCATCAGCATGCCCGACACGCTGAAAACCTGAAGTTTCGCATCATTATCCTGAACAGGAAGTTCAATAAAAATATGATCGGAAGCCGGGTTTGGAAATGCTGTGACCGAAGGATTGAGTTCAGTAAATTCTGTATTCAAAACATTGTAACAGGTTCCCGGCATATTGGCATCCAGCCAGTTAAGCCTGAGTTGTATCCAGTTTTTGAAACCGTTAATTTCGCCCTGAAATGTGGTGGGGATATACCCAACAACAGGTGTTCCGACATTGAGCCCCAGAATTGGCCAGCGTGTATAATGCCGTTGCTGGGCCTGCCAAAGATAGCTTGCATTGCTATCGACCCAGTTTAGCAAACTGTCAGTATTAAGTATATCATTTCGGAACAATTTCCAACGGCAGTTGAGCTCATTCGCAAAAGCGGCGTTCTGCAACAAGCGGATGTGCCAGCCGGGTGAATTTACATCCGGGTAACAGTCGTTTACTTTATAAGCCCAGCCACTTCCGTCCGTATTGGCAAAAATGGCGCATTCATCAATATTTTTCCAAGCCCAGTCGAAATCCCAAACCGGACCGCAATTGAT
>CAZOXJ010000148.1:3766-9852 GCA_964583325.1 uncultured Lentimicrobiaceae bacterium
AATACACAAAATGCACATCAAAGTCGGAATGTCCAATAGGATGATAAGGCGATTTCCAGCTGTTTTGGTTATCCCAATAGTCGATTTTAAAAATGTATCCACCTGTTAGCGGCTCGCCTGAATTTTCGTCGGGATCGAGTTTGTCAATATTAACGCGGCCATCGTCGCGCTTAATTTTTTCACCGAAAATATAAATTCCCTGGTACACTCCGTTCACGGTTACCTCGCAGAAACGTGTGCGCGAAGCATACTGCCCCATTTCATTAAAAAGTTTGAACGCCAGCATATTACGCATAAACACTTTGTCATTATAGTTGGCAAGCAACACCCAGTCGCTTTCTTCGGGAAAGCCAAAAAGTGAAACAGCCGAGTCATTTTGAGTAATATCGCGTGTTTCGACTGCATAGGGTTTTTGTGGTAAAGAGGCGGAATAACTGCCACGGATTTCGATACCGATATTCCCATCATAAATATTTCCGGGATCGGTAATGTGATTGATTTGCCCCGGGCCATTATCGATAATTTTCATGGTACCGGGAATCTTAGGCTCGTTGGGAATACTTACATTGTTTGTACTGATTATTACGATCGGAAGGTTGCTGCTGGTTAAAACCTGCGCTTTCAGAAAGTTCACAATCAATACAAATGCAAATAACAGGATGACACCTTTCATTGACTTGGATTTGGATTTTAAAAATCAGAATCTGTTTTTTTGCTTACTCCCATGCATTTTAATACAAAAAGCTGGTGTACGGATACCTGACCACATGCAGCTTTTTTACTTCGGAATATAGCAAGGCCCGGAGCTCGTCGATATTGATTTTATGTTTGGCCGAAATAAAAATTGCAGGTGAATTGGCTTTTGCCATCCATGTATTTTTCAGTTCTTCGAGCGTAATGTTTTCTTTTGTTGGCGGGGCAAGGTCGATCGGATCTTTTTCAACATGGCTGTAGGCATCCATTTTATTGAAAATCATAATCGTGGGTTTGTCGGCACAACCAATTTCGGCTAAAGTCTGATTGGCTACTTCTATCTGCTCTTCAAAAGCAGTATGCGAAATATCAACGATATGAAGCAGCAGATCAGCTTCACGAACCTCATCGAGTGTCGATTTAAAGGATTCGACCAGGTTGTGGGGAAGTTTGCGTATAAAACCAACTGTATCGGTAAGCAGGAAAGGAAGGTTTTCGACAACGACCTTTCGCACCGTAGTGTCGAGCGTAGCAAACAGCTTGTTTTCGGCAAACACATCGCTTTTACTCAGCAGGTTCATGGTTGTGCTTTTACCGGCGTTTGTGTATCCTACAAGGGCAACACGGATCAGTTCTTCGCGGTTTTTACGCTGTGTAATTTTCTGCTTGTCAATATCTTTGAGTTTATCCTTGAGCAAAGCAATTTTATCGCGGATAATACGGCGGTCGGTTTCAATTTCCTTTTCACCCGGACCACGCATTCCTATACCTCCGCGTTGTTTTTCGAGGTGAGTCCACATGCGTGTTAGTCGTGGCAAAAGATACTGGTACTGAGCCAGTTCAACCTGTGTTTTGGCGGTTGTTGTGCGGGCACGCTTTGCAAAAATATCGAGGATCAGCAACGGACGATCGAGGACTCTGCAACCCAATTCTTTTTCGATATTCCGGGTTTGCGAACCACTAAGTTCGTCGTCGAAAACGACGATATCAATATTAGCTGCTTTTACATACTCAGCAATTTCCTGGATTTTGCCTGCGCCAACAAACGTCCGCGAATCAGGCATTGGCAGCTTTTGAACAAACCGTTTATCCGGAATTGCACCGGCGGTATCGAGCAGGAATTCCAGTTCGTCGAGGTAATCGTGTGCTTTATCTTCGTCCTGTTTGGCTGTAACCAGGCCGACCAGAACAGCTTTTTCGGGTTGTATTGCGGGATTGTGCATTTATTGGTATTGAGGCGGCAAAGGTACGAATCTTTGCAATGAGCAAAATAGACATTAATCACGCATAATGCGTTACGCAAAATGTGTAAATATTGTTGGTATTCTCTACTGTCGTTGGAGCCAGCGCATAAGGAAAATATCAGTCAACGAATAACAGTTATTTTCGAACAGGATTCTGCTGGCGGCTAATCTGTAATCGTAAGTTTTCCAAGGTAGTGTTCGTCCGAATTTCCATCAGACTTTACAACTACAAAAAATTGTTTCTCTTTTAGTTTCACTATCTGGCGCACATTAACGATAGCAGGGTTTTGATCTATTGAAGGAAATGCTTTGTTTCGCTTCAAATTATTTTGATTATCAAGAGAAGTAATACAGGCCTGACCATTCTTATTAAATCGAGAAAAATAATCCCATTCCTCCAATGTGTTTTTTGCATTTTGTTTACTCTCATTTGAAATAAAAAAGAAAGAGTTTTGGTATTCAAAATGATAAACCCCCATCAAATTCAGATTTTTACTTTTCTGTGCAGTAGGAAAAATAAACATGGAATACGAATCAACATTAAGCGGTTTACGGATGATTATAAATGGATCATAAACGTACTCAGGGTTTCCGACTTGATGAGTTGACATATATGCAGAAGCAGCTCCGGCCATTGCACCGGCTAAGAAACCTCCACCCAAAGGCAATACAACTGCACCATTATTTACCGCAATTGAATAGGATTCAATAAAATACTCATAACTGCCTGCAGGATCATAACTAACCTTCTGGAACTCATATTTGGAACTTAAACCAGACTCTTTACCTGTTTCCTGGATAGGATCATATCCTTTCAATTTAAAGTTACTGAGTTCTGCGAGTGTAAAAAGATGACTATTTACTAGCCTCAATTCTTTATTGTCAGTAATAATAAAATCGAAAAATCCTTTTGATATATTCTGCTTTGCTAATGAATAAAACCCTAGAAAATGCAACTTGCCGTTATTGTCAAAAATCAGCCTGCTATTACTAATCCCTTCATTTATACCATTCTCAATATAATCTGTTTTAGTATTTGATGGCAAATGCCAGCTTTGAAGATTAAAACCCGTTACGGTATCAGGTTTATAAGCTAACCCTTGTTTTTCTTGATCTTTCTTTAAAAGAGAAACAACCCAGTAAAAAGTTGTATCATTTCCAAGAACAACACTCTCACTCCAAAATGCGCCGGCTCCAAAATTTTCAGCTACAGGCGTTTCCTTTATACAATCAAGATTCATATCCAAAACTGTGATTTCACTTATCCAATCCTTTTCTGATCTGGATTTCTCTTTCCAGATATAATAATACAGCATGTTTTGGTCTGACGAAAAGCCTAAATTACATCCTACAACTCTTTGTAAGTTTGACTGCCAGTTTTCTATTTTTCCTAAAACTACTTTTTTTAACAGCTTTTTCCCAAATCCAAGTTGCGAAATCTCATAATATCTGGCCGAACTATCTGGACTATAATAATCATGATACCAACCAATTCCCTGATGTGTTTTAAAAAATTGCTGAACTTTATTTTGTTTAAGGTTAGGTAAAATAATGCTATCAGTTATGTTGAATTTATTGTCAAGTTTGTATAGTTTGTTTATGTCTTTCCCGGGCACAGGTGTGCCGGAAATGTAAATAATATAGCCGGTTGAATCATGATGTATTAATTGAATACCTTCATTTGATTCAGAATAAAAAGCTTGACTGTTGAGTTTATATCGGAATTCCTGGGCAGTAAGCGAAGCTGAAATTACTATCAGAATGAAAATCTGAGAAATTTTTAAAAGCATATTTTAAATTTCATGCGTTAGTATTTATTTTTTACGGGTCGCATGGAATACGTCAGATTGATTATAATATCCTCTCCGGTTGGTGATTTTTTCCAATCATGGCTATTTCATGTGTGTTAAATGATAATTTGCAACAAAACTAAATATTAAGTACAGAAAAACAAATAAAAGATTTGGAGTTATTCTAATTCCTTTTTGACCACTGATTTAAGAATCTGAGCCAGCAATTTCCAGCAGGAATTCCAGTTCGTCGAGGTAATCGTGTGCTTTATCTTCGTCCTGTTTGGCTGTAACCAGGCCGACCAGAACAGCTTTTTCGGGTTGTATTGCGGGATTGTGCATTTATTGGTATTGAGGCGGCAAAGGTACGAATCTTTGCAATGAGCAATATAGACATTGATTACGCAAATTGCGTAACGCAATTTGCGTGATTATAATTCTAATTCCGCATTCGAAACCAAATGAAATCAGTAAAATCCAGCGATATACAATTTTGCATATATACTAAATCGTATATTAATCTCAGTGTAAACTTAGCTGGAGTGGATTTGCAATCCACTCCCAAAGAGCCCCGGATTTGTAATCCGGATTTAAAACTTCTTAAACCCTATAATCTCCCTTACCTCTTTAATAGTCCTGGCAGCACTTTCATGCGCTTTGTCGCGGCCTATTTTCACAACTTTTCCGAGATAAACATCATCGTTGAGTAAATCGAGAATGCGCTCGCGGAAAGGCGTAGTAAAACGAATTACATCCTCAGCTAATTGCTTTTTCATATCGCCATAACGGATAGCACAGGCATTGTAAGAATCTTCAAAAAACTGAACCGTTTCGGGTTCCGATAAGGCTTTCATCAGGTTAAAAATATTCTCTATAGCCTGCGGTTTGGGTTGGTTAGGTTCTGTCGGACCACTGTCAGTAACAGCTTTCATTACTTTTTTGCGTATCACCTCGGGGGCATCGAAAAGGAAAATAGCATTGCCCTCGCCTTCGCTTTTGCCCATTTTTGTGCTGCCGTCAAGCCCCGGGATTTTTATCAGCGATTCACCGAAGTTATAAGCAACAGGCTCGGGAAAGTAATCAGCTTTATACATCCGGTTAAAGCGATTGGCAAACGTGCGGGTCATTTCCAGGTGCTGCTCCTGGTCTTTCCCAACAGGAACTTTGTGAGCTTTATGAATAATAATATCAGCCGCCATCAAAGTTGGGTAAGTAAGCAGACCGGCATTTACATTGTCGGGCTGTGAGCGGATTTTATCCTTAAACGAAGTGCAGCGCTCGAGTTCGCCCTGGTAAGCATTCATATTCAGAAAAAGGTATAACTCTGCTGTCTCAGGAATATCGCTTTGCAAATACAGTGTTGCTTTTTCAGGATCGAGACCGCAGGCGAGGTATTCGACCAGTACTTGTTTAACATTGCCATGAAGGTCAGCCGGCGTAGGATGCGTTGTAAGCGAATGATAATCAGCAATAAAGAAATAGCAATTGTCTGTTTCCTGCATTTTTACAAAATTCTGCATGGCCCCGAAATAATTGCCGAGATGAAGGTTGCCCGTAGGCCTGATTCCGCTTACTACTGTTTGCATAAAAGTACTTTTTGCCGGTATGGCTGCTTGAATAACGTATTTAAATAATCCACTCACCCGATAAAAGAGCGATTTCGCCTGCAAAATTAGTGATTTATACCGAATATATCAGTTTTCTATCCTCCGGGGAACATTTAACAGCTTTGTTTTGTTATACTTTTACCAAACAAATTACTTAATTTTTTGTCTATGAAAATGTACACTAATTATTTATCTGTCATAACAATAGCCTTTGCACTGGCTGCTTGTGATTCATCCGATCAAACCGTGAAAATAACAAAGCAAAGCGATTTCCCGGCGCCTCCGGTAGCTTCAGTTAAGCCCAGTGAGTTTACTGAGTTTGGCAACAAACGTATCGATAATTATTTCTGGCTTAAGGATAAAACCAATCCCGAAGTGATTGCATACCTGAATGCTGAGAATGCATATTCCGATACGGTTATGTATTCAACAAAAGCTTTGCAGGAAAAGCTGTTTGCCGAAATGAAAGGCCGTATAAAGGAAGATGATGAAACCGTGCCACAGCTCGATAACGGGTACTATTATTACTCCCGTACCGAAAAAGGAAAACAATACAGGTTAAATTGCCGCAAAAAAGGAAGTATTTCAGCACCGGAAGAAGTATTTTTTGATGTGAATAAAATGGCCGAAGGGAAAAAAGCTTTTATTTTTTCTTACTTCCAGGTAAGCCCGGATAATAAGCTAGCGGCATATGCGAGCAACGAAACCGGCTCTTTCGCTGATTATACTCTTCAAATAAGGGATCTCACAAG
>CAZOXJ010000149.1:0-1358 GCA_964583325.1 uncultured Lentimicrobiaceae bacterium
GATTGACAATGAAGGTTTTGGAATTTGGAACTTGGAATTTGGGACTTGGAATTTGAGCTTTAACTCTTCAAACTCTTCAAACCAGAAACTTGAAACCAGAAACAAGAAACCAGAAACCAGAAACCCTTCCAACCCTTCCCTAGCTTTCTTCCTTAAAAAACAACTGGTAAAAATTCATTCCCGTAACCGGATCAAAGCCTTTTACAATCTGCTGGTGATCGCCATGAACATAAATATGAAAATTTTTGTCGAGCTTGATCACGCTTTTAAAAACCTTTGATTGCTTTTTAACGGCAGCATCGGATATTTCGAAGTTATTATTCAGTTTTAAATTATTATCTACTTCAAATTCAGTTTTATACGAATTAAAACTGTGTATCACATCAGGAGCCTGTATTACTTCGCTGGCAAAATCATCGAAGTCGAAATTATTATTATCCTTAAAGAATTTCACTGATTTGTTAAGCAGATCGGCCTGATCAGCTTTTGAAACATCAAATTGCTCCGGGAATTTTTCCACAACAAAACTCTTGCACATGCTCAGCACGTTTTTGGTTTGAAAATATTCATCGTTCCGGTGCTGTACATGCAAAAAATGATCAATCCAGTATTGTGCTTCAGCTCCTTTATTCAGGTTATCAACAACCGAAACCAGGTAGCCTTTATCGCGTTCGGTATTAAAAATAAGGCAGCCTTTATCCAGTTTATGAATATTGATTCCGGCCTCACTTTCCACTGAAAATCCATCGTTTTTCGGATGCACTTTCAGGAAAGTTTCTTTTGTCTCTGATTTAAAAAGTCCCACAGCATCCAGCGTTTCGCCATCCAGTATAACATCGCGGAAATAAGCGACATACAATTCGCCACCTTTTACTTTCGGATGCACCGATTGTTCGTAAAGGTGTTTGGCCAGGTGTACCGATTGATCGTAAAGCGAATCCGGATTGTCGAAAATCTCCGAAACAAACGAATAAACTTCGTTCAGTTCAATATCCGAATCGTGATACAGGTTATAATACTCATTCGATTTAAACGGCGAAAAGAAATAGGTTAGCAGAAGATCGTTGATGCTTTCATCCGTTTTCAATTCTGATTTCGAAAGTCTGATGCCTTCATCATTCATTTTATTGCCGACAAAATGCAGGGCAATAGACTCTATTTCAATTTGTTCGGTGATAATCATTGTTTGAACGTATGACTTTTAATTATTAATCTTTGATAAAATTGGTTGGAAGCCGGAAGTCCGAAGCCGGAAGCAACCTGAACTTCCACCTTCGGACTTCTGACTTCCTATTCCCAACTTCCTACTTCCACTCCCAAATCCCAACCTCCGACTTCCGACTTCCGATTCCCTCTTC
>CAZOXJ010000149.1:1458-9671 GCA_964583325.1 uncultured Lentimicrobiaceae bacterium
CTCTTCCCTTTTCACTTTTCACTGTCATTGCGAGCGAAGCAACACTACCTCAGGCCCATAGCCACAATAATTTCTTCGATCCGGCCATCGAGTTTTGCTTCAATATTTTTAAAATCACCTGCAGATTTAAGATCAGCTCTTACACTGAAATAAAACTTAATTTTTGGCTCGGTTCCTGAAGGGCGCATCGAAATTTTGGTACCGTCTTCGAGGAAGAACTGTAATACATCACTTTTCGGCAGTTCGATAGTAGTAACTTTTCCACTTGCAATTTCGGTCGCTTTCCGGAGTTCAAAGTCATTCATCAACTTCACTTTCGAACCTGCAATTTCTTTAGGCGGGTTGGCCCGGAATCCTTCCATCATAGCTTTTATCTCGGCCTGACCGCTCATGCCTTTTTTAACCACATTTACAAGGTTTTCCTTATATAAACCGTATTCGAGGTAAATATCGAGCAACAGTTCGTAAAGACTTTTTCCTTTGCTGGCAGCCCATGCAGCACATTCGGCAAAAATACAACATGCAGTTACTGCATCTTTATCACGGACAAAATCACCTATCATAAAACCGTAGCTTTCTTCGCCACCGCCAATAAAGGTTTTCTTGCCTTCGAGGTTACGGATTACCTCGGCAATCCATTTAAAACCTGTAAGAACATCGAAATATTCAACACCTGCACCTTTGGCAATATCGCTGATAAGTTCAGACGTAACAATGGTTTTAACAATGTATTCATTGCCTTTTAGCTTGCCTTTGGCCTCCCACTGTTTAATAAGATAGTAAGTTAAGAGGGCAGCAGTCTGGTTACCATTCAGTAAAATGTAATTTCCATGCGTATCCTTAACGCCAACACCAATGCGGTCAGCATCAGGGTCTGTGGCTAAAACAAGATCGGCATTGATTTCTTGCGCCAGTTCCATCGCCATTTTCATTGCTGCTTTCTCCTCGGGATTTGGCGATACAACAGTTGGGAAATTTCCATCCGAAACAGCCTGTTTTTCAACAATATGGATGTTCTCAAAACCGTAACTCTTCAGCCCTTTAGGTACCATTGTAATGCCTGTTCCATGCAAAGGGGTGAAAACGATTTTCATGTTTTTTGCCGGGGCAATTACTTCGGGTGCCAGCGAATATGTTTTCGAAATACGAAGGAATTCATTGTCGATGGTTTCATCCAACATGTTGATTTTCATCATATCACCCTTGAAATTAACTTCACCTATTGAGGCAATTTTCTGTACTTCGGTAATAACATTTTTATCGTGAGGCGGAACTAGCTGCGCGCCGTCATTCCAATATACCTTATAGCCGTTGTATTCCTTGGGATTATGTGATGCTGTTACCATAATTCCGCTGTGACAATGCAGGTAACGCACTGCAAATGAGAGTTCCGGAGTTGGACGGAGCTCTTTGAAAAGATAAACAACTATGCCATTGGCCGAAAGCACGTCGGCAACAATATTTGAAAAATAACTGCTGTTATTGCGGCAATCGTATGCAATAGCAATACGGATTTCGTTTTCCGCAGCAAAAACCTTTTTCAGGTAATTGGCAAGACCCTGGGTGGCCATTCCAACAGTATATTTGTTCATACGGTTAGTGCCGTCGCCCATAATACCGCGGAGTCCGCCGGTACCAAATTCAAGATCGCAATAGAAACTCTCAGCCAGCTCAGCCGGATCATTCTCTATCATGCCAGCGATACGCGATTTAGTTTCTTCGTCAATATTGCTGTCGCTAAGCCAGGCTTGGGCTCTTTTTAAAATGTTCGGGTCAATAGTTGTATTTGCCATACTATGAATGATTTATCTTTTTAAATATTGTTTCTGGTTTTTCTATTACAAACCTAAGAAAAATACGTTAACCACAGGTAGTAAAGGAAATTATTTTAACGATATTTCTGATATCTTAGTTCCTGGCATTATAGGCCGGCTTATGTAAAGATTGATGCACGGATTAGGTTGAAAAGATCAAAAAATCAGGATTTCTTCTTCAGATTTTTCAGGTCCACATCATATTTTATTCCCATCCGGACCCATCTTCCCGGTTGAGGTACATTTCCGTAATCAACATTTATCTGATTGAGCAGGTTAGTAGCTTCCGCAAAAATGAGCCAGTTCTGATGTTTGTAGTTAAGTTGTAAATCGAGCTGTACAAAAGGATCATAGGGCGTTTCCTGAGTTTCCGGAATGCTGTTGTTGTATTTGATGTACCCGCCTTCTCGATCCTGAAAAGTAATAGCCCAGGATGCGGAAAAATCCTTCCATAGGCTGTGATTTACAATCAGGTCAGCTTTATGACGCAAAATATCCAGCACATAACGCGACATATATTCATTACTCGATTTATTAGCTTTCAGGTAAGCATAACCAAGTGAAATATTTCTTATAAAAGCACCTTCTTGGGCTATCTCGTTCATATTTAGAGAGATACTGGTTTCGAAACCGCTTACATTTATGTCGGTAATATTCATTGCCTGCCATGGATCCTGATCCTGGAGTTTAACCCAGTCAATCATATTATGGCCAAAACGCTTGAAAACAGCAGCAGTTGAATTTATTCCGGGTTTGTTAAATTTCAGCCCGGCTTCAATAGTTATTGCTTCTTCCGGTTTAAGATCTGGATCGCCTTTGTTGGTATTGTCATTGTAATACAGATCGGTAAAAGTCGGAAGCCTTAATGTACGGTTGGCACTGCCGTAAAATCTGAAATTTCTGCCAACCTGGTATGCAGCATCAATTCCGGGATAAAGTGTGATTTTCCCAGGCAAGGCACTCAGGTAATTTACAAGCAATCCTGCTGAAACCGAAAACCGCTTTACGTTGATTGATTCTTCGAAAAATAGACCAGCCGCTGTCCGGGATTTCCCGTAAGTGTAAAAAATATCTTCTTCACCTTTTACAGGGATGGCATTCTGCAGGGTATCGCCCAGTTTATTGCTTCGGATCATTTCGTGCCTTACATCGTAACCTACCGAAAGTTTTCCGATCCGTCCGGTGCTTTTCCAGATATTAGCATTCGAACCAATAACATCTGTATAATGGTAATTATGTGACGTATACCACGATGGGGCTTCATCGCGGAACAGCCGGAATTCGTCGTAATGGCGACGAAAGTAGATCGCCGGAGCCAGTCCGTTGAAATTGGTTTTATACCGTGCTGAGGCAAATATGGTTTTAGTGATCTCAAACTGATCAGGATATTTTGGAGTGTAAAAACTATTCGCGCCAAATGCTTTTTGAATATATGAAGCCTGGTAATCAAGTTTTTGCGTTTTCCCTGCTGAGCCACTGTAAAACAGGTTAAATGAATTGAAATCAGTATTTTCGGTAAATCCATCGGAAGCCGACTTGCTGACTTGCAGCTTATGTGCTGTGTTGCCAATATTCAAACCTGCTGATGCTGACAGACTATAAAGCCCGTATTGTCCGCCCATAGCGGAAAAGGAGAGTTGATCAGAAGCCTTTTCAGTAGTAATTATATTGATCACACCATTAAAAGCGTTAGGACCGAAAACTCTTGCACCGGGACCTTTCAGAATTTCAATCCGGTCGATTCCGGAAATATCAATGGGTAAATCCATGTTGTGGTGGCCGGTCTGCGGATCGCTGATATTCATTCCGTTAAGTAATACCAGAGTCTGATCGAACGATCCGCCCCTGATACTTACATCGGCCTGCATACCGAATGAGCCTCTGTTGCGGACATCCGTATTGAGCGCATAACCAATTAATTCGGTAACGTTTCGAACAGGAAGGCGTTCTATTTCCTCGCGGTTAATAACCTGTATGCTTCGTTTCAGTTGCTCAAACATAACCGGAGTGCGCTCAGCAGTAATTACAAGTTCTTCGAGAGTGAGTAATTTGTTGATGACCGAATCAGTCTGTACCTGGGCATGAAGTAAATTACATTTGCGCAAAGGCAGAAATTGTATTATTACCAGTAAAAAAAAGGATGTTATACATTTGATAAGCAGCGTCATAAGGAATATTTGATGCAGAAATTGGCATTCTGCTTTAGCGGCTGCAAAATTAGACTGATATGTAATATGAAAAACAAATCCCCGGAAATTTTAAAGTCCGGGGATTAGGTCTGATAGGGCTATATCTTTTTTAAAAGGATTTTCTGTTTTAAAAAGGTAGAAAATTAGAATGACTAAATTCAGAAAGCAAATTGTTGCATCACATCAGAAACTTACAATTGCTGCTGTGCCTGCAATAATGAGGATTATAGTGTAGAATGATAGGATCACGATGGTTGAAATTCCTACAAAAACAAATAGATTTTTTAAATTTTTCAGGGAAACTGTCAGGTTTGCGGTGCTTGAGTTTTCGATAGCTTTAATAGCATTGTTACAGAAGGAATTCAGAAATATTACAGGGACAATGTATATTCCGGCAATCACAATATAAATAACAGAGAAAACTCTCGGGGAGAAAGGCATATTCAAGGGTATCATTTCATCGGGTAACATCCCGAGCACAAAGCTCATCAGAATACCGGCCAGGAACAAAAAAAACGTTACAATAAATCCCAAAATGGCCAGAAATTTCCCCCATTTGGCAGTTTTTAAAAGAAATGCAGCTGATTCAGGCGTAAGTAGTGGCAGTTCATTCTGGTTTTCGGATGGCGAAATGCTTTTATCTGTTTCCATTGCACTGATATTTTTATAGTTAGACTGAACGTTTTGTAGTAATGATAATCATGACAAATTTAACAATTAGTTATAGTGAAATTAAATAATCTTATCGCTAAAAAAGCCGCACATTTATTTGCACGGCTTTTCAGAATATTTAGCATATGTTTTTTTTGAGACTCTACCTGCAATCAGGGAAAAAACCTTTTGGTAATGATTTGGATTCGATCATCATACCATCCTGGTATTTTCCATAATCAAACTGATCAGCATTTACAGCAGGAGCAGAGTAACCGGTAACTTTAAATTCGGTGCGTCGGTTTGCCTGGTGTTCTTCAGGAGTACAATTTACATCGTCGGCGCATTTGTTTGTTAGTTGACGCTCGCCATATCCCATGGCAGTAATACGGTTTTTATCTATTCCGGCTTTGATAATATATTTAACTGCAGCATCAGCTCGTTTCTGCGAAAGCTTGTCATTATATTCGAAAGTTCCACGGCAGTCAGTATGCGAACCAAGTTCCACTTCTATTGGATTTTCATTCATTATGCGTACCAGTTTGTCAAGTTCGGCTTTAGCGTCATCACGGATCTTATATTTATCAAAGTCGTAATAAATATTATCAATACGGAAAGTTTTGTTAATTATGAGCCTGTTAAGAAGTAAATCACGTGGTGCAATACTTGTTTCGCCGGGAATAAGTTTTGTGAGATGGAAAGGAGTACAATCAGCAATGAAATTAGCCGCCATTGCTTTAACTGTATAGTTTTCAGGATTATCAACCTGAGTTTTATACATTCCATTTGCATCAGTTAAGAGTACTTTCACACTGCCGGTTGCCGGGTTCAAAAGGAAAACAGTGGCTCCGGCCATAGGTAGCATGGTAGTTGCATCTTTTACAAATCCGCTGATAAAGGATGGTAAAACTACCTCCCTGAAAGCATAAATGTCGTCGCTGCCTTTTCCTCCCGGACGGTTTGATGAAATGAATCCGTTTTTTAAACCAGGTGCAAATGCAAAAGCAAAATCATCGTAAGAACTATTGATGGGTTTTTGAAGGTTCACAGGCGTTGTCCAGGCTCCGTTGATGTTATTTGATTTAAAAATGTCCAAAGCTCCGTAACCAGCATGACCTTCACTGGCAAAATAAAGTACATTGTCCTCATTTATGGAAGGGAACATTTCGTTTTGGGAAGTATTTATAGCAGTTCCCAGATTTGTTGGCTTGCTCCAATTATCGCCTTCACGTTTACACATCCATATGTCGGTTCCACCTGATCCGCCAGGCATGTCGCTTACAAAATACAGGGTTTGTCCATCAGGCGAAAGCGCAGGGTGCCCAACAGAATAATCGACACTGTTATGTTCAAAGGGTTTTACTTCACCCCAGGTTCCATTGGTTTGTGTTGAATAATAAATTTTTAACTGATTGGTCTTGAAAATACCTTCACGCTTTGCTTTCCCTAAGAAGGAACGGGTATAATAAATGCTGTTTCCATCCATGCTGAATGCTGCCGGCCCGTCGTGATATTCCTGGTTGAATTCACCCTCAAGTTCGGAAGGTGCGCCAAGGCTACCCCAGAAATCACCGGCAGATAATGGTCGCGCTCTTTTAATATTCAGGTAACCGCGGCCTGTCCATCCATATGATTTTCCTTCGCCCTTGCTGTCGCTGAAATCAGAGGCAAAAACAAGTTCGCCATCATAAATTGCCGGACCAAAATCACTTTCACTTGTATTGATGTTATTTACAATTTTAACTTCATACTCCGGTTTGTGATTTTTCCATGGGCCTAAAATGCTGTCGCAATGGGTTGCAAAAAGCTTCCCTTTCGGATCGGCTGGATTCTTTTCAGCATATTTAAGAAACATTTCCCTTGCTAAAACATAATTACCAGTTGACTGCAAAGCCTGAGCATAATAAAAATAGGATTCGGGTTTTACTTCCGGCAGTGCAACAACTTTGGCATATGTTTCACTGGTTTTATTCATATCACGCTGTAACCGATAGCATTCGGCAAGCATTGGCAGTGCCTGCTCCCTGGTTTTTTCTTCATCAGCCGCCTTTTTTAAAATTTCAATAGCTTTTGCATAATTGTATTTATCCATCTGCTTTTGAGCCTTGTCCAAGGATTGGGCACTCAGAACTGAAGCAAAAATCAGGCAGGCAGTAAAAATATAAATGTATTTTTTCATCATCTTAGTTTTGAAATCCGTATAATTTGAGTGTTGTAGGTTGTGGCGCTAGAAATACCTTGGTGTGAGCATACGCTTATTGACATTCAAATCGTAGCTCAGCCTGATTTCGTGTGAGCCTGAGTTGTAGGTTTTCAATTCATTAAGCCATATATCGTAAGAGTATCCGATTCTGAAATTTTGTGCAATGTTTATTTCTGTCATAAACGAAACAGCTTTTTCGGTGCGGTATGATACACCCAGCCAAAATGTATTGATAAACAGGAAACTTGCATTCAGATCAAGTTGTGGCGGGGCATTTTTTACGAATTTTGCCAGTAACGAGGGACGGAATACTACATTATCTCCCATAGGAATAGCAACTCCGGTCATTCCATAAAAGTGGGCCAGTAATTTTGTAAACTGTGTGTTGCCTGCTGAATCGGTTATGGCAAGTGTTTGGTTTTGAAGCAGCTGATGTGATGAAACTCCGGCATAGAACTTATCCGAATAGTAGTAAATTCCAAAATTGGCGTCAGGAATTACTTTTTTCTCCATTGTATTCTGATATTGCATGAAAGCGTCATCCTCATCAAAAACAGAAAAATCGTTATACACAATTCCATTGTTTTTGACCCCTGCCTGCAACCCGAACGATAGTTTGCTATCAGGAAAGATGATACGGTAAGCAAATGTGGCCATGGCACCTGTATAGTTTAAAGGACCAATCTTATCATTATACACGTTAAAACCTAATGCCATATGAGGGTTGGTAAGTGGCGAATGTATTGCAGCACTGATAGTTTTAGGAGCGCCTTCAATATTGACCCACTGGTTGCGGTACAAAATATCGGCAGTTAGCAATTCGCGGCTGCCTGCATAACCTGGATTTACGGCCAGTTTGTTAAACATATACTGGCTGAATAAAGGATCTTGCTGGGCAAATAATGAAGTTGCCGTGAGAAGAAGTATTGCAGTGAGTAGCTTTTTCATGGTTTTCAGGTATTAAAATTCAGTATTCTGGTTAATAGGAGAGTTTTTGTGTTTTTGGTTCCAGATTGATGGTCGGGCAGGATAAGAATTTCTTACCCCGCCTTACATCGTCTAATTGTCCCCTTTGCCACGGACATAAACCCATCCTGTATAAGTTTCCAGGTCTTTAATTTTTAGAATGTAGAAGTAAACTCCGTCAGGTAAAAATTCTTCATTTTCATTGGTGCCTTTCCAGTTATTCTCCGAGTTGTTATACCCCTTGAAATCCCTGATTTTATCACCCCAACGGTTAAAGATTGTTACTTCGTTATCTGTATATTCGTCAATACCGCGAATATGCCAGTAGTCATTTTTCCCATCCCCGTTCGGTGTCACCAAATTGTAGATTTCGATAAATTCACGAACCGG
>CAZOXJ010000150.1:0-9592 GCA_964583325.1 uncultured Lentimicrobiaceae bacterium
CGCTCAGCCTGACAGGGTTTTTGCCTTCTAAATGTTTAATTCAATTATTTTAAACAAATTCAAAAAGCTCTTTTTCTATAACTAAAAGTGCAATTCCGAACTACATTTACTGCATAATCCAGCTTCTTTTTGATCTATATCCTCCACATAAGTACTCGATCGCATTACGCAGGTGGGTGTGTGACAATGAATTAATCCGAACAGATGGCCCATTTCATGAATAGTCTCTTTTATAAAACGATCGAGTAGCAATTTGTCGCCATCTTCAATGCCATATCGTTTATTGCTCAGCCGGAATGTGGAAGCTATACCCGTCCGGCCTCCCAATTGTGCCTGCCCGAAAATATAGGTGAGGATCGGAATAAAAAGATCGACATTAAATAATCCAATAACTTTAGTTGACCCGTTAAAATCAATGGAATCAACCATTTTCAATAATGCGTCGCCGTTGTATTGCCGGCGTCCGGGATCAAAAAAACCGCTTAAATCGAGGTACACTTCTTTAACCGAAACCTTGCAATGAAATTCGTGCTGAACAGCCATACCAATCTCGTCAAGAAATTCCTTCCTGAAACGGGCAAATGACGCTATGGTTATTGTGGGTTGTTCCATGCAGGACTTGGGTGATAAGTGTTTTTTTGACCAGACAGGGATATTGCGGCTTTAAAAAAAATCCGGAATCCGGCATTCTTACGCCTTCAACCCATATTTTTTGATTTTGTTATACAGCGTAACCCTGTCGACCTTAAGCGCCTGTGCGGTCCGCGAAATATTCCAGCTATATTTATTAAGTATCTGCAGGATAAATGCTTTTTCGAAATCATCGAGGCTTTCAACTGAACTGTCAACAATTTCCTTTGCCAGCGGAAGGTCTTTTACCATGATTTTTTTGCCGTTTCCAATTACTATGGCTCGCTCAATCATATTTTCGAGTTCGCGGATATTGCCGGGAAACGGGTATTGGAGCATACGTTTTAAAGCGAATGGCTCGATGCTGATCACAGGCCGGTTCATGGAGGTGCAATATTTCTTTACGAAATACTCTGCCAGCAGCGGAATATCCTCTACCCTGTCGCGTAATGGCGGCACATGAATATTCATCACATTGAGGCGGTAATAAAGGTCTTCGCGGAAAGTCCCTTTTTCAACCATGCCTTTCAAATCGCGGTTGGTAGCACAAATCACCCTGAAATCGGATGTAATTTCCTTGTTCCCTCCTACCCTCATGAATGTTTTGCTTTCGAGAACACGCAAGAGTTCAATCTGCATTTTTGTGGAAATGGTTGCAATTTCGTCGAGGAAAATGGTACCACTGTCGGCCATTTCGAAACGGCCTTTGCGGTTATAAATGGCACCGGTAAATGCACCTTTTTCATGACCGAACAACTCGCTCTCGAGCAAACTTTCGGTAAGGGCACCGCAATGTACGCTCACCAGCGGATAAAACCTGCGCTGCGAATTGGCATGTATAGCCCTGGCAACAAGCTCTTTGCCGGTTCCGCTTTCGCCTGTTATTATTACCGACGAATTGGTTGGCGCAACACTTTCAATTTCTCCGAGTACCTTTTTAATGGCTGCACTTTTACCAATGAGATCCTCTACATTTTCGAGCGAGTCGACCCTTTTCTTTAGTGTTTCGTTTTCGTTAGCCAGTTGTATATGCCTGGATGCATTGCGGATAAGGTGCGAAAGATCATCGGGGTCGAAAGGTTTGGTAACATAATCGTAAGCGCCATCCTTCAGGGCTTTAACGGCTGTATCAACAGTAGCAAAAGCCGTCATGATTATAACTATCGTTTCCTTATCGAGGGCTTTAATGCGGCGGAGCATTTCGAGGCCATCCATGCCTGGCATCTTAATATCAGCAAGGATAATATCGAAACTACCGGATTCGAGGATCGACAGCGCTTTTTTTGCATCTTCGGCACACTCAACCCTATAGCCGTCCTCAATAAACCAATTGTTCAGCGAATCCCTTACCGATTCTTCATCGTCAACGATGAGTATTGAAATCTTTTTGTCCATACTGCTTGTGCTTTAATTCCTTGTTAAAGGTAAAGTTATTGAGATGGTTGTACCGTTTCCGGGTTCCGATTTAACTTGTATTTTGCCTTTATGGTTGTGAATAATTCCATGAGCAATTGATAAACCAAGTCCTATTCCATGCACTTCCTGTTTTGTAGAGAAGAATGGCTCGAAAATATGCGGAATAGCTTCAGACGGAATACCGATGCCGTTATCAATAAATTCGATTAGAATAGTTTCCTTATCGGGATTTGATGTTCGCAGAATGATTTCCCCGTTCTCGGTTACAGCTTCAGTTGAGTTTACAAGAATAGCCATGCATGCTTGTTTTACCTGGTTACTGCTGCAATAAACAAGATCGGATTTAGCCAGGAATTCCTTTACAAAACTGATATTCGCAATTTTAATGGAGTGCGACATTAAATCGGATGTTTCCTGCAGGATTTCATTCATATGCAGGGGCTCAAAATCCTCCTGGTCCTTTTTCGAGAAATCGAGTAAGCCTTTTACAATATCACCGCAACGTTTGGTTTCGTTTTCAATAAGTTTAAGATGTTTAAGCATCAGCTCCTTTTTCTCCGCTGTAATTTCGGGATTGCTTAATTGCTTATGCACCAGTTTTGTATAAACGAGTATTCCCGACAATGGATTATTGATTTCGTGCGCTACGGAAGATGACAATTTGCCTAACGAAGCCAGGCGTTCGATATGCATAAGCTCATTCTGCGCTGCGCCTAGCTCTTCCGATTTTTTCTGAACTTTATATTCGAGCTGCTGCGACCAGTTTTCGAGCTCAGTAGTAGCCGTTTGCAGGTTATCGAGCATATCGTTAAAAGCAACTGAAACCATCCGCATATCGTCCAGCTGATTGGGCTTAATTTCGACCCTGGTGCTTTTATCACCGTTAGACACTGATAAGCTGGCCTTAATAAGCTGATTAAGCGGGTTTTTTATTTCTTTCCGCGTAAAAATGATGAGAAACGAAGCAAGCAAAATAGTAGTAAAAACTGCAAGCAGGTAAAATTCCATCGAGGAAGTTTTTACAGCTTTATCAAATTCTTCTAACGGAACTTTAATAACGAGTGAACCTAATACTTTTTCATTGGAACTGTGAGCGTGACAGTTACTTTCGTAACAGGATTTCGAATTCAGAATTGGCGACCGGATCATAAGGTGCCTCTGTCCATTTTCGTTTTTGCTCATCAGGCATTCGCTCTCTGCAGTAATAATACGGTACGACTTTTCGTACAAGGGAAACATAGTAGCCAGATCGGTATGGCAACTTTTGCAGTTGGGATTGAAGTGATCAAACGTATCAGACGGATAGGACGAATAAACAAGGCTATCGTCGCTGTCGTACATATGAACATCCTCTATGCCAGGCATAGTATGGATAACATCGAGTGTACTCTGAAGTGCACCTTTATCGTTTTCGAGCATGGAATGATAAAGAGCTCCTTCAACCAGCGACCCAACATTGTTGCCGCTCTGCAGAATAACAGTATTAAGATGTTGCTGGTAAACCGAACGAAAAATAACACTAAACGATACTGACAGAAAAATGGATAAAAGAGCAATAATCAGCACTACACGCCCATAAATAGACCGGCCGAAACGCAGGTATTTACCAAAATAAGAGGCATCTGAACCATTTGTATCGTTTGATTTTTTTCCAGAAATCATAAAGCTCTGTTTTAAGTACTAATAAAGCGCTACCGATGGTATGAACATACTGCATTATACATATATGTGTACGCAATATAATAAAAAACCGGCAATTTCTGACCGGTTTTTTAAATTTTCAGTAAAAAGAATCCACATTCGGGAATCTTAGATCAAATGTTGCTTCCGGGTGATAATACATGACAAATTAATTCACGAAAGGGATTAAAAGCTCAGGAACTCTTTTTGAAAATCCTTCCAGATCTCAGTCGGCATTTCGGAAAGTGAATTGTCGGAAAGTTCGCCTCCGTCCTGTAACATTACCATCGACGATCCGGCTGAATATCTTGGCATATTTATGGATAAGAAGTCCTTGTATCGCGAAAGTTCTCTTTTAAACCATTCCGTAGCATTTCCACCAAAATAAAAAGCAGGGATTTCGGCTACCCAGTCGGAAGGATGTATATTGTATATCCAACCTTTACCGTAAGGATCTGCATTCAACAATTCGCGATTACCGTTTAATACAGGATTTGCACTGACAATTTCCCCTGATATGGGCGAAAATATATCGAGTGATTTCCCGTTCTGATCAATTTGAGCTACAAGGTCGCCTTTTGTTACCTTTTCACCAGGATTTTTCAGATGGTTAACTCTTACTTCCCCTGTAATATGAAGCAAAAGATCGTCCAAACCAATCCTGGCAATTCCCGATTTTTCGAGGTAAGCCCAGGTATGGTTTTTACTGTAGAAAACGCCTTGTGGTATGCGTAACACATTAGCCGAAAGTACGCCCAAAGCTTTACGCACAGTTTCCTTAACATTTACCCGGCGGTTTAAGGCCAGCCAGAAAGGGATGAGTAGTAAAAGGAAAGCAATAACAACCAGGTACTCTATTCCCTTTGTATCGAACATGTTGTAATAAGTGAATCCGTCCATTTTATTGTCTTTTATGCTCTCAGGCTTTTTTCACCGACAGCTTGTTTTGATTTAGTTTCATTAACCCAATTGGGCGATTCGCGCAGCACCGGCATACGGTTTATCACCCACCTGAATATCCAGATTTCGGTAAACAATACAGTTAATGTAACTACAATTTCCATCCACGACGGCACGTAGCGGACAGCCATATCCCATCTGAAACCTATTACCGTTACATTCAGCCGGTTAAGTATCACACCAAGCATAGTAAGCAAAGCAGCCATCCTTATTAGCAGATTATTGTTAGATCTGTAGCTGTAGAAAAACAGCAACATAGGCAATAACACAAACCCGAGCATTTCAACCAGGAACCAATAACCCATCGGGGTATTGATAAGGTCCCAGTGCTTGCCATGAAGAAAGACAAGCAATTGCAGGAAAAAGTAAACAAACAATGTTGCCGTACATATTTTTGCCAATCCATGTACAATACCGTGATGCGCTTTATGGTTTTTATCGCTGATTTGGTTCGAAAACACATTGTGACTGATAGATCCTTCAAAAATAACCATCGAAAGACCTGCAAAAATGCTGGATACGAAAAACATAACCGGGATAAATTCCGAATACCAGAGCGGATGTATTTTATCCTTTGCCATCAGGAAAAGGGCACCTAATCCCGATTGATGCAGAATAGATAAAGTTATGCCGAAAATTACTGCGGCCAGAGTCATTCCCGAAAGAATTTTATGTATGCGCCTCGCTCCCAGCCATTCGGCAATTGCCGGCGAGAACTCAATCAGCTGAGCAATCATATATAAAAGGAAATGCCACGCTACCAGGAATAATACCGAGCTTACGCCAAAGTTATTACCGATAATAGGATTGATAACATTCCAGGGCCGTCCGAGATCCAACAAAAGTGCGCCGGCATAAAAAAGGTAAGCCAGAAATCCATTCAGCACTGTTACTCTTACAATGGAATGGTACTTTTTCATATTCAGTATATAAACCATAAAAGTTAGAACATAGGCTCCACCGGCAAAAGCAACTCCGGTAACTACGTCAAAACCAATCCATAATCCCCAGGGGATTTCCTGTGAAAGGTTGGTTATAGATCCTATTCCATTAATAAAACGATATCCGATCAGCACTATTCCCAAAAGAATGATAGGAACAGAAATGATATTAAAAGGCGTAAAAGCTTTGCCTTTAGGCTTAAGTTCCCGCAACAGGAACTTCCAGATGGATTTACCATCGTTATCTGCCGCTAAAATTGTCCTGTTATTCATCTTCGTTTTCTTCGTTAGGGTTATTCCTTTTAGTTGCTTGTTGTATGCCCAGCAGAAGTGCAGGAACAAGTACAAAAACAGAAGGCACTGCATAAAGGAAACCTTTTGTTAATGCCGGATACGATTCGGTTTGTACCTCCTTTATTCCCAATTCATTAAACGGCACGGGTGAGATGTGCAACCAACAGGTTCCGCCGGCTTCGTGTTCGCCATAAATCTGATCAGCATACTTGTCAGGAGATTCATAAATCCTGCGTCGTGCTTCGGCAATCAGTTCGCGGCGGGTACCAAAAGTTAATGCTTCGTTCGGGCAGTTTTCGACGCATGCCGGAAGTTCTCCTTTTTGCACGCGGGTTTCGAAACACATGGTGCATTTTTCAATTTTCGGATTTGCACTGTGGTACTCGAATTTGGGTATATCGAATGGACACGAAACCATGCAATACCGGCACCCCATGCATTTATCAGCTCTCCATATTACCGGTCCTTCGGGAGTTTTCTTCATGGCTTGTGTCAAGCAAGCAGCAGCGCAGGCAGGTTCGCAACAGTGCATACACTGCATTTTGGAATAGACAATTCCCTTGCTGGTCTTGAATTCATTAATTACTGTGCGATGAAATTCGTCTGGTTTGCGCAAACCTTTAATTTCTTTGGTAGGAATAGGTTCGGGCAAACCATTAGCTTCGGCGCAATCGTACTCGCAGCCACGGCAGCCCTCGCATCGAACCGAATCATATAATACTCCGCAGAATTCTTTATCTGCCGTGCTTTTGGGCGACGCGTTCAGACCTTTGCCTACGGCCAGGCATATTCCTGTTGCTCCCATTACTTTGAAAAAACTTCGACGATCCAGGTCCATGATACTGTATATTTGAGTTTAAGATCGATTTCTTGGAATTGCTTGGAGCCTACTTAAAAGTGTCAATGAAATTTGCCTGAAAATCTTCCCAAACTTCAGGACCGAAACCTGACAATACTCCTTCCTTCATTTCACCCCCATCCTGTAACACAACATGTGCATATTCAGGACTTTCTGGTTTAAGGATTGCGGCCATAAAGTCTTTCAGCCTCGAAAATTCAGCGTTGAGCCAAGTCCTGTATTTCTCCGCCCTATCCAGCATCTGCATCTCCTTGAACCAATTGGAAGGTTCAATCCTGTATACCCAACCATCAGAGTAGGGCGAATGGTTAAGAAAGGATGAATTGCCCAGAAGCGATTCATTTTGACTTTGAATGACTCCCGAAACAGGTGCATACATATTCAGCTGTTTGCCTGATTGGATGATCGAAAAAAGAAGTTCGCCTTTCTTTATTCTTTCACCTGCACTTTTCATTTCTATGCGTGTAATCGGGCCTGTAATATGTTGCAGGAAATCATCAATACCAATCGAAACCAGTCCGTCCTTTTCCATGAAAGCCCAAGTATGGGTTTTATCAAAATAAAGGCCATTCGGCACAGCAACTGAGCCGGCATCGAAGCCGGCTTCATCAGAAGTAGCAGGTATTGATACAATGTGTTTTCTTTTCCTGTTACTGCGAACCACGGCACTTATTACCATGCCTATCACAATAACTGTAAGTATGCCAACCAGTATTTTTGACAAAGAATTACCGTTTTGCTCTTCGGCCAGATTAATTGCTGCTAAATTCATTTTATCTAACTGCGATTGACTCTCACTGCTTGCAAGTTCCGAATAGCCGCTGATGGACATATATTTCTGTCCGTCAGTCAGAACCCATTTTAAAAAAGCAAGTTGTGACTCGTTCACAGGCTGAGCATTGCTGACAGCATAAATATTGCTTACCAGTACTTTAGGATATTTTCCAATCCACACGCCTCTGTGGAATGTATTCATATCTGTATAAATATCTTCCATATAATCTATGGTACCATTCCCGTTTTTATCAATTGGCAGCATACTGATATTGTCAAGCAGTTCTTGATTATCAGCATTTTGAACATCCGCCACTTTACAAAATCCTATGGCATTGGGATCACGGCTTATCGCCAGAATCATCTCTTCGCGGGAACCCAGGGCAATACCAGAATAGTGTAACTGGTTGTCCTTCAAAAACTTTTCTAGTCCGGATTTAACAGTTTCATCATTAACTACATAAACACGAATCTTTTCCTGACTGCTGTTAGTAAGTAAGTTCCCCCAATTCGTAGTTTCCGGATTTTTGAATAGTTTAACAAATTGCTGCTGGGTTATACCTTGTTTTTGTAATTCCTTCAAATAAGGATTTCCCGAATTTATAACAGGCACAATGATATTGCGGCCCACTGCAAGCTTCCAGTGTTCGGCATCATTAAAAGCTGATGAAGATATATTGGATATAAAACCCAGGTTTTCGCCTGCTACAAGTTCTGTACTTTCAAAGCTGGCATTAATAATATTAATTTTCACTTCTGGATTAAGGCTGCTGTATTCGCTGGCCAATTTCGAAGTAAGTTCATGCAGATCAGGAGAACACATTATACTCACTGATCCCTCCTGCAAGTCTTTGTTCTTGCTGGTTAAATCCTGACTGTTTGCACTTCCTGTTGCGATGAACAGTAAGAATCCGACGATTAAAAAGATAGTTGTTTTCATAATTTTCAGTGTTTCAATTCATTTAACAACTACTATCCAACAACAGTGCCACGATTATAAAACTCTAATTATCTGACACTTACAATATATAATGCATAATTATTATACAGTACAGTGTTGATTTCTTATACACAATATAAATATATCACACATAAAGCCCTGTCGCCCATAGCTATAAGATAGTATGTTGATTTTTTATACACTTGTTGCTTTTTTCAACACTTTTTAACAATTCTAAGAAGTATTAGCACGTAAATAGCATAAAATGAACAAAAAAGGGGGAAATATTTATTCAGTTGCAGGTTTTCACTGAGTTTAACTGGTAAAATTAATCGCAAAAATTTCGTAGAAGAAATAAGCTATAGCAGATAAATGCAAGAATTGCTTTGTCAATTGCACTAAAACACGAGCTCACTTTTTCAGCTTGAAGATGTTTACTACCAATAAAAGCTTCTGCAGGAAATTGCTGAACATCCTGTACAGAAATATCCGGTTTTATCTAAAACAAAAAGAACAATAATAACCATCCAACAATAAATAAGTCGTACAGCTAAGGTTCGCATATATGATGGGACAAATCAAACAGTCAGATTTTCGGTCAGGAACTGTAGTAAGAGTAGGTACCTATTCTCTCTATATCGGAGTTTATCTTTAAAAACAGCCACAATCCACATTTCAGAGAATGATTAAATGGTAGGGTATATTTATATAAGCAACAAAGAGCAAAAGAATATTTACCAGATGAAAGTTGACCAGGTATAAGAAAACATAAATGTTCTTTGACCTGGATAGCCAGGTTAAGGTAGAATGACAACGAAAATAAATAGCCGCTTAAAAACGTATATAAAGGTCCTTGGGCTGTATTAATTTAAATAGACATAGCTCAAAAGATAATTACATAATTTGTATCAGGGACAAAAGTTGTGGAGCACAGATAATTGAACCTCGAGGAAGTGCAAATGCAATTTGCAGTAAAATTTAACAAAAAGAGTGCATAAAAAAACCCTGCTATGCTGAGCATAACAGGGTTATAAAATTCGGCAGCGACATACTCTCCCGGTTTGATCCAGTACCATCTGCGCAGGCGGGCTTAACTTC
>CAZOXJ010000151.1:0-9471 GCA_964583325.1 uncultured Lentimicrobiaceae bacterium
CAACTACTTCAGGAGCAACTTCAGCAACTACTTCAGGAGCAACTTCAGCAACTACCTCAGGAGCAACTTCAGCAACTACTTCAGGAGCAACTTCAGCAACAACCTCAGCAACAACCTCAGGAGCAACTTCAGCAACTACCTCAGGAGCAACCTCAGCAACTACCTCAGGAGCAACCTCAGCAACTACTTCAGCAACAGCTTCAGCTTCAACAACTTCTTCAGCAGCTTCTTCAGCTATACCGGCAGCTTTTTTAGCTTCGGCAGCTAATTTTTTAGCAAGTACATCGGCTTTAGCCTGGTTTACTTTAGCTTCTGCTTCGAGGCGTTTTTTATCTTCCGACCTTGATTTCTGTGTAATTTCTTTTTTAGCGCTTTCGATTTTGCCGGATTTTACTGTTTTCCATTCTTCGAATTTGGCCATAGCCTGTTCTTCGGTCATTGCGCCTTTGGTAACGCCTTTCAGTAAATGATGCATGTAAGCCACACCGGTATATTTCAGAATAGCTTCTACAGTTTCAGTAGGCTGAGCGCCGGTTTTCACCCAATACAGGGCGCGGTCAAAGTCAAGCTGGATATCAGCAGGCCTTGTAATCGGGTTGTAGATTCCAATTTTTTCAATAAAACGTCCGTCACGTGGTGCACGACCATCTGCAATCACGATATGAAAATAGGCCTGGCCTTTTTTTCCAAATCGCTGTAATCTCATCTTTGTTGCCATTGTAAAATGTTTTTATTTATTGATTGATTATAGTCCCTTGTAAATTAAGTAGTTATAAATATACGCAGGATTTTTGATTAAGGGGGCAAAGGTAGGATGTTATTTTTGATTTTCAAAGCATTACTTACTTGATTTTTACAGTTATTAAGGAAGTAATTGCTGAACGTTACGGAAGTTATTCCAATCTTGTAAATTCTGCCTTCTTTGAAAGGAATATATTTATCCGTGCAGCACTTAAAAATACCAGGTCGAAAATAGTTTCATAGTAAAACGAAAACTTGTATTTAGCTGTAATTCAAACATATAAAATCAAAATCTTATTTTTCGAAAATCCCCGGGGCTTTTAGGTTATCAACACGGTGCCAGCAATTTTCGAATCCTGAACTATTGAGTCTTTTACCTTAAGTTATCAGAACTATCCAAACTTTTCACCTCTCCTAATTTCTATTCAACTCTTCTCTCTTTTTATTGCTGTTTATCCTGTAAAAATTTTTAACCTCGGGTAAAAGTGTTACGATCAGAATCAGGATTCCAAACATTCCGGTAGCGCCCTGCATCATCGAACCGGTACCTAAAATCATCATCTGCAGATTGATCCAGATTAACAGAATTATCGAGGTATAAAGTGTGTAGGTCCAGGCCCAGTGGTAGCCGATGTAAATATTCAGTTTATTTGCAAATTTCCATCTGGGTTTGAAATAAAGAGGATAAATCAGAAGAAGCGGGAAAATGCCCAGCATAACAAAAAGTATAATGCCCGGCACCAGGTAATCGGGGAAGAATGTTCCGTTTAACAGCTTCAGAGGTAATTTTATGGCTTCTCCGCTGGGATCTTTAATAAGGCTGTATCCGCCAAATAATGCACCTGCGGCTTCAATAGTTAACAAAAAAATCAGGATATGGACTTCTATGCCTTTTGCTTTGGATTTCATGATTCCCAATGAATTAGTGATTTTTAAACAAAACTAAATATTTTCTTTCAGATGAATCCTGCACCGCGGTTTTTTTTGTTCACGTGTTTATAAAAATGCACTGGCAATATTACAATTCCATCAATCAGCAACCGACAAGGAAGGATGTTCCGGATTTTCAATTTTTGTTTTACCAATTTTTATCAACACTGCTGAAGCTTCTGTTTTAAAAAAGGTATCTTAGCCAATTCCTTCATCTTGAGGTAAAAATCTGATAATCAAGTATTGCATGCCCAAATTTAGTCATCTTCACGTACACTCTCAATATTCATTACTCGATGGCGCTGCCGAAATACCGGCAATGTTCAAAAAGGCAGTTGCCGACGGAATGCCGGGTATTGCCCTTACCGATCATGGAAACATGTTCGGGGCTTACCAGTTTATAGCGGAAGCCGAAAAAATTAATGGGAAAAGCGGCACTCCTAAAATAATTCCAATACTTGGATGCGAATTTTACCTGGTCGAAGACCGTCACCGTAAAAAATTCGGCGGTGGTGAAAAGGACCAGCGCTGCCATCAACTCCTGCTTGCCAAAAATACAACCGGTTACCGCAATCTTGTAAAGCTGGCTTCACTGGGCTATATCCAGGGCATGTATGGCAAATACCCGCGTATCGATAAGGAACTTTTGCTGCAGTACCACGAAGGACTGATTGCAACCACCTGTTGCCTGGCGGCTGATGTACCACGGGCGATTACCCGCAAAGGGGAGGCTGAAGGCGAAAAAGTATTTAAATGGTGGCTCGATCTGTTTGGGGAGGATTATTACATCGAGCTTCAGCGGCATGATATACCTGAGCAGAACGAAGTAAACCTTGTATTGCAGCGCTTTGCAGCGAAATACAAGGTTAAAATGATTGCCAGCAACGATTCGCATTATGTGGAGCAATCCGATTTTAACGCTCACGATATCCTGCTTTGCGTAAATACCGGTGAGAAACAAAGTACTCCTACCTTTCGCGAGTACGGCGACGACGATGCTATGGTTAAAGGAAGACGCTTTTCGTTTTATAACGATCAGTTTTTCTTTAAATCGACCGAGCAAATGAGTGAGCTCTTTGCCGATCTTCCCGAAGCCATCGATAATACAAACGAAATTGTTGGTAAAGTAGAAATTATTAAACTGCAGCGTGATATCATGTTGCCCAATTTTCCTGTACCGCCTCAGTTTGTCATTCATAAAACATCCATTTTTGTCGATCGCAAGGATGCCCCGGGACAGCAAAAAGAAATTACCGCCGACGTACGCAACCAATGGGAATTTTTGAAATACATAACCTATGTTGGGGCAAATTTGCGGTATGGCGATATAACCCCTCATTTGCGCGAACGTATTGATTTTGAGCTGCAAACCATTCACGATATGGGTTTTGCAGGTTACTTCCTTATTGTAAGCGACTTTATAAAAGCCGGTCGCGATATGGGCGTATATATCGGCGCCGGTCGTGGTTCAGCGGCAGGAAGCGTGGTGGCATATTGCATCGCGATCACTAACATCGATCCGATGAAGTACAACCTGCTGTTCGAGCGTTTCCTCAATCCCGAGCGTATAAGCATGCCCGATATTGATACTGATTTCGACGATCAGGGCAGGCAGAAAGTGATTGATTATGTTGTTGATAAATACGGTCAGAACCAGGTTGCCCAAATCGTAACTTACGGTACCATGGCTGCCAAAAGCAGCATTAAAGATGTGGCCCGTGTTCTTGATCTCGACCTGAGTATCAGTAATTACCTTACTAAACTTGTACCTGATAAACCGGGAATTAAGTTGAAAAGAGTTTTAACTGCTCCGCTAACGGCCAAAGATGCCGGAAAAAGTGGCGTTAAATCTCTCGAAGAAAAAGAAGACCTGCGTTCGGAGGATATGGATAATATCCGTAAAATCAGGGAGATATATAACTATGAAGGCAAAGATCCTTCATTAGTTCTGCAAAAGAAAGTACTTCAGGAGGCTGAAAAACTGGAAGGTTCGGTGCGTGGTACCGGTATTCATGCTGCCGGCATTATTATTGCTCCGACTGACCTAACCGATCTTATCCCGGTATGCACTGCGAAAGATTCGCCATTGTGGGTAACACAATTCGAAGGGAATGTTATCGAGTCGGCCGGAGTTATAAAAATGGACTTCCTGGGACTGAAAAACCTTACCATCCTGAAGGACGCCCTTCAGATGATCAAGGAGAACCACGGTGTTGAAATTGACCTGGATACGATTCCTCTCGATGATGTAAAAACGTTTGAATTGTATCAGCGTGGCGATACGGATGGCACGTTCCAGTTCGAAAGTATTGGTATGAAACAGCATCTCCGCAACCTGAAGCCCGATAAATTCGAGGATTTAATTGCGATGAATGCGCTCTTCAGGCCTGGACCTATCAAATACATTCCCAACTACATAGCCCGTAAACATGGTCGCGAAGCTGTTTCGTACGATCTTCCGATTATGGAAGAAATTCTTCACGAAACGTATGGTATCACTGTTTACCAGGAGCAGGTAATGCTGCTTTCGCAGAAACTGGCAGGTTTCAGCAAAGGCAAAGCCGATGAGTTGCGGAAAGTAATGGGTAAAAAGATCCGGGAGAAACTGGATAAAATGAAGCCTGAGTTTATCAAAGGAGGTGTCGATAATGGCCATCCGGAAGATAAGCTCAACAAAATATGGACCGACTGGGAAGATTTTGCATCCTATGCGTTTAACAAATCGCACAGTACCTGCTACGCGTACATTGCTTACCAGACGGCTTACCTCAAAGTTCATTACCCGGCCGAATACATGGCTGCTTTGCTTACCACCAACCTTGGAACACTCGAAAATCTTACTTCATACCTCGATGAATGCCGCCGCATGGGTCTGCCTGTTTTGGGCCCGGATGTGAACGAGTCGGGACTCAATTTTTCGGTAAATAAAAACGGTGAAATCCGGTTCGGTCTCAAAGCGTTGAAAGGCATGGGCGATGCCGCTGCCGAATCATTAATCCTTGAACGTAACGAAAATGGTCCTTACCAGACAATTTTCGATTTTGTGAAAAGGGTAAATCTACGCACGGTAAATAAAAGTTCGTGGGAGGCTTTGGCACAAGGCGGTGCCTTTGATAGTTTCGAAGGCTTGCACCGTGCGCAGTTTTTTGCAAAGGAATCCAACGAAGACGCTACTTTTCTTGAAAAACTGATACGTTTCGGCGGTAGTTTTCAGAATATGCAGCAGTCGTCGCAGCAGTCGCTATTCGGCGACCTTGGCCCGGTTGAAGTTCCCGATCTGAAATTGCCCGACTGCCAGCCCTGGTCAAATATCGAAAAGCTTAAACGGGAAAAGGCTATAGCCGGATTCTTTATCTCAGGTCATCCGCTCGACGACTACCGTTTCGATATCGATACTTTTTGCAATGCTTCGCTTAAAAAGCTCAAAGTGAATATGGCAGCTGCGGCTAATTTCGATATTTATATTGCCGGGATTGTTTCGAAAGTGCGCCACGAAGTTGCAAAAAACGGTAACCCATACGGACGTTTCCTGCTCGAAGATTTTGACGAATCCATTGAATTAGCGTTGTTTAAGGAAGATTATCTCCGTTTCAAACATCTCTTGCTCGACGATACCATTGTTTTCCTTAAACTCCGTACAGCCTTGCGTTATAATACGGTTGATCAGTGGGAACCACGCATTCAGCGTATTTCGTTGCTGAGCGATGTTATGGATGAACAGGCAAAATCACTCATTATGCAGATTCCGCTCGACAACCTTACTGAAAATATTACGCCAAAGATCGTTGAAGCCATTAAATTGAACAAAGGAACCTGTAAAGTTAAGATCGAGCTTTTTGATTTTGTGAATAATTACCGTGTTGAGACTATTTCGGCACATAAAGTTGTGTGCAGCAATGCGCTTAAGCAACTGCGAAATATACCGGGAATAAACATAAAAGTAAAAGCATAAAATAATCATTGGCGAAACCATCCACTGTGGCGATTTTGTATAATTTTGCGGCAATTATTATAATGACCCGCAAACAACAAGAGTTTACAATGGTTATATAAAAAGTACAGTTAATCACCGCGGACACTTTTAAAATCAACAAATAACTAATAAAAATTTTAATCATGGCACTTGAATTTACGGATGCAAATTTTGCCGAACTGGCTGAAAAATCAGATAAACCTGTAATCATCGACCTTTGGGCCGAATGGTGCGGCCCTTGCCGTATGGTTGGACCTATTGTTGAAGAAATAGCTAAGGAATATGAAGGAAAAGCTGTAATCGGCAAACTTGATGTTGACAGCAATCCAATTACAACAGCAAAATTTAGTGTACGCAATATCCCTACCATCCTTTTTATGAAAAACGGCGAAATTGTTGACAAGCAAGTTGGCGCTGTTCCTAAAAGTGTTTTGGTTGGAAAATTGGAAAAACTTCTTGGATAAAAGGATTCAGGGTTTAGGGGTATGGATTTAGGTTGAAAAGACCTGGATTTGATTTGTGATTCGTGAATTTTGATTCGAGAGTTGATATTTTCTACCCCTAATCCCTAAACCCTAACCCCCAAACCCTTATGCCTTACCAGCTCGACCAAAGCCGTATTCCGCAATATGCTAATCTCGAATTGCTTGCACACACTGTCGTGGAAGGCTTTATTGTTGGATTGCATAAAAGCCCGTTTCATGGCTTTTCGGTTGAGTTTTCGGAACACAGGTTATATAATCCCGGCGAACCGACACGCCATATCGATTGGAAGCTTTATGGCCGCACCGATCGTATGTATGTGAAACGGTATGAAGAGGAAACCAATCTCCGCTGCCAGGTAGTTATCGATATTTCCTCTTCCATGTTTTTCCCGGTGCGCGAAAAACTGGATGTTGATCACCCCAACAAAGTTACTTTCTCCGTTTATGCCGCTGCCTGTATTATGCAATTACTTCGCAGGCAGCGCGATGCACTCGGGCTGAGCCTTTTCAGCGATAAAGTGAGCCTGCATACCCAGGCGAAATCAAATTCGGTACATCATAAGTTTCTCTTAGGAAAAATGGAGGAACTGCTTACCCCGATTGCCCCTGAAGAGCAGCGCAATTCGCTGGTTACTGATTCGCTGCATTTTATTGCCGAAAATATTCATAAACGTTCGCTGGTAGTGCTTTTCAGCGATATGTTTGATGCCGGCTCCGACAATGCAGCTATGTTCGATGCCTTGCAGCATTTGCGATACAACAAACACGAAGTGATTCTTTTTCACGTTGTCGACAAAGCCAAGGAACTGGATTTCGATTACGAAAACCGTCCGTATCGGTTTGTGGATATGGAAACCGGTTCCGAAATAAAGCTGCAGCCTGCCGAAGTCCGAAAAACCTATTCCGAAGCTATAGGCAAGTTCCACCAGGAAATGAAACTGAAATGTGCGCAATATAAAATCGACTTTATCGAAGCAGATATCAATAAGGGATTTGAGCAGATTTTAATGCCGTACCTGGTGAAAAGGGAGAGGATGGGGTAGTTTCTCTTTTAAATTATCTATCGATATTTTATACAATCATATCCCCTTTTTGTACTGTCCATGCGTTGTCGGATAAATTTTCCGGTTCAATTCTTCCGCTGCGCCAGGTTTTCCGTTCAACAAATCTTTAATAAGTGGAATTACATCTGCCTTGTCGTAACCGAGGCTGGTTTCTGTTTTTATTTCCCTTAAATCAACCAGGAATCCGGTAAACAAATCCTGAAAGTCAGTTGCAACATTTGTATTTAAATAGTTGATATCGTTATAGATGCGATGATGGTTCCCCTTTGATTTTTCGATAAGGAAAGTTTCGTTTTTCAGGTTCGTGATGGAAGCAGATTTGTTACAATAAGGAATGCACGCATCATCAATTTTCAGCTTTTCGCAACCTGTAACCTGGTGAAAAAGACATTGCCGGCTTGTCATCAGCACGATTGGATGATACATGCTGTAATAAAGTTCGAAATCCTCAGGACATTTGATCCCTTTAATCTGAACCTTGCTGATTTCATTCGAAATAAATGCGCCGGAACAATTAAAATTCTCTTTTAAATTCAACAGGCTGAAGGAATTAACAACATTCAGCATAGGCCCGGCAATCCAGGGGATTCCATGCTTGTAAGCTTCAAATGCTATTCCTGTGTTGTCGGTAACTAAATTTTGGGGTTGCAGTTGCGCAAGAAATTCTACAGCAGTTTGATAGTCTTCCCCTATCAACACGGTTGGGAACCAGGGTATCAGTTTTTCGTTTTTCCTGAAAAGTTCAATAAAAGCTGAATATCCGTGTGTTAAGCTTTCAGGAAGCTGGAAAAAGATAGTAGCAGAAGTAGTCTGGTACAGTTGTAATTCGTCAGTCGAGGAAATTAATATGGAAAGTGATGGTTTGTTAGGTTTGTTGAGATAGTTCTTTGCAATTGGAACATCAATAGGATCAATATATTCCCTTGAACCATTCAATATGAATAGCAATTTCTTTTTAATTGCAGTTAGTTCTTTAAATGGCAGATTAACATCAGTTTGCAGGTTTTTCAGATCCAGATTTCCGATAAAATATTCTGTTTCATTCAGCGTTTTGAGCCGCTTTAAAAGCATTGACTCATTTAACGGCTCGGTTCCGGTGTTGCTAAGATTGATTTCAGATACAACTTCAAACGAAGTTTCGGGAGTTGTAACCGATACGGTTAATGGTGCACCATATTCACCCGTTATTCTTACTTGTATTGGTGCTTTTGAAATGCTTAAACTGCTTATTCCATTTTCAACGGAAGTAATAATTTCAGTTCGTTCATTGTAAATATCACCTTTAGCTTTGTCTAATTTTTCTTCCGTAAGGCTGCCGTCGAGTTCCGATAAATAGATAGCCGAGTTATCCCGAGGATTATCAATAAACATATCGGGGCTGATTTCTCCTTTCAGGAATGCGTTCGAAAAATCGCGGTTAAAAACTTTACGTAATTCACTTTTATCAATACTTATTTCACCCTTTTCATAGAATCCCCGGAGTTGTTTTCGCCAGGCATCAACCACGGTAAATACATAATGAAACTTTTTTATCCGTCCTTCAATTTTTATGGAATCAACCCCGGCTTCCGATAATTCTTTAAGATCGGAAAAGGCTGAATTATCCTTCAGATTAAGCGGAAAATCTTTACCTGCGAGCGTTGTTTGATACTGATCCCTGCATGGCTGACTGCAGCGGCCGCGGTTTCCCGAATTCCCGCCATGAACCGAACTCATATAACAAATACCTGAAAATGAGATACAATTGGAGCCATGTACAAAAACTTCGGTGAGCATATCGTTGCTATGTGCAACCTCTGTCAATGCTTTTATTTCCTGAACATTTAACTCCCGCGAGAGGTTAGCACGGGTAGCATTAAGCTTATTTAAAAACTTCACCTGACCTTCATTATGAGTGGTCAACTGTGTGGACGCATGAATTTTAAGGCTTTTAAAATATTTTGACAGGATGTAAAACAGCCCGATATCCTGAAGGATTATTCCGTCAATACTTGTATTAACTAATTTATTGAGCAAGCTGATAACAGCAGGAATTTCACTATCAACTACAATGATATTTAGCGTAAGAAAAACCTGGCAATTGTGTTTATGCGCCAAACGCAAAATACCGTTAAGATCATCAAAGGTGATATTGGCAGCACGATTCCGTGCATTGAATTTATCCAGGCCGCAATACACGGCATCGGCCCCGGCAAGTATAGCAGCTTTAATGGAGTCGATATCTCCACCTGGCGCCAGTAGTTCAATGCGTTTATTCATCCGGTAAAATTAGGGCTTA
>CAZOXJ010000152.1:0-9393 GCA_964583325.1 uncultured Lentimicrobiaceae bacterium
TAGAGTACCACACTACGGATGTGGGGGTTTCAGGTTTGAATCCTGACGGGGTCACTGATAATCAAGCAGTTAGCACAATGTTGTTGACTGCTTTTTTGTTTTGTACCAACAAATGTGCAAACATTTATTAGAAATTCCTGCATTCATTGAAACCTGATAAGCAGAATGTTACTGTAAAACTAACTCTTAACATTTATTTAAAGTTATCAGAAAGTAACTTTATCCCAACTTTTAATGCCAATGTAGCAGTCGTTAGCCCAATGAAATTGGACTATTACGAATGTACAATCGGTATAAATCATTACTTTGGCTCTTTCATCGCCTCTTAATGATTATTCTGGGTTTAATTAAACTCGGTTAAGCGGGCTTAAGACATTAAAAATGTATTTTAATTCTTAAGTACAACCAATTTCCGGGTTATGGATGAATTGTCTTTTGATAACCTGATGAAATAGACTCCGTTTTCGAGATCCGGAATAGAAATTGACTGATCGTTGTTTATTTTTTCCTGCGTCATAACAATTTTTTTTGAATCATTAAAGATTGTTACATCTGAATTTACCGCGTTTTCAGTTTGATAAATAAACACGAGGTTTTAAAAATAAAAAACCCGGTTACCCCGGGTTAAATTAATTTGAAACGGTAAAGGGAATAAATCCTTAAATAAATCATCGTATCATTGGCATGAACTTGTCGCGATTTTCAATAATGACCCAAATGTTTATGGCAAGCAGCACAACAGCCAATGGAATTCCGGATGGCGCGTTAAATATATGAGTCAGTAGTATTCCGATCATAACCGGGAAAATGATTATAGCACCCAGCGCCCTGTATTTGGGAATGATGAAAAGTATTCCGCCAGCAATTTCAGCAATAGCTACGAGTGGCATAAGCCAGCCGATTTCCAGAAAAGCGTTCATGAGTTTCATCATGTTTTCGGGCATTTCTTCAGGCATAGGCATGTAATTAAAAAATTTATTTAGCCCCGAATTAATGAAAATCAGGCCAAAAAGTGCACTTATTACAAGTAGAATTTTCTTTTTCATTGTTTTGTTGTTTATGGTTTATCTGTTAATTAAAGTGTAATCCGCGTTTAAGTTCAAAGCCAGGGCTACCCTGTTCCTGGTTAAGGTATACCAGGCTCTTGCTAAAAACCTGGTTAAACTGTTTTCGCCACTTATTAGGTTGGGCCGAAATATTTATTATTTATATTGTAGTAACAGAAAACAATGGGTATCCAATAATGTTTACCACGGATTGATCATTTTTACAATGATCTCCGTGAGAGAGTATAAGTTATTCAATCTGCCAAAAAGGCTGGTGGTTAAGCTGAATAAAAAAGTATATTTGTTCAATGATTTAGCCATGTTCGGATGCTTGTTGAATAGAATAAACTTACAGCTTATAATGAAAGAATACTTTTTGCTGCAATACAAAATGTCAAACAGAAAGCTTGTTGAATTGGGGATTAACCCTTTATTGGCTTATGTTTTGGGTGTGGCAGGTTTTATTCTGATTTCTGAATACCTCTATCTGAAAACCGAATTTGCAAACTATGCAATTGTTTTAACGGCTTTGAGTATTCTGGCCAAAACATCAGAAATAAACAGAACCGGTTTTTTATTGATGGTATTTGGTGATAAAAAATCCAGGATAATCCGGATTACCGAAAATCTGATTCTCAGCTTGCCATTTTCAATTCTGTTAATTTATCATTCTGATTTTTTGGAATCAATTTTGTTGATTACAGGAAGTGTGTTTTTAGCAAGTTTTTCTTTTAATACTAACTTCAATTATTCGCTGCCGACTCCGTTTTATAAAAAGCCATTTGAATTCACAGTTGGTTTCAGAAACACATTTTACATTTTTCCTGTTGCATATGTATTAACCATAATTGCAATTTCGGTTGACAACCTTAACCTTGGTATATTTGCCATGTTACTGGTTTTTCTTGTCTCATTTTTATATTACTTAAAGCCTGAAAATGAATATTTTGTATGGATATATTCAACTTCTCCAACCAGGTTCCTTGTTGATAAATTACTAACGGCAACCATGTATTCAGCTTTTTTAGCATTACCAATTAGTGTTGCCTTATGTGCATTTTATCCAGTCGAAATTTATAACATCCTAATGTTTGTATTAATTGGTTTCACCTTTTTATGGACGATAATTTTAGCTAAATATTCAGCTTATCCGAATGAAATTAACTTACCCGAAGGGATTCTAATTGCCGTTTGCATCTATTTTCCTCCACTTTTGTTATTTCTGATGCCCTATTTTTATATCAAATCTATACGGAAATTAAACGCACTTCTGAAATGATAATAGTAAATCAACTGAGTAAAAGATACGGTACAAATGAAGTGCTGAAAAACATCAGCCTGAAATTTATGAAAGGAAGAGTTTATGGGATTGTCGGAGAAAATGGAGCTGGCAAGACTACACTTTTCAGATGCATAGCAGGTTTGGAAGACTATGACGGCGAAATTACTGCAGAACTTAACCCTTTGAAAAATCACCTGGGACTTTTGTTGACTGAGCCGTACTTCTTTTCAAAAATCACGGGTGAAGAGTACATTCGATTGCTATGTAATGCGCGAAATAGAAACGTTGATACTATCAAAGAAAAAAATATTTTCGATCTGCCTTTAAATCAATACGCCTCAACGTATTCAACCGGAATGAAAAAGAAGCTGGCTATAACTGCAATTCTGTTGCAGGAAAACGATTATTTTATCTTCGACGAACCTTTCAATGGTGTGGACATTCAAAGTAATTTAATACTCACCGAACTAATCCATAAATTAAAGGAATTAAATAAAATCGTTCTTATTTCTTCTCATATCTTTTCAACATTGAGCGAAACCTGCGACGAAATTCACCTGTTAAAAAAAGGTGATCAGGTTAAAACAGTACCCAAAATTGAATTCGGAAATTTAGAAAAGGAAATGAAAGCAGTAACTATTGGAAATAAAATCGAAAAACTTAACCTTAAATAGAATTAGAACCCATACGGGATAGTAAGGTTCTGTTTTTTTTAATCAATGGATTCCCTTCCCTTTTTTATTCAAATCATAGTATAATACCGGGATTTTTGTTGGTTATTTTATTACTGCAAATCCGGCGGATATAATATTGAAAATGAATTGAAGGATTATCCTGAATCCCCGGCTAGAAATCCTCTGTACGATTATTCCTTTCGTATGGTGATAAATGTTTAACCGGATGAATCATCATTAGATTTGAAAAATCGGCGCCAAGATTTGTAGAATAGGATTCCTCTTTGTCTTCATTGTAATCTTTATTGAAAAGGTTAACTGAATACCTGTTGCTTATCTTATACTTAATGACCGGTAAGGGATTTTATACCTTAGCTTCACGCTTATTCCGAAGCAATTATAACGGACAAAATCTGACGATAAATATTTTTTATCGATTTTCTTTGTTTTAAAATAGACATAGGGGTGTATGAACAATTGTTTTGTATTATTTTTGCAGTACTAAATTAAAATCTGCTGCCAGGCAGAAGTAAGACATCAAACGATTAAAACTCAAAAAATGGAAACGAAACCCAAAAGGCCAAGAATACAGAATGCAAGAAATAATGCTGAAAGACAGGAAAACAGCGTTCTTGATACTGTTTCGACCGGGCATATCGGTCCAATAGAGGCTAAAGGCTGGTCGGAGAGGGAATTACCTGATATGGAATTTAGTGATTTAAAACAGGAAAAGATATACGAACCCATAGTTTTAGCTGATTACCATTTGGAACCGGATATAAAACAAAGCGAGGTAAGTGATGATAATGATACTGCCGTTATTAAAGATATATACAATACTATAGAATTCGATCCGGGTTTCTAGCTTTTGTTAAAAGTACAACGGTTTAAATTGCTGATATGCAGATGAGCCGGAGATTTGTAAATAACTATTTTTCAGATATAACCGGGTTTAACCCCAAACTCGTTACTGCGCGCTTTCTTATTGGTTATTGTTCCCTTAACTTAATGGTTTTGATTTGTCTTCTGAGAGAACCGGACTCAATATGTCGTTTTTTTTAGTCTTATTTCCATATTCGAATTAGGGTTTTCTTCAACTCTGTTTTTACGTTCATACATCCGAAGAAATGTTCTTTTATCGGAAATGGAATATCTTTTCCGCAAGAAATTCACTTTCTAGTGTAAATACTTCCTGTTAACAATCAGGCTAATTGATCTTGACGTGTTTTATAAAACATGGACTGTATTTGTTTTACCGTTTCAGATTGTTTTAGTCCCGAAACCGGGTTAAATCAACAAATTTTAATAAGCATCCGTATCATTCATTATATTTGATGATTAATAATCCACTGATTACTATTTGCCTTTCACATTAAGTCCGGATTCCACAACAACGGGCTAAAACAGTTTTTAAATACTTAATCTATGCAACACTTCGAAACACATTGGAAATCAGTCGATGGAATTGATATTTTCGCCCAGGGCTGGGAGCCGGATTCTTCTACACCTAAAGCTATTGTTTGCCTGGTTCATGGGGTGGGCGAACATACATCGCGGTATGCACATGTAGCTGATGCATTTGTAAACAGCGGATTTGCATTGTTTGGTGCCGATATGCGCGGGCACGGACGATCGGGCGGCAAAAGAGGGCATATTCCTTCAGCGGAAGCAATTCTGCTGGATATTGACATGCTTTTCGAACATGCACGATCACGCTATCCTGGAATTCCGTTGATTTTGTATGGTCATAGCCTGGGCGGAATAAGGGTTCTGCATTATTCATTGAAACGTAAGCCTGCTGTTAAAGGTGTAATTGCAACCAGTTCGGGATTGCGAACGGCTTTAGAAAATCAACCTGCAAAAATACTGTTTGCCAAATTGTTTGGATCGCTTCTTCCCGGAATACAGCTTCACAGCGGATTGGACGTGAATGCCATTTCGCGCGATCCTGAGGTTATTAAAGCCTATAAAGCTGACCCGCTCGTACATGATTATATTTCGCTGGGATTTGGCAATATTATGCTTGGTGCGGTAAAGTGGTCGCTTCAGCATGCTGCTGAGTTTCCGTTGCCTTTATTGTTGCTGCACGGAACCTCCGATGCTTTAGCCTTTCCCTCTGGCAGTAAGGATTTTGCTGAACCTTTAACAGGAAAATGCAAGCTTGTTTTATTCGAGGGAGCTTATCACGAACTTCACAATGAACCGGAAAAAGAACTGGTATTTAAAACCATGATTGAATGGATGGATGCCCGTTTGATTGAATAATTGGTTGTTAGTCAGTTTAAAAGACTTTTTTTAGTTTGTAAATGATGCGTATAACACTATCATTCTTATGTCTTCATATATTTTAGCCTTCGACCAGGGAACTACCAGCAGCCGTTCAGTATTATTTGATAAAAACGGGGCTGTAGTTGCTGTTGCCCAAAAGGAGATTACTCAACTATACCCGAATCCAGGTTGGGTTGAACACAATCCCGACGAGATATGGGCAACTCAGTTAGAAACAGCGCTGGATGTTATAGCTAAAGCAAAAATACCAGTGAGCGAAATAGCAGCTATTGGCATAACCAATCAACGGGAAACTACCGTGGTTTGGGATCGGAACAGCGGTGAACCCGTTTACAATGCAATTGTATGGCAGGACCGCCGGACAGCTCCTTTTTGCGACGAACTCAAAGCCATGGGTAAAGATAAATTTATACAGCAAAAGACTGGTTTGGTGATAGATGCTTATTTCAGCGGAAGTAAAATCAAATGGATTCTCGATCATGTTGCCGGTGCTCGCGTTAAAGCTGAGAACGGCGAATTGTGCTTTGGAACTATTGATACATGGCTGTTGTGGAAATTAACCGGAAGCAAAGTACATGCAACAGATGTAAGCAATGCCAGCCGGACCATGCTTTGCAACATCGAAACCTGCCAGTGGGATGGGGAACTGGAAAAACTGCTTGATGTTCCGGGCTCTGTTTTACCCCAAATCCGCAGCAGCAGCGAAATTTATGGCTTCACTACCTTACTTGACGGGAAAACTGAAATTCCGATAGCGGGCATAGCCGGTGATCAGCAGGCCGCCTTGTTCGGACAGTTATGTATTCAGCCGGGGATGGTAAAAAATACCTATGGTACTGGCTGTTTCATGCTGATGAATACCGGTGAAAGCAGAATTATTTCAAATCATAATTTATTAACCACAGTTGCCTGGAAAGTGAACGGAATCACTCAGTATGCTCTCGAAGGAAGTGTTTTTATAGCCGGTGCCGTAGTGCAATGGCTGAGAGATGGCTTAGGAATTATTAAAACTGCTGCTGATGTCGAAAACCTGGCCCGAAAAGTCGACACAACCGATGGCGTTTTTGTTGTACCAGCTTTTGCCGGACTAGGAGCACCGTATTGGAACCCAAATGCCAGAGGTACTATTACCGGTTTAACAAGAGGTACAACTGCTTCGCATATTGCCAGGGCAGCTGTCGAGAGCATTGCCTACCAAACGATGGATGTACTTAAAGCCATGGAAGCAGATAGTGGAATCAGCATCAGCGAATTACGTGTTGATGGAGGCGCAAGTGCCAACAATCTGCTTATGCAGTTTCAATGCGATGTTTTAAACACAAAAGTTATTCGTCCAACTATTACCGAAACTACAGCTCTGGGTGCTGCTTACCTGGCCGGATTGGCTGTTGGTTTCTGGGCAAGTACTGATGAATTACAGGAGCAATGGCAAATAGGGCAGGGGTTTAATCCGGATATTACCGAAGAAAAGCGGAGCGAATTAACAAAAGGATGGCATATAGCCGTAAATGCGGCATTGTCAATGGCACAGCAGGATTAAGGTCTGCTGAGCATACACATAGCCCGGTTTAAGCTACCACCCGCAGTTTGAAAATACATTTCAACAACTTATTAAAATGAACAGGCAGGAAGAGTTGGATAAACTCAATAAAACTAAAGAGTTCGATATCATTATAATCGGTGGTGGTGCTACCGGCCTGGGATGTGCTGTGGATGCCGCTTCGCGGGGATATAAAACACTGCTTCTCGAAAAATGCGATTTCTCGAAAGGAACTTCAAGCCGCTCGACCAAACTGGTGCATGGTGGAGTCAGATACCTTGCCCAGGGCAATGTTCATCTTGTAAGGGAGGCTCTGCTTGAGCGTGGAAGATTGCTCCGGAATGCGCCTCATTTATGCCATTCTTCCCAATTTATTGTACCCGCTTACAAATGGTGGCAAAAGTGGTTTTATGGATTCGGGCTGTGGTTATACGAATTACTTTCGGGTTCGCTGAGCCTTGGGAAAACCCGTTTGCTCTCTTCTCGTCAGGTATTTAAATATTTGCCGGGAATAGCAACAGATAATTTATCCGGTGGTGTTTTGTATTATGACGGACAGTTCGACGATAGCCGGCTGGCAGTAAACCTGGCTCAGACTGCCATCGAAAAAGGTGCTGTCGTGCTCAATTATTGCGGAGTTACCGGCTTTCTGAAAAATGGGAGTACCATTGCCGGTGTTATTGCAAAAGACGAAATAAATGGAAATGAATTTTTAATCCCTGCAAAAGTTGTCATTAACGCAACCGGTGTTTTTGCCGATACCTTGCTCCAGCTAGCCGAAGGGCATAAAGAGCAGACTATTGCTCCTTCTCAGGGAATTCACCTGGTTGTGGAGAAACATTTTTTTAATGGAAGCACCGGCTTGATGATTCCGAAAACAGATGATGGACGGGTACTTTTTGCTATTCCGTGGTACGATAAAGTTGTTTTAGGAACAACAGATACACCCGTAAGGGAGATTTCTTCCGAACCCAAACCATTAAAAGAGGAGATCGATTTTATCATTAAACATTTTAACAGGTATTCAACCTCCGAAATTCATTACGAGGATATTAAAAGTGTATTCGCAGGGTTGCGGCCATTGGCTAAATTAGATGGTGAAACAAAAACCTCTGTTATGCCAAGGGATCATGTAGTTAAAGTTTTACCTTCCGGACTGGTTCATGTTACCGGGGGTAAATGGACAACTTACCGGAGTATGGCTGAGAATGCTGTAAACAAAGCAATTAAATCAGCCGGACTCACATTTTTTCCTTGCCAGACCAAAAACCTGAAAATTCATGCCTGGACAGATGCCGCAAGTGAATCGCATTTAGCAATTTATGGTTCGGATGCCATTCAGATACAGAAAATGATGGATAGTGATGTTTCGTTAAAAGAGAAAATTCATCCCTTATATTCATATACTAAAGCAGAAATCAACTGGTTTATTGTAAATGAAATGGCCATCACAGTTGAGGATATTTTAGCTCGTCGTACACGACTTTTGTTTCTTGATGCAAAAGCTGCTATGGAAATAGCACCACTGATAGCCAGTATGTTAGCTTTACAAACCGGGAAAAATAAGGAATGGGAAATGCAGCAGGTTAAAGCTTTTAACGTGCTTGCCCTTAATTATTTAATCCGGACAACGCTTTGAAATGGAAAAACGGATCAGTGTTTGTCAGTAATTATTTTACATTTAAACAAAAAAACCACCCCTGCCCGGAGTGGTTTTCTATGTAAAGAAAGTATTTTATTGCTTTTTCTTGTTCGTATTCATTCCAATGATAGGGTAGAGCGGACAGAAACTGATAAGGCTGGTAAGCACAAAAACAGCAGCAGCAACGAGCAATACTATGCCGAGAGTTCCTGAAATTACATTTGTAAAATACAGAATCGCTATAAGTGCAGCTACAGCAATGCGAATAATTTTGTCGGTGGTTCCCATGTTTGCTTTCATATTTCGGTTGGTTTTAGGTTTAAATTATCTTTATGATGCAAAATTACACTTGTGCTACGAAGTTTAATGTGATGAAGGTCACACAGGGATAATTTTCTGGATATTAATTCTTTTGCGGTGGAGAAATGTTTACGATTAACTTGATCAGAACACTTTTACCTGGTTTCTTCCTGTAGCGATTTTATTTTCACGTTCAAGTTTTTTCAATAACCTGCTGATCACTTCGCGCGCTGTGCCCATATCGGTGGCAATCTGCTGGTGTGTGATACTTAACGATTTGGTTCCTGTTAGTAATGCCTTTTCGTTCAGGTAATTATATAGCCTTTCGTCGAGATGGTTAAAAATAAGCTGATCAATGGTTTCGATCAGGTCAAGATACCTTTTGTTAAACATCTCGTAAACAAAGAAATTAAACGAAGGAAACCGGTTTATCCACTCGCGGAGCTTTACTGACGGGATCAGAAGGATTTTGGTTTCTTCAAGCGTAACAGCTTCAATCAGGCTGGCCGAATTGTTGCAGCAGGCCGAAAATGACATAATGCACATTTCGCCCGGATGAATGTAATATAGCAGTAGTTCTTTATCTTCCTCGTTGCGGCTTACCCGGATAAGCCCTTTTA
>CAZOXJ010000153.1:0-1091 GCA_964583325.1 uncultured Lentimicrobiaceae bacterium
ACAACTAAAAGCTAAAAATGCTGAATTTATCCATACCAACCGCGGTGGCGATATTACCTACCACGGTCCCGGGCAAATTGTAGGTTATCCCATTCTGAACCTCGATTATTTTGCCAAAGGAATCCGGGATTATATTGCAAAACTGGAAGAAGCCATTATTCTTTGCCTGCAACATTACGGGCTCGAAGGTCACCGTCTCGAAGGCGCAACCGGTGTTTGGCTCGATACTGATGTTGCCGCGAAAACCAGGAAAATATGTGCCATCGGTGTTCGCGTAAGCCGGGGCGTAAGTATGCATGGATTTGCCTTTAATGTGAACACAGATTTATCGTACTTTAGCCTTATCAATCCCTGTGGATTTACGGATAAAAAAGTGACATCGCTGCAAGCGGAATTAGGAAAAAAAATCGATATAAATGAGGTAAAAATGGTGTTGAAAGAAAAAATTGCCTCGGTTTTTACTATGAAAATAACAAACTTGTAACTAATGGATTCAATAAAATCAATCTGTGTTTTCTGTGGTTCAAGTGCCGGAAGCCGCGAAGAATATTCTGCAAAAGCCCGTGCCCTGGGACTACTTTTTGTTGAAAAAGGAATTACGCTTGTTTATGGCGGCAGTAATGTAGGACTTATGCATGTAATTGCCGATACCATGATGCAGGCCGGCGGCAAAGTAATCGGAGTAATGCCGCACACCCTTATCGAACGCGAAGTGGCTCATAAAGCAATCACCGAATTTCATGTGGTTGAAACCATGGCTGAGCGTAAAGCTGTGATGGATAAACTTTCGGATGCTTTTATTGCCATGCCAGGCGGAATCGGAACCTTGGATGAACTTTTCGAAGCAATGAGCTGGAACCAGCTGGAACTTATTACCAAGCCGGTAGCGCTTTTTAATGTTTTGGGGTACTATGATCAACTGCTAGCATTCCTCGATCATTCAGTCGGTCAGCGGTTTGTAAAACCTGAACACCGGGTAAACCTGATTGTTGAAAGTGACGAAAACATACTTCTTGATAAAATCATGAATTACAAAGCGGTAAAAGTGGATGGAGGGAAGTGGATTAAGGAGTTGAGGGAGAATAAGTTTT
>CAZOXJ010000153.1:1191-2772 GCA_964583325.1 uncultured Lentimicrobiaceae bacterium
AATCACCATGCTTATCATAGGAATTACAGGAACATTAGGCGCAGGAAAAGGAACCATAGTTGAATACCTTGTTAAAGAAAAGGGATTTGTACATTTTTCGGTCAGGGGATTTTTAATTGAGGAGATTGAACGGCAGGGACTAACTGTTAACCGCGACAGCATGGTATTGGTTGCCAATAAATTACGCGCCGACTATTCGCCCTCCTATATTATTGACCAGCTTTACAAACAAGCCCTGTTAACCGGCAAAAACTGCATTATCGAAAGCATTCGCACGCCCGGCGAAGTGGATTCGCTGCGCGCAAAAGGGAATTTCCTGTTACTGGCTGTGGATGCGGATCCGATGTTGCGTTACGACCGCATTGTGATGCGTAACTCCGAAACCGACCGGATTTCATATTCTACATTTATTGAAAACGAGGAACGCGAAATGCAATCAACCGATCCGGCAAAGCAGAATATCGGAAAATGTATCGAACAGGCGGATGTTATTTTTTACAACAACTCAACCGTTCCGGAACTATACCTGAGGCTTGAAAGTGAACTAGCCAGGCTTAACTTCTGATTGAATTTAAACAGGAATTTGAATGTATCCTGAGAAAAAAATAAATCCGACATGCAGTTGCATACATATCGAAACCATACTTTTGTAAAAAAATCAGTGATGAATCTGACAATCCTGCTACAGAAACGGATATTTGCTTTGTTAGTCCTTTTCGCAATAATTTCATTTTCGGGCTATAGCCAGAATAAAATGCAACTATCAGGCGATCTGGTTATTTTTCATGCCGGAAGCCTTTCATTACCTTTAAAGGAAATAGCAGCAGAATTTAAAAAACTGTATCCTCAGGTAAACATAATGATGGAAGCCGGAGGTTCGGTGGCATCGGCACGCAAAATCACCGATCTGGATAAACAATGTGATATTATGGCTTCAGCCGATTATGCGGTTATCGACAAAATGCTGATCCCGAAATTTGCTGATTACAATATTAAATTTGCCAGTAATGAACTCTGCATTGTTTATACCCCGAAATCACGCTATGCAAGTCAAATCAATGCCAATAACTGGATGGATATCCTTTTAAAATCCGATGTTGCTTTTGGCCGTTCCGATCCCAACAGCGATCCTTGCGGCTACCGGACAGAAATGATGCTTCAATTAGCCGAAAAACACTATAAGAAACAGGGGCTGTACAGCAAATTCACTTCAAAAGACAAGGCATACATGCGCCCGAAAGAAACCGATCTGCTGGCCTTGCTCGAAACTAATTCAATAGACTACATTTTCCTGTATCGCAGTGTGGCTGTGCAGCATAACCTGAAATACCTTGTGCTTCCCGATGCCGTAAACCTGAAAAGCTCCAAATTTACAACTCAGTATTCTACAGCCAAAGTCGAGATTAACGGCAGCAAACCCGGCGAAAAACAAACCATGACCGGCGAGCCAATGATTTACAGTTTCACCATTCTGCGAAATGCTCCCAATAAAGCCGCCGCCATTGCTTTTGCAGAGTTTTTACTTCAAAAAAATAAAGGTCAGGCCATCATGGCCAGGAACGGGCAGCCGTCGGTTGTACC
>CAZOXJ010000153.1:2872-9351 GCA_964583325.1 uncultured Lentimicrobiaceae bacterium
CCTTGTCTCCCCTCTCCTTGTCGCCTTGTCATATTTTAAACTAATAAATTAAAGTGAAGCACTTCTCCCCTTTCCAACTCGCAGTTACACTGGCCGCAGCGCTTATCCTGCTGTTTATTGTAGCGCCCCTGGTCGGGATGTTTGTGTCAACCAGTCCGGCTGATTTATTTGCTACCGCGAAGGATGTTGAGGTACAGGAAAGCATCAGACTTACAATCTGGGTTTCATTGTCAGCTACAGTAATCTTTGCCGTTGCTGCTATTCCGCTTGCCTATTTGCTTGCGCGAAAAGATTTTCCCTTAAAAAGTATTGTTTCCGGAATTATCGATTTGCCGGTAGTAATACCGCATTCGGCGGCAGGTATTGCCATTCTGGGATTTGTATCACGCGATTCGGTGCTTGGGCAAATGGGTTCGGCTGTGGGATTGAATTTTGTAGGGCATCCGGCCGGAATTGCCATTGCCATGGCTTTTGTAAGTCTGCCTTTCCTTATCAATGCTGCACGCGACGGATTTACCAGTGTACCGGTACGGCTCGAAAAGGCAGCATTAACTCTGGGTGCATCGCCGGCAAGGGTATTTTTTACCATTTCACTTCCATTAGCATGGAGAAGTATTGTTTCGGGTTTGATACTGATGTTTGCCCGTGGAATGAGCGAATTTGGCGCAGTAATTATGGTAGCGTATCATCCTATGATTACGCCAATCCTGATTTACGAGCGTTTTGGCGCGTTCGGATTAAAATACGCCCGGCCAGTTTCAGTACTATTTATCATGATTTCGTTGGCTGTATTTATCGCTCTGCGAATGCTTGCGCGAAACAAGGAACAAAAAGCCACGCCCCATGCTTGAGCTGCAAAACATATCCTGTTCGTTCCCTGGTTTCAGCCTTTCTGAGATCAGTTTCAGCGTGGCTGATGGCGAATATTTTATACTGCTTGGCGAATCGGGAGCCGGGAAATCGCTTTTGCTTGAAGCAATTGCCGGCCTAAATTCTATAAAAAGCGGGAATATGCTCCTTGATGGAATTGATATTACAAACGAAAAAATCCAGCAACGCGGCATAGGGCTTGTTTTCCAGGATCAGGCTGTTTTTCCGCATCTTTCAGTAAAAGAAAACATTGCTTATCCATTAAAAGGCAAGCATTTATCAAAATCAGAAAAGGATGAAATAATCGGGGAAATTACCGGGGTTCTTCAAATTTCAAAACTACTTAACCGGAGACCTGCAACACTTTCCGGCGGCGAATTACAGCGCGTTGCCCTGGCCCGCGCATTGGTTCAGAAACCAAAAATTTTACTGCTCGACGAGCCGTTATCAGCCACCGACAGCAAATTAAGATCCGAACTTCGTGCTTTACTCCGGCAGATAAACCGGATGGGCCAAACTATAATTCATGTGACTCATGATTTTGATGAAGCAGTATCGCTGGCTGACCGGATTGCTATTATGAACCAGGGAAGTATTGTTCAAACAGGAACGCCACAGGAAGTTTTCGGCAACCCGGTAAATGGTTTTGTTGCGCATTTTGCAGGAATACGGAATTTCTTTAAAGTTTCGTTTGAAAAACATAACGGAACCAGCATAGCACGCCCGGCAAAAGAGGTTGAAATTTTTATCGGCGATTCTGCTGAAACAGAATCAGGATATATTTTAATCCGCAACGAGGATATTCTTCTTTCACCCTCAGCCTTCGAAAGCAGTGCTTTGAATAATTTCGAAGGTTTGGTAACGGACATGTATCCCTCGCGCTCGGGAATGGAAATTGTGATTGATATTGGAATTACGTTGCACGCTCAAATCAGCCGCGAATCGGCACTGAAACTTGAACTTTTGCAAGGAAAAAAGATTTGGGTGCACTTTAAGGCTTCGTCGGTTGGGTTGATTGCAGGGTAATAATCTTGTTCAAAGTGTTAAATTACAATTCGTCTGGATAAATCTCGCGCTCCATGACGAACCAATAAAATATGCAACTCACTTTTACTTATAATTCTATAAATTATACGGTAATTTCCTTCTATAATTTCCCGGACTTTGGGGTCATTTAATTCCTCAACAATTTTGCCAATTTCGATTTGAGACTTTAAAATTTCAGTCTTATTTTGTATCCGCTCCACCTGTAGTTTTGCATACCGTTTCGAATCTAAAGAAATATAGTCATAAATTTCTTTCAGGTCATTTTTGGCGGCAAGTAACCATTTTATTCGAACCATTTCTCCATTTCCAATTTGAGATCTTTATCAGAGATAGTTTCCCCATTTTTCGACTGTGAAATCCTGTTTTCCAATTTCTCAACAAAAACCAACCTGTCAATCAAGTCATCAATTGACATTTCATCAGGGAACTTTTCAATATGTTTTTTCAGGTTTTCTTTCGTTATCATGGTCTTTTAATTTAATGCTAAGTTACAAATATTTGAAGCAGGATATTTAAGAATCAGCCCGTTATTTCCCCGTTTCTGCCGGATCAATATTATCTACCTGTTGTTTGGCATAGTGCAGCACTTCTTCATTTACATAAACAAGTTCAATACCAGCTTCAATAAACATGCCTTCCGATTCGGAACCTGAATGGTACCTGAACTCGCTTACCACTCTCTTTATTCCACAATTGATAATCAGCATGGCGCATGTGCGGCAGGGCGTCATGCGGCAATACAAAGTACTTCCTTCCAATGAAATTCCCAGTCTTGCAGCCTGGCAAATCGCATTTTGCTCGGCGTGAACCGTGCGGACACAATGGTTTGTCACTTTCCCGTCTTCGTGGGTAACCTGTTTGAAAAGATGACCAACTTCATCGCAATGCGGCAATCCTACCGGTGATCCCACATAGCCGGTTACAAGAATTTGTTTATTCCGGGCAATTACGCATCCGCTTCGCCCGCGGTCGCAGGTGGCGCGCTTGGCAATGGTGCGCGATACTTCCATGAAATATTCATCCCAGGTGGGGCGTATGTATTGTGTTTCAGGTTCTGAAGTCATTGTGGTGATTTTTGAAAACAGGTAAAAGTATGAATTTCTCAGGAATGAAGTGTAATGATTATGCTATCCATCAGCTAAACGATCCTTTTTTCGTAAAATCAAATATCACCCTGGTGCCGGTTGCTTCATGGTTTTCGTCCTGCAAATCTGTAATGGAGAATGAATAATCGGTATCGTGTTTTTTGTTAAAATAGTTCAATCGTTCCTGGGCAAATTGTATCCCCAACGATTCTTTCTTAAAGGATTTTTTATCACTCTTTTCTTTTGCCTTTTTTCTGCCTATGCCATTGTCTGTAATAGAAAGATTGGTGATATTTTCACTAGAAGTAACGTCGATGGTTATAAACTTCTCTCCATCTTTGAGCATTAATCCGTGCCAGAGGGCATTTTCGATAAATGGCTGTAAGATTAAACCCGGCAGTTTTGTTGTGGCTGTATTCACATTTTCAGCACAGTTTATTTTAAAACTTATGGCATCATTAAATCGAATATTTTCGATATTCATATACAAATCAATCGTTTCCAGTTCTTCATCCAGCGAAACGCTGTCGGTACGCGAGCTTTCGAGTATTTTTCGTATCAGTTTCGCGAATTTATTGAGGTAATAAACCGCCTTTTCTTTGTTGTTGTCAATCAGGTAGGCCTTGATCGAATTGAGCGCGTTAAAAATAAAATGCGGGTTCATCTGGCTTCGCAACGCATCGAGTTTTAACAGCGAAATTTCGTTTTCGAATGAAAGTGTAAGTGACTTTAATTTTTCTGCTTCGTTTTTCTGAAGTGCCACTTTTAATTCGGAAATCTTTTCTTCCAGTTGAATCTCCAGTTCTTTCCGATAATTCTCTTTAAGCAATTGATTGGCATGTTGTTCCTCAATAATTATCTTTTGGGAATTGATTTTTTCGAGGTATAATAATTTCACTTTGTAGCCCAGGCCAAGTATAAATATGGTTGATTCAATCATAATGCCGATGAAAAAAAATAATATCGGGTTATCCCCCTGGATTGAGTCATTCGATTTGATAAGAGCTATATACGCAAACACCTGGTAGAAAATAACGCCGCTTATGATAAAATACTTCAGCTTATAATCAAGTTTTACCGTGTGATACAAGGCTGAAATTACGGCAACAGTTATCAAAGGAATAAAACCATAATTAAAGAAAACGCTGAAGTAAGAAGGCTTCCCGATTGCAATTGAAAAAATAACCAACAGGGATGAAAAGATCATTAAAACCTGTAAGGATTTAATAAGTATGCGGGTATATTTCGGAAAAAAGGATTTAAAATCCAGTAACTCTTTGTAGAAGAAGAATAACAATGAGTTATAGATTACCTGGATAAACCAGTTGAATGGAACATATCGGCTGTTGAGATACGCTTCAACAAGTTCCGGGGGAAACAAAGGATTGTATTTTACCAGGTAAACCAGGAGTAATAAATTGTATAACCCGTAGTATAAAAAGGCTTTTTGCTTTGTCTGAATATAAATAAATGAGCATAGCAACGAATAAATGATGAGTCCTGAAACTACAAACCCCCATACGATCTGGCCCGCAAGATAAATGTCGAAACTCATAGTTTATCAAGAAGAGTAGATTTTCTTTGTCGTGAAACCGGAATTTTAACCAGGTTCGAAAGCACTACATATTCATCGGTTTTGTGGAATTCTTTTACTTTGTTCAGGTTAATTAAAAAGGAGTTATGTATCCTGAAAAACTGCATTCCGCTAAGTTTTTCTTCCATAAATTTTAATTTCTGGCTGAGTACAATTTTATCTTTGTTTTCGAGAAAAACAGTGCAGTAATTACCATCGCTTTCGCAATAAACAATATCGTCGGGATTGAGGAAAATCATTTTCCCATCGTTGGTGATGTTAATTTTTTTCTGCGAGAAGGCTGAGGAATGGAGAAGTTTTTCCAATGAGCTCTCAAGCCTTTCATTTATCGAATTGCTGTTTTTCTGTTGTTCAATTTTATCGAAACACACAATCAGGTCATCCGAATCAATGGGTTTCAGTAAATAGTCGAGCGCGCTTTCCTTTATTGCTTTTATAGCATACTGATCGAAGGCAGTGGTAATAACAACTGAAAAACTGCGTTTTGGAAATAGCTCCAGGAATTGAAATCCATCCATATCAGGCATTTCAATATCCAGAAAAACACAATCCACCGTATTTTTATTCAGGAAACTTACCGCATCTGTTGCACTTGTAAATGTGGCAACGATATGTACATTTTTACAAAAATTCTCAATCTCCCATTCCAGGCTTTTTATGGCGCTTGGTTCATCGTCAATAAGTATTAAATCGATCATAATCCGGATTATTAATCACTAAATGTAACTCTAATTATCAGAACATAACAAGTTAATGTATAAACGGGTTTTCTATACTTACAAACACCCAAAATAGATGTACGGTTCGCGAACAGGCAAAATTTCACGTTTTTGCGCTCTTTAACAGGTGAAAATTGAAAATGACCCCATCCACACAGTATTCAATACCAACCACACAATCTGAAATTTTTGTTTAAATCCGCGCTATACTTTTGCTGCAGACACCGAAAACTATTATCATTTAACATTCATAAATAGGGCACACTCAATTTATAACATTATGAAAATTCTTTACCTGATAATTTTTATTGCCATCAGTTTTAATTCATTAGCCCAGCTGGCAGGCTCACTCAATTCATCTTTCAGCGAAAATGGCTGGGACACTATTTATGGAAACGACAATGGATTTGAAATCACTAAGGTACTTATTCAGCAGGATGAAAAAATACTGGTCTGCGCCGAAGCGAATTTCTCCAACGAGGGCCACCAGGCCGTAATTATACGATATAAAACTGATGGTACGCCCGATCCGGATTTTGGCGGAGGCGATGGCATGGTGAGATCAAAAGAGGATGCAGGTATAAATCTGTATACTCGTGCTGCCGGAATGGCTTTGCAAAGCACAGGAAAAATTATTATTGCCGGCGACCAGTTCTATAATTCCGAACGAATTTTCCGCTTAAATGCGGATGGCACGCTGGATGCGACTTTCGGCACAGAGGGCGTTGTGGATGTTAATCGGCCTAATTCGGAATTTATTTACCATGTTGCAGTGCAGTCGGATGATAAAATTATAGTTTGCGGCAAGGAAAGCCGGTTTGTATCCGGTGTGTTGGAACCGCATGTTTTCCTCTGGAGATTTACCCCCGATGGCGCCGCAGATATGTCATTCGGCAATTCCGGGGTGGTTTCCTACAACTCGCAATCATGGCTGGGTACTTTTGAAACGTACCTGGTTATTAACGAACTGATCGTTCTTCCAAACAATGAAATATTGGTGAACCAGTCGTTTACTAAATATCCGGATAGTTTTGTAATGCTATGTAAAATGAATGTTGATGGAGCATTTGACAATTCGTTTGGGGTGGCCGGACATTCAATCCACAGTGTAAAAAACAATGATGGTAACTATACCTATTCAAGCTCTTCGGTTCAGGAAAACGG
>CAZOXJ010000154.1:0-9275 GCA_964583325.1 uncultured Lentimicrobiaceae bacterium
AACGAACCTGCCATTCCGCAGCAGCCTGATTTAATTTCATCGACGGAATAATTCGCAGGCAATGAAAGCATTTCAGTGGTCGGGCCGGTGGAAGCCAGCGATTTTTGATGGCAATGTCCATGCAAACGGATATGTTGCTTCTTATCAGTGAATTGTGATTGTAATATAGCTCCTTTCTGCACTTCCTTCATAATAAATTCATCGAACATGAGGCAGTTTTTCGCTAGTTCCAATGCTTTGCTTTTGAGCTCTTTTCCTGCCAGGTCGGGATATTCATCGCGGAAACTAAGAATAGCCGAAGGCTCTATTCCCAATAACGGGCTTTGATCATTGATGACCGGGTAAAGTTTCGAAATATTTTCCTTAGCTAATTTTTGAGCCTTCCTTACCATTCCTTTCGAAAGGTATGCTCTTCCGCTTTCAACATGGTCAGGTATTTCGACTTTGTATCCTAATTTGTTGAGAAGTTTTATAGCTTTAATACCTACTTCCACATCATTAAAATCAGTGAACTCATCGGCAAATAGATATACCTTTCCTTTAATATTCATATTTTCTGATGATGGCAATCTCTTAACCCAGGTTTTTAACGTCATTTTGTAAAGTACAGGGATAGAGCGCTTTGGCGCAAATCCTAATGTGCTCTTCATCAATTTGGATGTAAACGCATTGGTAACAAAGAAGTTAAATACAGAAGGAACCAACATTCCAAGTTTGTTGAGTTTCGAAATATTGGCTATTATCCGGGTTCGCAGAGGTATTCCATTGGCATCGTGCCAGTGTTGCAGAAATTCAGCTTTGTACTTGGCCATGTCCACATTGCTCGGACATTCGCTTTTGCATCCTTTGCACGAAAGGCATAAATCCATCACCTGGTAAATTTCCTTGTGATCGAAACGGTTTTTCTTTTCTGAATTTGTAAGGAATTCGCGAAGGATATTTGCCCTGGCACGGGTTGTGGCATTTTCGTCCTTTGTTGCCATGTAACTTGGGCACATGGTTCCTCCCATAACGGCACTCTTCCGGCAATCGGCAGATCCGTTGCATTGCTCAGCCGCTCTTAAAATCCCGTGGGTACCTGAAAAATCGAAAATCGTTTCGGGCTCTTTTACAGCACTTCCGGCTTCATAACGCAGGCTGCTGTTCATTTTAGGTGTTCGGGTTATCTTGCCCGGATTAAAAATTGCAGCCGGATCCCAGGTTTCTTTTATGTTTTCGAGCAGAGCATAATTCTTTTCACCTATCATCATGGGTATGAATTCACCCCTGAGCCGTCCGTCCCCATGTTCGCCACTAAGCGAACCGCGGTATTTTTTAACCAGTTTTGCCGTTTCAAGTGCAACAGTATGAAACAGTTCTACATCTTTCGGATCTTTTAAATTAAGAACCGGCCGTAAATGAAGTTCGCCGGTAGCAATGTGAGCATAGTAAACACATTCGAGATTAAGGCTTACCAGCAATTGCCTGAAATCATTCATATACTCGGGCAAAACCTGCGGATTTACAGCAGTGTCTTCAATAACGGCAACAGGTTTAGCATCGCCGGGCAAATTGGACAGAACACCTAAACCTGCTTTGCGCAATGCCCACACTTTATTAACATCCTTATTGTAAACCAGGGGGTAATGATAACCATATCCTGCCTGTTGAAGATCATGGATAACTCTTTCTGCTTTTTGATCAATTTCATCCTTCGTTTGCTCCGAAAGTTCAATAATGAGAACTGCTTCCGGATCGCCCTGAAGGAAAAATCTGTTTTTTCGCTGCGAAATATTGGCCTTGGTTTGTTCAAGTATCACACTGTCCATCAACTCGATAGCTACCGGATTGTGTTTTAAAGCAATAATATTTCCTTTAAACGCTTCATCCAGCGTATTACAGTGAACACAAATAAGCGCTTTTTCTTTAGGTGGAAGCGGAACAAGGTTGAGCTTTATTTCTGTAATAAAACATAAAGTTCCTTCGGATCCTGCAATTAGCTTGCAAAAGTTGAATAATTCCGATTCAGGTGTAAATGGTTCTGACTCAAGAAGTAAATCAATGGCATAACCTGTATTTCGGCGGTGTATGGATTTATCAGGAAACTGTTCCCTGATTTCCTGCTGGTTTTCTCTATTACTTAGTATCGAATTGATATTCCTGTAAATATTGCCTTCGAGCGAGTTGAGCGTACATTTTTGTTCAAACTGGTCTTTTGTAAGTGTGCCGAAAACCACTTCTGAGCCGTCGCTCAACAATGCTTTTACTTCAAGTGTATGATCACGTGTGCTTCCGTAAACCAATGAATGTGAACCACATGAATTATTGCCAACCATTCCGCCCATCATGCAACGGTTGGATGTAGATGTTTCCGGGCCAAAGAATAACCCCAGTGGTTCAAGAATCTTATTTAATTCATCCAGAACAACTCCCGGCTGAACCCTTACCCAATGCTCCTCTGTATTGATTTCGAGTATTTGGGTCATGTATTTCGATACATCGGCAACAATGCCTCCACCCACAACCTGCCCTGCTAGCGAAGTGCCGGCAGTACGCGGAATCAGCGAGGTGTTTAGTTTGGCAGCAAACGAAATCAGAATTTTTAAGTCGTCAATATCAGTAGGTTGAACAACCAATTGCGGCATTTGCCTGTACGCTGATGCATCGGTAGCATAAATTAAACGCGTGTATTCATCAGCAAATACATCGCCTTTAAATAATACTTTTAATTCACTGAGTTTGTTGTGAGGAATTATGCGGCTTTCCATTTTATTCTTCCACTAATTCTTTCAATGGCTTAAAATAGTATTTGTCCCATCCATCCACAATATTATCAAATGCTTCGTCCGGAATATTAATGTGAAGCAATTCCACGTCTGTAGAGCTTCCTTCATTGTGCAACTTGATGGTTACTATTGATTTATCTTCCGGCGACATACCTTCCTCGTCTTCAAAATACCATTCCTGAACAATTTTTTTACCTGGTTCGATTTCAATATTAATACCGGTTATATCGCCATCCCACAACGAAAATTCTGTGCCTGCAACCGGTTCCATAACAGCAGAGGCCCCACTCCATATCTCAATGGTCAGAGGATTGGTGAGTGCAGTGAAAATATCTTCTGGTGTAGCTTTAATATGGTAGTGTTTCTTAATGTTTTTCATTTTATAATGTTTTGAAATTTAAAAACGTACATTTATTCCGGGAAGTAATTTTAAAATCGGCATTTTCATATATTCGGTGTACAATTCCTGCCCATTATCATATATAAAAGCCGGTTCTGAATAGGTAAAATCTGCCTGTAACAACAAGCTGACATGTTCATAAATATGGTATTCAAAAGAAGCACCGGTCAGCACCCCAAATGAGCGGTCAAGTGAGCCTGTTTTCCAGAAATTAAGCGTCACTCCTCCAAAAGTATCGACTCCGAAAAACCGATCAGGAGTTCGCGCAGTGTACATGCCTCCCATAAGTTTAAATGTAGAGAAAAATTTATTATAAATGTTTACTTTATAATAAACACCACCCATTAAAGTCTGGACTTTGTATGGTCCTGATAACAAGTCCATTGAAGAATATGAAGGTTCACTTTCAAGATAATCATCGCGGTAATAACCGGAAGCAAAACCGAATGAACTGTTTGAAATATCAATTCCTAAGCCAATTTTGGGTGTAATAAACCAGGCAGCTTCACCACTGATACTTTTACCCAATAAAGCGTACCCTCCGGTTTCGAAATCATGCGATGCAAATTGTCCCATTGGCAGGGCGTATCCAAAACGTATGCCGGCAAATGAGTTGAAGTTTTGAGCAAATATAGTAGTCTGGCTTAAACTGCTTACAATGAGTATGATAAGTATTGATGAAATTTTTGTCATTCGTCTATCCGATTTGCACCCAAAAGTAATAAATTGTACGTAAACATTTGAGGACTTGAAAATCAGTTGTTATTATCATTGGTTTTGCATTGAAAAGGCTCTGGATAAACTTAAACATCTGTTAAACAGCATATTGTGAATAATAAAAAAAGCAGATTACCCTTAAAAGAATAACCTGCCTTTTAAATTGTTGATATTAGTAGCTCTACTTCCTGTAAAAATCAGTGCTTTCGAATATTTTATCCGCTGATTTTGCAATAAATCCGGAATATAGTTTTCCATCAGTATCAGGATACCTGAATGCAAATTCATAGTAACATGATGGTATTTCGAATGTGCCTTCAACAAAATCAATTGGCAGAATTCCCGCTTTTGTGCTCGATTGCTCAAGAAGTTCTTCTGGCGTTCCTTTAACTTCGCCCCCCGAGCTGTTAAGCATAAATCCCTTATCCTTTAAGAACTGATTAACCTTAAGAATCGAATCTGTCTTTTTTAGCGAATTAATACTAACCGTAAAATGATTGGTAACAAAACCATAAACATAAAGCCATGCAGCATATTCCGACTCTTTACGGAGCATTTCGTAGGTTTCGTAGGAAGGCGGCCCCCAAACGTTACCGGCGAAAATTAATTCGTTACCAAAAACCAGTTCATCGGGTACACGCGCAGCACATTGTTTTAAAACCGATTGCAGTTCAGGACTGAAATGCTTGGTCATAAGCTGGCTTATAAATACCCTGGGTGCTGAAGGATCACTCTTATGCTCATAATGTTTGGCCGTAAGATGCTTATCTTCAAAAATATAATATCCTTTTTGTACATATCCGGCTTCCATAAACGGGCGAGCCAGCACATCCACATTAATGCGGGTATCATAAATTGTTCGGAAAGCAATGTGATCGTTTTCAACGGTTTCGCCTTCCAGAGTAAAACTGTCGTAAATAGATTTTGCTTCCGGGTTCTGGGCAATATATCCTGACCAGAGTTTGTCAAAAATTTCCTGTACTTGCATATTCGGAAAATTAAAGTTTTAAATGTGATTACTGATTGTAAATAGTTTGACTAACTAAAAAATAGTTCTCTGAATGTAACAGTATTAATGCCTGTCTGTTCAAGTTCCTGCCTGTTTTTTTGAACAAAGTTATCGATTTCTTCTTCTTTGTGAAATATTCCTTTCAAATTAGCCAAAAGCAGTGTTAATGCCCGATTCTCCGGATTGACGACATCAATTTGTATAAATTTGCCGTTTTCTACTTTACAAATTACTGGAATTATAGCTGTAAAATACTGTAAATGAATTGTAAACGAATAAGCAGGCGAGTATCCGAAATTCCACTCCCAGGTTTTATACTTTGTTTCAGCTAACCGGCTGATGGCTTCCAGTTCTTCAGAGCTGGTTGTAATTAATCTGTTTTCCGGGTTAAGGTGCAACAGCCAGCTTATAAACATGTCTGTAAATTGATGAATATCAACAGTATGGGGTAGGAGAGGGGCAATATTGCCAACCTCGCTTCTAACGGATGACATCGCTTTACTTTGGTATTCCTTGCCTGGAGCTATTGCTTTCTGCAGAGTGTTAAGATCCGACGAAAAAAGGATAGTTCCATGATGCAGCACCCTGCTGTGAAATATATGCTCAGCATGTCCCGAAAATTTCAGATTTCCGATAAAAAGACTGTTGCGTTTGCTTATATTAACTTCTAAACCAAGGCTTTGCATAAAATTAACAATAACAGAGGTAAATCTGCCAAAATCAACCTGGCTGGCACTGCCTGTTTTAGTAATAAAGCTGAAATTCAGATTTCCTTTATCGTGGTATACAGCTCCGCCACCACTAATTCGCCTGATAACCGGTATGTTATTTGCTTTTAGATATGGATAATTGATTTCGGCATACGCATTTTGATGTTTGCCGATAATAACTGACCGGTCATTGATCCATAGCATGCAAATATCATTAATTGAATGCTTTACATAATACTCTTCGGCAGCTATGTTCAGGTATGGATCGGTAATTGGCCTGTAAGTTATCAGCATTTAGTTTTCCAGATAAATAGGATAATAAGTGTGCAGAAAATTAGTAGATGATTTTCGGTATGCAAATATAACAGATGTGAAAAGAATTATCTTTACATAGCTTAAACAATCACAATTTCAAAATCAGTGAACCGGTTATGTCGTTAAATATCAATACTAAGGAGCGGTTGCTTGCACGCTGTATCGAGATCAAGGAGGAATCAGTCGCCAATATACAGGCAGCAATGGAAGATGCACAGCAAAGTGCAAATGAATATGGTGCACCTAAGGATAGGTATGATTCATTCAGGGCTCAGCTTATGCGTAAACGCGATATGCTTGCGCAGCAACTCTCACAGGTGGAAGAAGAACTGCGTTTCCTGCGGCAGGTTAAACCAGGAGTTGCTTCAACTAAAGTTGAACATGGTGCACTGGTGGTGCTTAACTCTCAAATATTGTATGTATTAATAGGCCTTGGTAAAGTAATTATTGATGAAAATACAGTTTATGTCGTTTCACCGGTTGTGCCCCTGGTTGAAGCAATGAAAAATCTCAAACCCGGCAATTCATTCAGTTTTCGGGGTCAAACTATGACGATAAAAGAGATTTATTAGTCAAAACAGGAGATGTAATTCCGACTATACCGAGAAATCAAAGTTGTCCTTTTTGGTTTTATTATAAACCTCCCGACTGAAAATATAAAGTCTGGCGGGTTTATGCGCTACGCCTACCTGCTTCTCATTTAACGGAATCAGGTATTTCATACTTGAAATCTTTTTCCTGAAATTACGCTTGTCAAAAGTAGTACCCAATATCACTTCGTATAATTTCTGCATTTGCGAAAGGGTAAACTTATCGGGCAATAATTCGAAGCCTATAGGTTTGTTCAATAATTCAACTCTGAGATGCTCGAGAGCTCCGTGCAGGATATCCATATGATCCATCACCAGGTCAAATACTTCATGAACCGGGCACCAGCTGGCATTATTGTTTATAGTTACTTTTGAGATTCCTTGATCCGAGATATCAATGAGCGAATAATATGCAATAGTAATTACATGCTCTTCGGGGTGGTCAATCTGCCGGAGCCAGAATAAATCGCGCTCTTTCCGGTGGAGCCTGTCAGGCGAGCCAAACGATTTGAATTGCTTCAGATAGATATTACTCAATCCCGTGTTTTCTTTCAATATACGTTCGGCTGAATCGTCAAGATCTTCATCAAGCCTCATTAAATCCCCGGGTAGTTTTAGGTCGGCATAATCAAATCCATCGACTGTAATATTTCTTTCTATCAACAGAACATTCAGATTTGTAAAGTCAAATCCGAACACCACACAATCTACTGATACATTTGGAATAAGTCCTTTCTGCATATACTCAAATTAAAGCGCAACCGTATTTTAGGAATTTTCATTTATTGAGGCATAAAATTAAAAGATTTTCAGAAATAATAACTGATATTACTTTTTTCGTACATTTAGCTTTTTATTATATTGATTTTAAATATGTTGCAAAAATAAGTTACCAATAAAAATTTTATTATTTCAGTTTAAATGTAATTATAATCTGAATTTAAATTCTCAAATCTTCTTGTTAATTGCTTAGATAGTGTATTTTTGACATCAACTTATGAATTAATCTTTTTTTATAATCATTAAACAGCCTATTTATGACTGCAACTCAAAACAGGATAATTTCGCTCGATATGTTTCGTGGGTTAACAATAATGGCCATGATCATTGTAAATACTCCCGGAAGCTGGAGCCATATTTATCTTGTGTTGTCGCATTCTGTCTGGAATGGTTGCACTCCAACCGACCTGGTATTCCCGTTTTTTATTTTTGCAATGGGTTTTTCGGCTGTGCTTTCAATTAAAAAACGACTACTCAAAGGAACTTCAAAGAAGAAACTGGTGCTGCAACTACTCAGGCGTTCAGCAATACTTTTTTTGTTGGGACTCATACTCAACAGTTTTCCGTTCAACGATTTGTCTAACATCCGTATTTTGGGCGTATTGCAGCGGATTGCAATAGTTAACCTGGTATGCGGATTATTCCTTATCTACACCGAAGTAAAAGTGCTTTGGTATGTTTCAGCATTTTTATTGCTTGGCTATTGGGCATTACTGGCTCTGGTTCCTGTTCCCGGGTTTGGCCCTGCTAACCTCGATCCAACAACAAATTTAGCTGCCTGGCTCGACAGACTTATCCTTGGGAAACACGTTTGGGTTTATTCGAAAGTTTACGATCCTGAAGGTATACTGAGTACGCTGCCTGCTCTGGTAAGCGGTTTTGCCGGAGTACTTGCCGGAAATGCATTTATGAAGTCGGAAAATGAGCGCGATAAACTCATAAACCTGCTTGTTTATGGTAATATCCTGATTGTATGCGGCATGGCCTGGGGATTAATGTTCCCGATAAATAAACAGCTCTGGACCAGTTCTTATGTTCTTTATACATCAGGACTCGCAATGGTAGTGCTGGGAATTTTCTACTGGATAGCTGACATAAAGCGTATCAGGCAATTTTCGACACCTTTGCTTGCTTTTGGTACCAACCCGATTATTGCATATTTTGGATCACAGATAGGTGCCAGCCTGATGGGCTTCATCCTGGTCACTTCTGCGAAAATAAGTCTGGGCGAATGGCTTTTTAACTTCTATTTGTCTTTTGGCTTATCTCCCGTAAATGCTTCGTTGTTAGGGGCATTGCTGTTTACCGGATTCTGGTTACTGGTGGTCAGTTTAATGTACCGCAGAAATATAATTATCAAGATCTGATAATCGGTTCGGAATTTTCTTCTTCTGAATTTGAGAATAAAAAATTTCGGATTTTGCTTCCTGGAATCTCATTAATAATGATTGAAAAGTAATAAATATGATAGTTCGGATCATACATGCATTTTTAACGAAAACAGAAAAGATGTAAAAAAGAAAAGAGACCGCTTTGCAAAAAGCAGTCTCTTTTTATATAATAAAATAAGTTGAAACTTATTTACGTCTTTCTTTGATACGGGCTTTCTTACCTTTAAGATCGCGAAGATAGAAAATCCTGGCGCGGCGCACGGCACCACGTTTGTTGACTTCAATTTTCTCAATAAACGGGGAATGAACAGGAATTATTCTTTCGACACCAACAGTCCCCGAAACTTTACGAATAGTGAAGGTTTCAGTAGCTCCTTCGCCTGAACGCTGTAAAACAACACCCTGGAAAAGCTGGATACGTTCTTTTTCACCTTCCTTGATTTTATAGTGTACTGTGATAGTATCACCTGCCTTAAAAGCATGTAATTCATTCTTAGTTACGAATTGGTCTTCAACGTACTGAATTAACTCCTTCTTACTCATTAGTTTATGTATTAGATGTGCGTTTTTCTCAAAAATGAGTGCAAATTTACGCTAA
>CAZOXJ010000155.1:0-6803 GCA_964583325.1 uncultured Lentimicrobiaceae bacterium
CCATTTCTATTTATAACTCCGATGTAAATTAATTCAGTATTTTTACACGATATTGGCGTAGCATCAATACTATTGTTGTATTAACGACAAATAGTAAACCCTTACCGAAAATATAAATCATAATATACTGAACATGAAATTATTATCAGGCAGTCTTGTGTTGGAAAACCTTCGTATTTCGATGCAATCGGTTCGAAGTCATATGATGCGCACCACGCTCACAGTATTGATTATTGCATTTGGAATTATGGCCCTGGTTGGAATTCTGACTTCTATAGATGCCATTAAGTATTATCTGAACGACAATTTCCAGATGATGGGTGCCAACACTTTTACAATCCGAAACCGTACCATGCAGGTGCATGTAGGAAACAACAGGAGCAAGCCTAAAAATTTCAGAGAGATAACTTTTGAAGAAGCGCTCCGTTTTAAGGAGTCATTTTCTTTTCCTGCTACAGCTTCGATTTACATTTATGCTACCAACCTGGCGACAGTAAAATTTGCGAATAACAAAACCAATCCTAATGTACCTGTTATAGGATGTGATGAAAATTATATCATTACTTCCGGCAACGAAATAGCTTCGGGGCGTAATATTTCTCCAACTGAGGTTTTTTATGGTTCCTCGGTCGTTATACTTGGCAGCGATGTGATCAAGAAAGTATTTAAGAATAAAGAAGATCCTGTCGGAAAGTTTGTTACCATCGGTCCCGGGCGATACCTTGTGGTTGGTATTATGAAAGAGAAAGGTTCGAGCATGGGTTTTAACCCCGACAATATCTGTATTATCCCTATCAATAATGCGCGCCAAAGGTTTGCCCGCCCGAATGCTTCATACAGCATTAATGTTCATGTAACTGACGGGGAAAAGCTGGAAGCCGCAATAGGCGAAGCAACCGGTGTGTTCCGTATTGTAAGAAAGGTTTCCGTTGCCGAAGAAGATAGCTTTGATATTTCGAAAAGTGATAACCTTGCGAATATGCTGTTCGACAGTTTGAGCTATCTGCGTATGGCTGCCATCGTTATTGGCATTATCACACTGTTGGGCGCTGCAATTGGATTGATGAATATCATGCTGGTTTCGGTTACGGAACGAACCCGCGAAATCGGAATCCGGAAAGCTATTGGTGCAACCAAAAATACTATCAGGAACCAATTTTTAGCCGAGGCAGTTGTTATTGCTCAACTTGGCGGAATTTTAGGAATTATTTTAGGAATTGCTATTGGTAATGCTCTTGCCCTTTCAATCGGGACCAGTTTTATTATTCCATGGAACTGGATTATTTGGGGAGTAGGTTTATGCTTTTTCGTGGCACTGGTTTCAGGTATTATTCCGGCTGTTAAAGCTGCCAAACTTGATCCTATTGACGCGCTTAGATATGAGTAAAGGGGTTGGGATTTAGGGGTTAGGGATTGGGGAAAGCATAATTTCCTGGCTATCTCATATACAAATACACACAATACAAATGCATGGATGCCCTACGTCTTTTTTCTGCCGTATTGCTTTTGTATTTTCTGTTTTTAACACTCCAAAATGATAAACTACAATCTATAACAACTAGAATTTAGCCATCTATCTGATTGATTACTATATTTTTAAAAAATAAATTGAAAATAATAAGACAAATGTCGTAAATTAAACGACAAAATGCATACCTTTGTGGAAAGAAAAATGATATGGAAACAATGGAAATATTTGATCCTATGGTAACCTATGGTTCAGTGGATGAAATAAATGCGTTATCATTAGTCAATATGGTACGGCGTGGTATAGGATTTAAGGCATTTGATAAGTTTGCCAATAAAAGTCCATTCAGTCAGAATGAATGGTCAACCTACCTTCATCTTTCCGAACGCACGATGCAAAGGTATCGGAGTGAGCAAAAAACATTTGATCCATTGCAATCGGAAAAAATTATTGAAATAGCTCTTTTTTATAATAAGGGTGTTGAAGTTTTTGGTTCGGCCGAAAAGTTTAACTCATGGCTCGATACAAATAACCTTGCGTTAGGACAAATGAAGCCTAAAATGCTTTTGGATAATTCCTTTGGCATAAATATGCTCAGAGACGAACTTACGGCTATTGAATACGGTATTCTGGCATGATCGTTTTCAGATTAAGCAAGTCGAAATTTGCGAATGACCTTTCAGGAAAAGGCGCCGAAAAAAGTGGTGGTCGCTGGAACAGCAAAGGCACAGCGTTAGTTTATACCAGCGAATCAAGGGCTTTATGCACCACCGAAATAGCGGTTCACACTCCTTTAGGAAATCTCCCCCTTGATTACAAATTGATATCAATTGAAATACCTGAAGGTCTTCCTATACACGAATTAGTAACAGCTGATCTCCCCACTGACTGGAAGTCTATACCCCACGTTTATTCTACCCAATCCATTGGCGACAGATTTGTTGCTGAAGGAATTTTTCCAGTTCTTAAAGTTCCTTCGGCGGTAGTTCAGGATGAATATAATTACCTGATCAACCCTGCTCATATCAGTTCTGCCACTATCAGAATCAAAACAATAGAACCATTTAATTTTGATGAGAGATTGTTTATCAGGTAGTTGAATAAATATAGCACCTGGTTTCAAATCAAATTTTAATGGTTTTTAATCGTTCTACTATTTCGAACACAGCCGGGCAGGTTGAAGTATTCTTTAATGTTATATCAAGGATCTGATGCATACGGCGCCTGTCGGTATGCGGGTAATCGCGGCATGCACGCGGACGGTTTTCATAAATTTTACAGTAGTTATCTGTGTCCAGAAACGGGCAAGGCATTGTTCGGAAAACGTAGTCGTTGTCTTCGTCCATGCGCAAATATCTGGCCGTAAGTTCTGAAGCTTTTATCTTCATTGCTGCAGAAATCCGTCGTACATCAGCATCTGTAAGCCTCGGCCCCAAAGATTTGCAGCAATTACCACAATCGAGACAGTTCACTTCATCAAATACTTGTTCATGAAGATTTTGAAATGCTTCGTCTACTTTTCCGGGTGGTTTTGATGCCAGTTGCCGGAAGAAAACGACATTCTCTTTTTGCTTCTTCTTAGCCTGCAGAAAAAGTTCTTTGATTGATTCAGGAGTAATATTCATACCTATTTTGTGACAACCGTAAAATTCCCCATTAGCCTTATATCTTTGCTGGAAGCACCTATCATAACCCGGAAATCGCCAGGCTCGACAATCCATTTCATATTTTTATCAAGCAGTTGGAGTAGTTCAGGTGCTATCTCAAACGATACTTCCCTGGTTTCTCCTGGCACAAGGCCTATCTTTTGAAATCCCTTCAATGCAATAATGGGTTGCGAAACTGATGACAGCAGGTCGCGGATATACAACTGAACTACTTCTTCCCCGGCATATTTACCAGTATTTTTGATGGTACAAGTCACAGTCAGTTTCCCATCCGCGGATATTTCCTTTTGCGAAAATTTCATGTCCGAATATTCGAAAGTGGTATAACTGAGACCATATCCAAACGGAAAAAGCGGCTGACCAGTCAAATTGTTATAATCATCGCCTCTACCCGTCGGTTTGTGGTTATAAACCAATGGCAGTTGTGCTTCGTGAATCGGAAAGGTTATGGTTAATTTTCCTGAAGGATTGTATTTTCCCAATAAAACATCGGCAATAGCATTTCCTCCTTCCTCACCCGGATACCAGATGTCAACAATAGCATCCACTTTTTCCATCCAATTATTCATTGTTATTGCGCTTCCACCCGAAAGAAGCACAATTACCGGTTTACCTGTGGCAACAACGGCTTCGATTAACTGCTCCTGTTTGCCGGGTAAACTCAGCATAGCCCGATCGCGGAATTCACCTTCTTCTATACCAACTGTCAGAATAACTACTTCCGCTATTTCAGCAGCAGCGACAGCTTCAATAATTTGTTTTTGCCACGAATCGTCAACGCCAATATTCCATATCAGCCTGAACCTGGCAGTTCCTGAACTTTCAAAATATTCAATGCGGATATCGTAGGATTTATCTTTTTCAAAGCTATAATCCACAGTTTTAGTACCGAAAGAAACTTTTTTCCAGTTATCAATTACCAGTATATCATTGATAAACAATCGGTAACCATCATTTCCCTCGATACCTATTTTGAACTTTCCGGTTTCGGGAGCGGTAAGTTTGCCTTTCCAGCGGATGGAATAGCAATCGAAAGCCAGTTTCGGATCGGGCGAATACAAGGTCCAGCCGAACTGGATATTTTCGTCCACCTTTTTAACGACGGCCTCACCCGAGAGATTGATATTATTGAAATATTCACCTGAAAGCCCGCTTTTATCTTTTCCTTCAAAAATGCATGAAAAGTACTGCGACGGAACCGTTACAAACGGCTTGTATTCCCTGTCAACACCATGCGAATAATTCACTTTGCAACCGGCAGGAAGCTGGGCTTTCAGTCCGTCGAGGATGGAAGTTTTTTTAATTCCCGGGCCGGCATAACCGCCAAGCCTGCTTTCGACCGCATCGGGACCAATAACAGCTATTGACTTTACATTATTTTTAAGCGGAAGTACCTGATTATCATTTTTTAGCAAAACAATAGATTCGCGGGCTGACTGCCTGGCAAGTTCACGGAAGGAAGTATGACCATTCCATTTTTCAGCTTCATTGGCATCAACATACGGATTTTCGAAGAGTCCAAGTTCAAATTTGGCACGCAAAACCCTGCGCACAGCTTCGTTAAGTGCCTCAGTGTTAACCATTCCTTTTTCGAAAGCTTCCCAAAATAAAGGATAATGATCATATGATGTTTGGAATATAACATCCAGTCCGTTATTGATCGCCTGCGCAGTAGCATCGGCATAATCAGCTGCAGTAAAATGCAGCACATTGGCGCCTCCGACAGCACTGGCATCTGAAATTACAAAACCATTAAACCCCCAGTCGCGTTTCAGAATCTGGTTCAACAACCGGTCGTTGGCGGTGCATGGAGAACCATCGAGTGTATTGTACGAAGTCATAACCGAACGTGCGCTTCCGGTTGAAAAGCATGCCATGAAAGGTTGAAAATCGAGTTCATTCAGATAACGCTCGCTGAAATCGATCGGATAGCTGTCGCGGCCACCGGCGCCAACATTGGCAACAAAGTGTTTCGGTGTTGCAATAACACCCTGTTTCTCGAAAGCGGAAACAAAAGCGACGCCCATTTTTGACGAAAGAAACGGATCTTCTCCGTAGGTTTCTTCGGTACGACCCCAACGTACATCGCTGGCAAGGTTAACCACTGGCGAAAGTATTTGCCTGATACCACGTGTTTTACTTTCGGTAGCAATGGCTGAGGAAACTTTAAACATCAGATCGGGGTTCCAGGTTGAAGCAAGTGCTATGGATTGCGGATAGGCAATTGCACCATCGCGCACCAGACCGTGAAGTGCTTCATCGAAAGGAATAATCGGAATTCCAAGGCGGGTTTCTTCGAGAAAAAACTTTTGCATAGCATTAATTTTCTCCGCGGTTTGCTTCGGAGTGCCTGACGAACCATAGGTTAACATCTGGCCAACAGCATCGGTAGTCTGACCTTTGGCAAAAGTTTGAAAACCAAAAATACCATCCATATATTTTGCTTTTCCTTCGTCGAGGTCGCCGGGAATCATAAAAACCTGCCAGAATTTCTCCTTCAGCGTCATACGTTGCAAGAGGTCTTCAACGCGCTCATCTACAATTAGTTTCGGATTTTTATATGGTAATACCTGTGAGATGGCATTAACACCAGTGAGAGCTATAATTGCCAAAAAAAGTGCTGTTTTTTTCATAAAAGTCTATGTTTAAATCAAACTAAGCCTGATAAATCCTACAGGTTATCATCACTTTTCGTGAAACATATGACCTGTTATGCAGATGCTTGCAAAGATAAATATTCAACGGAGTAGTTATATGTATTTTTGCGCCAACCGGACTGAACGCGAAACACTTTAACAGCTGCATACCTGAATCAGTAATTGTAGTATCTTGCGTTCTTTATCAATATTGACCTCATGGAATACTTTTACTACTTTATAGTTACGGCAGGGCTCATCTATATTTTCTGGAATTTGTTAAAACCCTATGATTATCATTTTTTTGCGAAATCTAAATGTTTAAAATACTTTGATACTGACGATACCAAGAGTTTCAGAAAGTTGCTTCTGAGCAATTTTGTTGTGTATAAACTTTTGAGTGAAACCGGGCGGGAACTTTTCGAAAAACGGGTTTGCAGATTTATCGAAATGAAAGATTTCAGATCAGGAAAAAGCATACCGCAGATAACCGATGATATGCGGATAATGATAGCTGCTTCTGCCGTTCAGCTTACGTATGGTTATCCCGATGTGTATTTCAATCACTTTAAAACCATTATCCTGTTTGCCGAGGAATATTACTCAAACCTGACAGGCTATTATCATGAAGGTGAAGTGAATGCAGGTGGCGCCATTGTGTTGTCGTGGAAAAATTTCATGTCGGGATACAGCAATCCTACCGATGGCCGGAACCTTGCCTTGCACGAAATGGCTCATGCCCTGAGGCTTACAAATATTGTGGATAACGACGAGTATGATTTTATCGACCGCAAAACGATGCAATTGTTTGAAGATGAAGCATTACACGAAATCCAGAAAACAAATAATGGTGAAAATACTTTTTTCAGATCATACAGTGCAGCCAACCTGCAGGAGTTTTTTTCGGTAGCCGTTGAATGTTTTTTTGAGCAGCCGCTTGAATTCAGGATGTATAATCCAACGCTTTATCAGTTGCTGGCCAGGATATTGAAAATTGATTTGTTGAATTTCAGAAAGGGTTGAAAAGTTTCT
>CAZOXJ010000155.1:6903-9265 GCA_964583325.1 uncultured Lentimicrobiaceae bacterium
CCCCTCGCCTTGTCCCCTTGTCTCCCCTCTCCTTGTCTCCTTGTCCCCCATCACAACCCAACCTTCTCCCCTACGCAATATTCCTTTGCTTCCTGATCTGTTCATAGGCGGCATTAAGTTCCTGAAATTTAGAATTGGCAGCTTTTTGCATATCATCACCCAGGTGTGCTACACGGTCGGGATGGTATTTTAATGCCATGCGGCGGTATGCCTTCTTCAATTCTTCATCGGAAGCATCGGGAGTGACTTCCAAAATACGGTATGCACTCGTTGTATCTTTTACAAACATGGCTTTGATACTCTCAAAATCCGTATTGCGAATTCCCAGAATGATCGAAATTTGAGTGATAGTCTTTAATTCAGCTGCATGAACCTGATTATCGGCACCAGCAAGCCCGAACAGGAAATGCATCAATTGCAGACGTGAAGGGTATTCCATGTATTGCCTGATCTGCGTTCCAACCTGCTGAAGATCATAGCTTTTATTTAGCAGTTCACGCAAAATCAGCAACTGTCGTTCAGCTTCGTTAACGCCAAATTGTTGAACCAAAAACTTTTTGACAAATTCAAGTTCCGAACGCATAACCTTGTCGTCGGACCGCATAACTGCTGCCGCAAGTACTAACAGACTAATTACAAAATCATTAGGTGTAGTTTGCGGTTTATTAAAATTCGGTTGTTTGTGTGGTTCATAAGCATACGCCCCGCTTTGCATGCCATCGACCATTGAGCCAAGTGCAAAGCCAAGTATTGCGCCAATAGGGCCACCTGCAGCCCAGCCGATACCTCCGCCCAGCCATTTTAAAAATTTTGCCATCGCATTTATAAATTGAGGTGCAAAAGTAAAGAAAGTGATCAGATTTTTAGTTTTTTAAAGCAGGAAACAAATTTTCCTCAGCAAAATTAACTATAAGTGGATGCCCTTTCAGCTGCCGGATACCTCGACAGACTGCTTCGTTTAGAAAAGCAGAGCCTTGTAATCAGTGCGACAGGAAAATGCAAAAGTTAATTGCACTTCAGATCTGTGTAAAGCTTAGATCCAATCTTTTGAACAAAATTTAAATATGTAAGTTTATACATTAATTTATATTTTGTTAAACTAACAGACAATTAACATGAAACACATTTTCTATCTTACGATTACAATTACAATTCTGGCAATTTCCATTCAATCCGCCCAGGCACAAGGAAAACGCAGTATTGGCATTCGTGCAGGATATCAAATATCTGGACTTTTCGAAGGCAGTGATTATGTTACTGGTACATCAAGTTACGGAAGTTTTTATTTGGGCGCTTTCAAAGAGAAAAAAATTATTCCCTTTCTGCACTGGGGAACAGGACTCGAATATTGCATAAATGGAGCAGAAATTGGAGAAAACAGCAAGCAGAAAATCCATTACCTTGGCCTACCGGTGCATTTAAAAGCTAAGCTTGGACCTGTTTACGCTCTTGTTGGAGTGCAGCCTAAAGTAAAATTATCGGAAAAGATATTTATTGACGACGAAAAAACAAGTCCGACTGACGAGCAGAAATCATCAACCTTTGATTTACCAGCTTATGGAGGACTTGGATTAAACATTCTGATTGTTTCCATTGAAACCAGGTATTATTACAGTATGATTGAAACAAATCATGGTGCGCGGAACGCTTACTGGCAATTTGGAGCTACCCTGCATTTCTGAAAAAATGTTTTTATTTATTGATAATTTGCTCACCTGATATTGGGAAAAATAGTCTCAGCCAGAAACAAAGCGCAGTACAATGCGCTTTTTTCTGGCTGAATTATTAATTTGTATATTTATCCTTCGTTAAAAGCTAGACAGAAATGTGAAAACTGATTCAAAACTAACATAGATAAAATACCATAGAGCAGGATAATTACTGAATTCAATTTTTTAAAACAATCGACATTAGGGATAAGAGCCCAATGCCGAAGAAATCACGAGAAAAGTTATAAATGAATGCTATGGTTTAAATTTCGTTTAACAAAAAAATGCAAGGAAATCCAGGAAAAATTCTGAAGTCAATGGCCAGGTGGATAGCCTACTCACTTGGCTTTTTCCTGCTTTTGATTTTTTTGATTTTACTTTTCATCCGGACTGAATTTGCGCAGGACATCATTCGTAAAAAAGCAAACTTTTATCTTTCTCAGAAAACTGGCAGCAGTGTTTCGATTGGTCAGTTTCGGACTAACCTGTTTTCACATATCGAAATTACTGCAGTTTCGATAAGCGACCTTACCGAGAAAGGGCTATTGCATATCGGAAGTTTAAAAACAGATTATAACCTGTTTGCATTGCTCACCAACACGCTTTCGGTTCAACAAATAACGATTGATACACTTAATTTCAGAATGGCGAGG
>CAZOXJ010000156.1:0-9262 GCA_964583325.1 uncultured Lentimicrobiaceae bacterium
CATTGTCTAATTGTCTAATTGTCGAATTACCGAATTGTCTCATTGCCGAATTGTCTCATTGCCGAATTACCGAATTGTCTCATTGCCGAATTGTCGAATTATCTCATTGCCGAATTGTCACATTAACAAATACATCCATGCGCAAACAAATAGAAAAAGATATAATTTCCGAGCGAATTGTTCAGGTGATTAAAACCATTTACGATCCCGAAATTCCTGTAAATATTTATGACCTGGGCCTGATATACACAATTCTGGTTGATGATGATTTTGTAGCTCATGTTACCATGACCCTCACAGCACCCAATTGCCCTGTAGCCGAAAGCCTGCCGATTGAAGTTCATGAAACAGTTAAGAATGTTGACGGAGTAACTGATGCAAAAATCACTCTTACTTTTGAACCTCCCTGGGATCGCAACATGATCAGCGAATCGGGAATGCTGGAACTGGGATTTTTGTAAACCAGTGTCATTAAAACTGCTTTTGGCGCACAATCAGGGTGCTGGGGGCTTTACAAAACTGAAATTTATTGAACCGGCTTCAAAATACAGAGTCCGGTTTTTTGTTAACATTCCATAAACATAATAATATACCTCAAGCGGCCACGTTTAAGCAGGAAAATCTTACTTTTACAAACCAAATTACCAATTATGACACCCGCACAGGGCACACTGTTATCAAATATCGATTCACCCGACGACCTGCGCAAACTCCCTATTGACGAGCTTCCACAAGTATGTAAAGATGTTCGTCAGTTCATCCTCGAAGTAATTTCGCGCAATCCTGGTCATTTAGGTGCCAGTCTGGGGGTGATTGAGCTAACCACAGCAATTCACTATGCCTTCAATACACCTGTTGATAAACTGATTTGGGATGTCGGCCACCAGGCCTATGCCCATAAAATACTGACCGGTCGCAAGGATATTTTTTATACTAACCGCTCACTAAATGGGATCAGCGGATTTCCGCGCATCAGCGAAAGCGAATACGATGCTTTCGGGACAGGGCATTCCTCAACCAGTATTTCAGCCGCTTTAGGAATGGCGGTAGCCGCAGAACTTCAGGGAAATAAAAACCAGAAACATATTGCTGTTATCGGCGATGGTTCCATGACTGCCGGCATGGCGATGGAAGCTTTGAACAATGCCGGTGTTTCGAAGGCAAATCTCCTGGTTATTCTTAACGACAATGGAATTGCAATTGATAAAAATGTAGGCGGACTTTCGAGATACCTGACTGATATTACCACTTCGCGTGCCTACAATAAACTTAAAGACAAAATTTGGTGGCTTATGGGCGGGAAAACCCGTTATGGCGCCAATTCACGTGCTGTTGTTAAGCAGATCGGAAACGCGGTAAAAGCTTCACTCTTAAAAGAAAGCAATCTTTTCGAAGCTTTCGGGTTCAGGTATTTCGGCCCTGTTGACGGGCATGATGTTGTGAAACTGGTTCATCTGATGCGCGATTTGCAAAATATTCCCGGGCCGAAACTGCTTCATGTTATTACCGTCAAAGGCAAAGGCTACGAAAAAGCTGAACGCGATCAGACCTTATTCCATGCTCCCGGCATTTTCGATATGGAAACCGGAGAGTTGAAAGAAACGCAGTGTAAAAATCAGCCACCGAAGTACCAGGTCGTTTTTGGCAAAACTATTATTGAACTGGCCGAAATGAACCGTAAAATTGTTGGAATTACACCTGCAATGCCTACAGGCTGTTCGCTTAACCTGATGATGGCCAAAATGCCCGAGCGTGCGTTTGATGTTGGAATTGCCGAGCAACATGCCGTTACATTTTCGGCAGGCATGGCCGCCAGTGGAATGATTCCGTTCTGTAATATTTACTCCAGTTTTATGCAACGGGCTTACGATCAGGTAATTCATGACGTGGCTTTGCAAAACCTGAATGTGGTTTTCTGCCTCGATCGCGGAGGTTTGGTTGGCGAGGACGGAGCCACACATCATGGAGTTTACGATCTGGCATACCTTCGTGCGATTCCTAATATTACCATTTGTTCGCCAATGAACGAGGAAGAACTTCGTAATATGATGTTTACAGCACAACTCGAAGGTATGGGGCCGTTTGCGATACGGTATCCGCGCGGTCGTGGAGTGATGCCTCAATGGAAGACCCCTTTCACCGGATTAGCTGTTGGAAAAGGGCGAATGATCCGCAGTGGCAGCGACCTGGCAATTATATCAATCGGACCAATCGGGAATACTGCCCTGGAAGCCTGTTCAAAACTTGCTGAAAAAGGAATCAATACCGCCTTATATGATATTCGGTTCCTGAAACCAATTGATAATGAATTACTTCAAAGTATATTTAAATCTTTTGATAAAATCATTACTATCGAAGATGCATCGGTTATTGGAGGCTTAGGAAGTGCCGTTACTGAATTTGCAAGCGATAACAATTACCACAAAAAAACCATTCACCGTTTAGGTATTCCTGATAGATTTATAGAACAGGGAACCCTCGAAGAGCTGCATCATGAATGTGGAATTGATGCTGAAGGAATTGCAGAAGCAGCTGAGAAAATCATGGCATAAAAAAAGCAGAATTTATACATCCTGCTTTTCTTGTTTTCATTCTGAATATCTTATGGCAGTGTGATATCAAAGGTAATACCGCTTACCGTTACTGTTGCTTTATTATCGCATTCGCCAGTACCATAATTTAATAAGCGCATGGGTTGGGCAGCCGGTGTAATTTCAACAACGCCACTTACAAAATGGCCACAGGTCATTTTACTGATCAAAGGAGTAGTAATTACCGATGAAAAAGCCTGGCCTGTAATAGCAGTCCCGCTTGCAGAGCCGGTGATCGAGAAAATGTTATCGCTATAATCCGGAGTCGACTCCCCTTCAATCATCTCGCTGTTATGAGTTGCCTGGTAAGTTATTGTGCCTTCGCCGCTGGCCAGAACTATCGATCCGTTAACGGTCACATCCCAGTTTGCATGCCCGGCCTGATTGTGGCCTTTATAAATAAGGGTGCGTGTTCCGGTGATCTGGTTATCATTTACAAAGAAATTTTCAAGGGTGGTATTCAATGCTGCAAGGGAGTCACCGATACCTTCGGTGTATGAAACAATTATTTTACCACGGCGGTAAAGCCCGTCCTCGCCAAGGCAGTTAGTGCTGCCAAAATCAAGAATAAGCTTATACGGAACTGCCGTAAGATCAAATGAAATAATTAAGCAACCGGCTCCCTGAAGTAAGGTGGTTTCTCCGGATTTGAGTTTTCCTTTTCCCTGCGACATGGCAGCCGAAGTATAATTTCCAATATCGTTGAATGTTTGTTCGGCAAGTACAAGTCCCTGGTCAACAGAAGTTACTTTGGTCTGATCTTCTTTATTGTCATCCTTTTTACAAGCTGTAAAGAGTGTTATTAAAACAGCAAAAAGCAAAGCAGGCAAGATGAAATGTTTCGTCTTCATAGATTAATGTTTTAGGTGAATCAGGATAGGGTTTTAACGAAATAATAACGAAAGCTATCAGGAAATAGTATGTGAGATTTTCGGGCTTGTCGAATCAGGGAGAATCCAGAGTTGCGAATAAGGTTTCTGAAATTGCTAATTACTAACCCTTCTTTTCGAAACACTAACTTATTTGATTCGGCTTTGAACCGTCAATGTTACTATTTCTTACATTTACAGCTGTTAAAAAAGAGTATGCAAAATCTTTTCAGGAAAAAATCAATTGAAATGATCCTTCGTCATGCCGACGAAAGCAATCCTGATTTGATGAAACGCCGCCTTGGGGTAAGAGATCTTACAGCCATGGGTATTGCTGCTATAATCGGCGCCGGTATATTCAGTACGATTGGAAATGCCGCAGCCAGCGGGGGGCCGGCCGTATCACTTTTATTTGTTTTTACTGCCATTGCCTGCGGGTTATCAGCCATGTGCTATGCCGAATTTGCCTCCGCTATCCCAATCAGCGGTAGTGCTTACACATATGCCTACGCAAGTTTTGGCGAACTGATTGCCTGGATTATCGGGTGGGACTTGATAATGGAATATGCCATCGGTAATATTGCGGTTGCTATCTCGTGGTCAGGATATTTTGTTGGTTTAATGCACGGCCTTCATATTCATATTCCCGATTACCTTGCTATTGATTATCTGAGCGCTTCCAAAGGATTTAAAATGGTAACAGAGCAACTTCAATCGGGTGTTGCATTGGCCGGACTTGATTCCAATATGCGGGAAGCTTACAATGCATGGATTTCAGCCCCAAAAATCGGGGGCATCAGGCTTATCGCTGACATACCAGCCCTGGGGATTGTGTTTTTTATTACCTGGCTGGTTTATAAAGGAATTTATGAATCAAAAATGGCCGGTAATATCATGGTGCTGATAAAAATCGGGATTCTGTTACTTGTAATTGCCGTGGGTTCATTTTATGTGGACCCTGAAAACTGGAGCCCTTTTGCACCCAATGGAATTGGTGGAGTGTTGAAAGGAGTTTCGGGAGTTTTCTTTGCATACATTGGTTTCGATGCTATTTCGACAACTGCCGAAGAATGCAAAAATCCGCGCCGCGATTTACCGCGCTCCATGATATATGCCCTGGTAATTACCACGGTGCTTTATGTAGCTATCAGCCTGGTACTTACCGGAATGGTGCCTTTCAGTCAGTTGGGCGTTTCGGATCCGCTGGCTTTTGCTTTTGAGAAACTTCATCTTACAAAATTATCAGGTATTATAGCTCTGGGTGCTGTTGTTGCTATGGCTGGCGTGCTTCTGGTTTTCCAGGTCGGGCAGCCACGCATATGGATGAGCATGAGCCGCGACGGATTGTTGCCGCCACGCTTCGCGAAACTGCATAAAAAGTACAGGACACCGGCTTTTGCCACTATTGTTACAGGCTTCCTTGTTGCTATTCCGGCACTTTTTATGAACCTCACCGAAGTAACCGATCTTACCAGTATCGGTACTTTATTTGCGTTTGTTTTGGTTTCAGGCGGAGTTTTGATTTTACATCCCCGAGGAAACAATGACCCAAATAAACGGGGATTTAATGTTCCTTACGTTAACAGCCGCTGGTATTTGCTTCCGATCTGGGTGGTAATTCTAACGATAATATGGATATCTAATCCCGGTTTTTTTGCAGGCATATTTAATGGAAGCAATCATCTTTCGAAAGGTTTTCACAACCAGTTGCCTATGTTTGTTTTTATTGTTGTAGCAGTTTTAACTACCGTTTTTGCAGTAATCAGGCGATGGTCGCTGATACCGGTTCTCGGACTCTTAACCAATCTTTACCTGATGAGTGAACTGGGAATTACCAACTGGTTTCGCTTCCTGATATGGCTGGCAATAGGTCTGGTGCTTTATTTTGCTTATGGGATGAGGCATAGCAAATTGAAAAACCAGTTGGAAGAATAGACACTTCACTCTGATGGCTCCACACTCGAAACGCCAAAATTTATTTCGCTGCGACTTTATTAACCTGTTTCCCAACTATTCTTACATTTGCTTCTGCTAAATAATTCTTCAGCATGACCTGGCTTACGGTAGTTGCGCTTATAGTTTCAGGCGTATTTGTAGGATTTATTAATACACTGGCTGGTGGCGGTACTGCAATCAGTATCGTGGTATTAATGATGTTAGGGTTGCCTGCTAATGTGGCCAACGGCACAAACAGGATTGCGGTTATTTTCCAGAATATAACTTCAGTTCAGGCCTTTAACCAGAAAAAGCTGCTTCCGTGGCGTAAAGCTACACTGCTGGCATTGCCAACAATTATAGGTTCGGTAATCGGCGCCTGGATAGCCGTTGATATCAACGAAGCCTTTTTTCGGAAAGCAATGGCAGTTATCATGCTGGTCATGTTGTTTTTTGTGATTGTAAAACCCTCCGTATGGCTGAAGGAGCGTAAGCATCTCACCGAAAAGCCAGTTTCCTTTTTTGAGATAATTATATTCTTTCTGATTGGTATTTACGGTGGCTTTATACAGATAGGCGTCGGGTATTACCTGCTCGCAGCTATTGTGCTCGGGTCGGGTTTCGACCTGGTAAGAGCCAATGCCATTAAAGTATGGATCGTTCTTCTTTATACTTTGGCGGCCATATTGGTATTTATTTTCAACAAACAGGTTCACTGGCAGTTTGGTCTGATACATGCCATCGGTAACATTATTGGCGCCTGGATTGCTACACGGCTGGCGATAAAAAGAGGTGTTGAATTTGTTCGATGGGTAATTATTATCATCATTCTTGTCTTCTCGGCCGATCTTCTCGGAATTATAAGCATTAAGGAAATCATTCAAAGCATCTGATATGGAATCGTTTAGAAAAACCGTGAATATTCTGTTGTTTGTGCTGATAGCTTTAAGTCAGGCTTTTGCGCAGAGTATAAACCCGAAAATAAATTACACTCTTGTTATCCATGGAGGGGCAGGCAACATTACCCCAACTAACCTGCCAGCAGGGAAAGCCTCTGAATTTGAAGCCAAACTCACTGAAGTTCTCCGGCATGGCGATTCCATCCTGAAAGCCGGTGGAACCAGCCTCGATGCCGTTGAATCCTGTGTGCGAATGATGGAAGACTGCCCTCTTTTTAATGCCGGCAAAGGCGCTGTTTTCAATGCAGAAGGTAAAAACGAGCTGGATGCCGCCATTATGGATGGTAAAACAGGCCTGGCAGGAGCGGTTGCCGGAGTTACCACAATCCGGAATCCGATCAGTGCAGCCAGGGCTGTGATGGAAAAATCGAACCATGTAATGCTTTCAGGCAAAGGAGCTGAAATATTTGCCGCTGAACAAGGTCTTGAACTTGTTTCGCCCGATTATTTCTTTACACAGCCACGATGGGATGCATACCTGAAAGCAAAAGCATACACCGATTCAATCGATAACATCGACAAAAAGCACGGAACAGTTGGATGTGTAGCCGTTGATCAATATGGAAATCTTGCTGCAGCAACTTCCACCGGAGGAATGACATTTAAAAAATACGGACGCATCGGCGATACACCGGTTATAGGTGCCGGTACCTATGCCGACAACAAAACCTGCGCAGTGTCAGCTACAGGCCATGGTGAGTTTTTTATCCGGAATATGGTGGCGTATGATATTGCAGCCATTATGAAATACAAAGGACTTTCAGTTTCCGAAGCTGCCGAAGTTGTGGTAATGCACAAGCTTAAAAGCCAGGGAGGAACAGGCGGAATAATAGCTGTTGACCGCAAAGGAAATGTGGCTATGACTTTTAATACCACAGGGATGTTTCGCGGATATATAAAAGCTGGGGGTGAGAAAATGGTGGGGATTTTCGGTTTGTAATGCCCGGCTTACGGAAAGGGGTACTATTCAAGGCCAGGCATCAGCTTTCTAAAATAATATTTCCACAAACCTTATATATGTAAAAATATCTTATTTCCAGAAACCTGATGTACAGCTGATTATCAGGCTTGTAGTGTTGGATTGAGATATGTGAGGATAAGCAGGCTTTTACCTGTATTGCTCATAGAAAATAGATTGAAATTTCCGGAAACGTAGGTGAAGGATGGGTAATATGATTTGAAAAGGATAGGGAAAGGTATAGGTGTTTTGCTTCTATTTGAATAAATTTGGGAATAGGAAATAATTAAGTCATACATATAAATAAGTTGTGTGTAATTTAGGGCGGCAAAACTGGAACAACAGAAACAAATCAGGAATCTTTTCCAATAAAAAATAAATGACCAAATTATACGCAATTTGTTTGACAATTTTAAGTTGCTGTTTGATGGCTTCAAGCGGAAACAAGTCCTTTTCAACAACTTCAGATAGTCAATTTCCCAAGGAAGTCAAAATTAAAAAACCATCTATTGTCGCAAAGCTTAAAGAAAATTCTCAACTACCTATTAATGAAAGGATAGCACTTTATCATAAACTCAAAGAAGAAAATTTGGAATTATATGATTTTGGCAATGAGACAGAATTAACATTATACGGTTACTCGTTTTTATGGGAAAACAATTTAATTGATGCTATTGCAATTTTTGAACTCGTTATTTCTGAATTTCCTAATTCGGCTAATGCTTATGACAGTATGGGTGAAGCATATCTTCAAGCAAAAGACAGCATTAAATCACTTCAGTATTATGAGAAATCATTGCTGATGAACCCTGATAATTTTTATGCAGAAGATGTGATCCGGAAAATTAAGTTTCCAACTATTAAACCTTTAACCGCACAAGAAAAATTCTCAAAAGTTTATTCCAAAAAAGATTATTTAGAAGATTTAGACCAATTAGGTCAAAAATTATTAGCGATTCACCCTCATGCGCTTAAATTTATAACGAAAGACCAGTTTTTGAAAAATATTGAAAGTAAAAAATCATTGATTACTGAAAAAACCACCTATGGTGAATTTGCCTGGCATTGTAATGCCATCATAGCAAGTATAGGTTGCTCACATACCGCTTCTTCTACGATGCAAAATGACTACCATGAGTTTTCCATATTACCTTTAGAAAATAGTTTTCCATTGCAAGTTAGATTGGTTAATAAGCAATTATTCGTAGTGAATCCAATGAATAATTCAGATAAGGTAAAGGTAAAAGACGAAATTTTGAGCATAAACGGCATTGAAACGGCAAAACTTATTTCTGATATTTCCGAACACATTGTTGCACAAGCTAATATTCAAACCTATAAAAATCACCATTTCAATACCTATTTTGCTGCTTTAATACCGTACGCGTTAGGATTGCCAAAAACTTTTGAAATTGTTGTTAAAGAAAATAATGGTTCAATTAAATTGCACAAAGCCATAGAAATGGCAACTGAATTATATGACCCTTCTATTAATAGCTGCTCAAACGATTTGTGTTTAGAAATTTTAGAGGGGGAAACAGCTGTTTTAACTATCTCATCTTTCAATTATTATGAGTGGAACAATTATCCTGTTTTTAAATCTTTCCTTGATAGCAGTATGAAGGTTATTGAAAATAAAAAGATTGAAAATCTGATTATTGATGTGAGATACAACAGAGGCGGTTCTCAACATCCAAGCATTTACTTGCTCCAACATCTCATGGATAAACCTTTTACTTATTACTCAAAGACGGAATCTGCGGGAAAAACAGATAAAACATACGGTGAAGAAATTTTTTATCCACTTGAAAATCGCTTTAGAGGAAAAGTTTATTTTCTGATTGATGGAAATGGAAATTCTACCACCGGGCATTTCATGAGTTTAGTAAAAGCATACAACTTAGGAACAATCATTGGCGAGGAGTTGGGTTCTAATCAATTCTGTACGGC
>CAZOXJ010000157.1:0-8996 GCA_964583325.1 uncultured Lentimicrobiaceae bacterium
GTGCAAAAGTTCATGGCTAATAATTTTAAAGTCTTACAAATCAGGAAGGAATTTTATACCCGCATTTGCCACAGAATTTCTTGCCCTGGGTAAGCGGTGTGCCGCACTTAGGACAGAATTTTGGGCTACTGCTTTGTATTGTCGGATTTGCAGTGTCCGGTTTAACTGAAGCTGTATTTTGATTTCCGGAAACGTTTGAACTTTGAGGAGCCTGGGTAAAAGCTTCTGGTTTAAGCGGTTGCGGCGATGATTTTGATCCGGATTTTCGTTTGCGGCGGATTAAAACAATTACAATCAGAATTATCAGCAGGCCAGCGAGTCCTGTTCCCCCATAAATAAGCATTTCGTTAACGGTAAGTCCAAGAGTGGTTTTCTTTTCGTCTGATTCCACTTCGCCGAGGGCATTGCCTTGAGGCAAGCGATCAATCAATTCAATTGTTTTTGAACCTTCGGACAGAAGAATACCAATTTCGGTCGATAATTGCTTTACTCTGGTGGCTCTTGCCTGCAGCAATTCGGGGTTGCCCGGATTATTAAAAAGGGATGCATCCGTAATGGCAACAGCAAAAAGATTGCGGTCGTATTCATCAGCCGCCATCATCAGTTTGGCAAGTTGGGTATTATTATCGATTCCGGCTTTCAGAAGATTCTGTTTGTTTTTTTCAAACCAGTCAGCGAAAGCGGGATACCCGGCATATAATTTATCAATGGCCGCGTTTCCATATGCCAGATCGGTGGCTGACAATGCACTTAAACCCGGAATTGACTTTCCTTTAGCAACATCCTGGGCATACGCTTTTGGTATCAGGTTTAATTCCAAGTTATTGAGTACATACTTTTTCGTTTGTGTAACGTTTCCACTTGATGTACTCAGGTTAACAAAATCGAAAGTCGACTTTACTTCGGCCAGCATAGTGCTGTAACTCCACATTTCGTTGGCCATATTATTTGCGGCAAACAAACCGTCGATAATTTTGGAACCTTTGTCAAGCTTATCCAGCAAATCGACCATACGGGCATAATCGCGTGTTACAAGCACAGTTCCGATAATTATTGCACCTTTCGACAAATCAGCAAAAAGGTCTTTATCCGCTTTATAATACCCCATATCCATACGGAATTTCCCTACTTTTGAATAATAAGCCCTGAGTTCAGTGCTTCGGTCGCGCAGGATGGGTTGTATCTTTTCGTAAACGGCATGAATTTTCTCGGGCGGAGTGTTCATGTAAACGGAAACTTCATTTTTCAGTTTACCGTAATACCGGGTTTTCATATAGTTCTTTAATCCATCAGGAACCGGGTTCAGATTATCGAAATAGCCCGAAATAGCTTCGAGCTGGTCGCCTAATAACTCACTGATGCCGTTATACACCGATTCGCCCATGGATTCGTAGTAAAATTTGGTTCCCAGGATTTTACCTTTATCTGATTCAGAGAAAATACGTTTATATAACTCTTTGTACATTTTGGCTTTAACACCTCCAGCCATCTCCTGGCCGTTAACTTTTGAATAGATGTACTTAACGGCTTCCGAGCCTTTTCCGCCGGCCCATTCCTGCATATCGTCCAGCTTTACTTTTTTGGATAAACCGTCGGTTATTTTATAATGGTCGTTGGCAAAATCCCATAAAACGCCAAGTAGTTCCCAGGTGGCGGAGGTTATTTCACCGGTAGTTTCATCCAGCATACCTGACGTAGAATTGGCATTTGCCATCAGGTTTCCGAGTATATGAAGTTTCTCCTCCAGGTATGAACTTTTTGTATGATCGGAGGCGCAAAGTTGCTTATCAATAGTAAATAATGCATCTATCATCTGATTGGTAAATGCATCGTCATTGAAAAGATTTAATGCCTTTCCTAGTGATCCTTTCCGCTTACCTGTGACATCCGAAAGTTTGGCCTGCAACGGTTCCATCGGAAGTTTTTTATCCGGGTTTATTCCGATATTTAGGGCGAACTTTCCTTCACTATTGGTAATTGCTGTGAAACCGCCTTTTTCGTCATCCATCATGGTAAGGAAAAACTTCCTGTCCTTTTTGAAATACAATTCATAGTTCCGGTTAAATCTTTCTTCATCAAACTTTTTCCTTTCGATAAAAACTATTGCATCAGCAACAGGAAATTTATCAGGAATTGAAGGTGAATTTATCATTTCGATAAGCGCATAAATACTGCTTTCGAGTTTAAATACCTCGAGTTGAGGAAGTAAAAGTTTAAAAGATTTAGCTTCAAAACCTGGTTTCAGAATCCGCACATTGCGCTCAATGGTTTTATAAACAGATAAATAGGCCTCGGTATAATCGTTTGCCCGTTTTGGGGATGAATAGGTAACAGTGATTTTGTAAAGGTTATAATTGTCGATAAGCTGACCGGTATTTTCGCCCCGTGTTTCGCCTGTAGCTTTTAAAACAGGTGCTTCCAGAATAGCCTCGGCATTTCCATTAGCATCAGTTACGGTAAGTGCCGAAATCTGCTTAATACCATTTGGGATTGACCATGAAATTGTTTTTCCACTTACCGGTATCCCGTTTTCGTCCTGGTAATGGAATACAGCACGGGTACGACTTTTTCCGTCGCCGATTATTTCGTTCTGGCTGAGGATAATTCCTGATTTGTCGGTTTTCGGAACTTCTTCAGGATTTCCGCTTTGAGAACTTCCGGGCGAAGCTGCGCTTGGGCGGCCCTGGTATTCGAAAAGAATTGGCGGAACATAAATAAAAACGCCGTTGTTAGGCATAGGCATATAAGCCGATCCCATTCCCATTTTAACAATATCGTAGTTTTCGATGTATTTGGTTTCTTTCCACGAAGGGCCGAGGTATGCTTTCAGAAAACCAGTCATGCCTGCAGTTTTACCAAGAACATCATTCATTTCGGTAAATACTTCGTTGCTGAACATGATGGTGTTGTAATCGTCCTCCGACGAATTTGCTTCGCCCCATGTGCCTGTTCCGCTGCTGTAGATATTTAATTTCCAGTCGGATTGCCCGGTTATATCGCGACCATAATACGTACCGGGAACAATACTTCCATTGCGGCCTTCGGTGGCTTTAAGTATTTCGATTTTGGCTTTTCCCTTAACACTATTCATTTCGCAAACGATGTAAGCGAAATTATCGCCGTCCTTTTTAGGGATAAGAGTTGTGGGAATAAGTCCTTCCTTAAAACTTTCGATAGTAATATCGGTAGCCAGTTTTTGGTTTGAAGCTGCATCAGTTGAACCACCTGAGCGTGCAATAAACTTCTGCATGAATTTGAACAGGAAATAAACCATGCGTTGCGAAGCTTTTATCGGGGTACCGAACATGGGTGAAGTATACTTCACCAAAGCTACTCCATCCTGCATATTTACTTCGATGGCTTCGCAAAATCCGGAACTTACCCTTACTGCCACTTTTCCGTTCATTTCTGTAATAACCTCGCCTTCCTTATCACGGGCCGTAATCACCAGGGTGGTATAATCGTCGCCATCACCGGCTAGCTGGGGCTTGCCCGGCTGAACATGCAACCTGAAACTCTGCTGCGAATTTCCTTGCAAAACCAGCAGAAACAAAATTGAAACCAAAAGTATCTTTTTCATAGTCTGCTAATTTTCGAAATAATCAGGAACCTGGTTATACTCTTTTTCAACGGCTGATTTTTTTGGCCAGCTCTGATATACATAATATCCGATTGTTCCAAGCAATAACGCCAGGATTAAAATCAGGATGATGCTGCATCCGAAGCAGCATCCGCGTTTTTTCTTTTTCTTTGGGGGAAGATTTGTATCCTGAACAGGATCAGAGGGCTGTTGCTGCATTACAGTGAAATTTAGAAAATGCTGAATTACCACGCATTTTAACTACAAGTGATGTTAATTATTTCAACACCACTAATATAAGGCAGTAATTGACTGATAGCAACAGAGCCGGAAATAAAAATTTCCGGCTCTGTATTTATTCCTGTTAAAATTACACTGAAAGAGGTTTTATAACCTGTTATCTACTCTTTTAAAAAAGTAATTTTCCACAATCCCCGCAAATCGCCTTCTTTATAACCGGTAGCTAAATCGTCAGGATATTTTTCCTTTATTATTTCAAGTGTTTTGATATCTATTTCTTTCCCGGCAGTTCCATGGCAGGTAAGGCAGGCAGGCATAGCAATTTTTATAGGTTTATAGTAAACTATTTGCCCGTTTTCGGATATCAAAACAGGATTTGTAGTGTTTGAAGAACTTATCTTCTCCCATATTTCCAGATCGGATTCCGAGAGTATATTAACAGGATTACGGTATTTATCCGTAACCCGCTGAATAACGCAATTGTATTTGCCTGCCAACGAATCGGTAAGTGGCATGGCATGAACATTACAAAATGAAACGGCATTAACCGGGCCGCCTGATTTCATGGCTGTCATTACATTTGTGAGCAGAACTTTTTGAACCAGGGCTGATATAGAATCTCCCTGCTGCAAATAAGCAGCCGTATCAAATGCGTTGGACGATTGATCCGTTTTATTTTGTTTGGTATTGCATGATACAAGAAATAATGCCACTGCAATAGTTAGTACGATGGTAATCTTAAAGTAATTCATAATTTAAGTTTTAAAAATTGACTCAACAATTTTACTTGATTTAAAAAATGATCTATCTCAACCACACAGCTTATTCCTCAAAAGCCGGCTTGATAACAATGCCGTCATAGCGCTTTTCAACGTCGCCACGGTACGTTATGATCAGGAATGGAGTACCATCCTCATTAAAGGTAATCCAGTCGCCCTCGCGGCTGCCATTTACAAAATTGCCCTGGTCCTTAAGTTTTCCGGTTGGCCAGTACCAGTTTACCCTTCCATTCAGGTTATCGTCGATGTATTCGCCTTCGAATTTAAGGGTTCCATCGTCGTAATACGATTTCCATTTGCCGAAACGAGCTCCGCTACGGTAACTTCCCATTTCGCGGTAATTACCAAAATCATACACCCAATCGCCTTCCTCAAGTCCTTCGGTATATTGTCCTTTTACAATTAAACGCCCGGTTTCATCGTGTTCTTCGTATTCGCCGTCTTCCATTCCGGCAATGTACGATTGTATGCGCCTGATGTTTCCATCGTCAAAATACCATCGCCACGTTCCATCCAATAAACCGGTTTTTGTATATTTTCCTTCCGACTCGAGTTTGCCGTTTTCAAAATAATATTTCCAGTTCCCTATTGGTTTTCCTTTAGAATATGTGCCTACCGACCTGAGAGTACCGTCAATATAATACTCGCGCCATTCGCCTTCTTTATTTCCTTCTTCGTCAACTATTCCTTCACCCGTAAGAGCTCCTTTTGTGAAAACATATCCTGCAATAATTTTCCCTTCTTCGTTATACTCGCGGCGAACGCCTTCGGCTACATCACCATTGTAACTGGCCACTGTTTTAACTTTTCCGCTGGGGTAATAATCTGTCTTAATTTTCAAACTGGTAAGCTCGGGAGCTTCAATCTGTTCAACATCATTTATATATTTTTTAACCGAAACCAGGCTTCCTTCTTCATCGTAATCTTTAAAATAACCGTTCTTTTTATCATCCTTAAAAGTGCCTTCCTGTTTTATGGTAAAGTTATCGTAAAAATACTTCCATCTACCTTGTTTCCATCCTTTGCTATCTTTCCGGTTAATTCGTTCGCGACTTACCAGGAAACCTCTTTTGTACTCCATGTAAGTAATAACTGTGCCGTCAGGAGCCAGTTCGCGGGCAATTCCGTTTTCGAGTCCGGCAATAAAATTTATAATCAAACGTACTTTACCATCGGGATAATAATACGTTGTCGGACCTTGTTTTATATCATTCACAAAGGTTTCGGTTGTCATTTCGCCTTCACGGTAAGTAGTCTTAATACCGTTCTTTTTATCTTCGGCGTAGGTAATGGAAACCAGCAAGCGGGCTGAATCATCATAAAATTTCCATACACTGTCGAGCTTGAAATTTTTACGGTTACCTTCCGCTTTCAGCAGTCCGTTTTCATAATATGTTTTCCAGTAGCCATCGGGTTTTCCTTCACGCATAATACCTTCGCTCGAAAGTTGTCCGCCCGGGTAGTAAAACTTTACAATACTATCGCCCATGGTTACCGAAGGTTGCTGAGCCATCATTTCAGTAACACAAAAAAATGATATTGCCAGTAAAAACAGAGTTTTCAACAAAGCAGTTCTGATACTATATACCGAGTAATTTTGCACTTTTAATTGAGTTAACTGTTAACAGAAAATGTTGAATAAGCTGTTTTTAAAAATGATTTTACAATAAACTTTTAATTGTATTAAATTATTTAAAATCAATTGTTAACGGACATTACTATTTCCTATTTTCCATTAACTGGTTTCTATTTTTCAAACCTACCTGTTCTTTGACAATTCAAGCATACGTATAATAGGCTTTCGGGCTTTTTCAATTACTTCGTTGGTAAGAGTAATTTCCGGTTTTTCGTTCAACATACAAAGATAGAGTTTCTCCAGTGTATTCAGCTTCATATACGGACAATCGTTACACGAGCAGGTTTCATCAGCCGGAACAACAATAAATTCCTTGTCAGGCGAAAGTTTCTGCATTTGGTGTACAATGCCGGTTTCAGTAGCTACAATAAACTTTTTAGCGCTATCCTTTGCAGTAAAATCGAGCATGGCGGAGGTTGAACCAATAAAATCGGCCAAAATCAGTACAGGTTGTTTACATTCGGGATGAGCAATAAGTTTGGCATCAGGGTGTTCAAGTTTCAGTTGCATAATGCTTTCGGTCCGGATGGTTTCGTGCACTTCGCAGGCACCATCCCATAAAAGCATATTGCGCCCGGTTAAACCATTTATGTAAGCACCCAGATTTTTATCCGGTGCAAAAATCAGTTTCTGATCTTTCGGAAAAGATTCAACAATTTTAACAGCATTGCTGGAAGTAACAATTACATCTGACCATGTTTTAACAGCTGCCGTACAATTTATATAGGTAATTACTTTGTGATCAGGATGTTGCTTAACAAAGTCGGAAAATTCCTTTTCCGGAGCACTGGCAGCCAATGAACAACCAGCATCAAGATCAGGCAAAAGAACTTTTTTCGATGGCGAAAGTATTTTTGCTGTTTCGGCCATAAAATGAACACCGGCAAAAACAATAATATCAGCATCCGTTTCAGCAGCTTTTTGCGAAAGTTGTAAACTGTCGCCAATATAATCGGCTATATCCTGAATTTCGGCCACCTGGTAATAATGCGCAAGTATTACAGCATTCTTATCTTTTTTAATTTTCAGAATCTTTTCGATGAGTTCTTCTTTTTTCATTTTTTCAGTTTATCCGTAACAGACATTAATAATATATTTTTTAATAATTAAATATATGTTATTAATATTAGTCTGTTCATAGTGTTAGCAGTTTAAGTGATTTTTATTTTTTATTTTAATAAAATGTAGTTTGTGCACAGGTTATCAACAATTTTAAACGGGTTTAAGTTCTGTGTGTAACTATTTTAAGTGTGTTGTTAACATTCTGTTCATATTGGCTGCAGTAATAAAATTTACAGGTTATAAACAGGTAAAAAGTGTTTATATCTTGTTGTAAAATGACTCATAACTCGAGCAAACTTTTTTGAGCACCTTAAGACATACGCACCTGTGATTTTTTTGTTAAGAGCAAGCTAATTCTATGCACATTTTAGTAACAAAAGTAATCACTTATTAACAATAAATGTTTAAAAACTCTATTGCGTTGATAATGAAATGACTTGTTTTTGGACGTACTTTTGTTTTTTGTTGTAAGTGGTTAACAATGAAAGGAAAAATGCAATAAGCCATTGAAACAGAATATTTAACCAATAATAATTTATTAACAATGTTCGATAAAACCAAAACTTTAGCATTAGGCTGTGATCACGGAGGTTACGAGCTCAAGGAATATATTAAGATAAAGATCGCTGAATCAGGGTATTCGGTTCGTGATTTTGGTACTTTTTCTCCTGATAGTATGGATTATCCTGATGTTGCCCATCCGGTAGCTTCAGCTGTTAACAGTGGTCAATATGAGATGGCTATCCTTATTTGCGGTAGCGGAAACGGCATTTGTATGACAGCTAACAAGTATGAAGGAATACGTGCTGCCCTTTGCTGGAAAACCGAAATTGCCATGTTGGCCCGCGAGCATAATGATGCAAATATTCTTTGTCTTCCGGGTAGGTTTATTTCGCAATATGAAGCACTTAACGCAGTAATGGCATTTCTTACCACCGACTTCGAAGGAGGCAGGCACCAGGCACGTATCGAAAAAATACCATTATAAAGTCAATCATAAGCAGCTGCTATCTGTTCATTACATAGATTGAAGAAAATAAGAAATTTAATCTTTACTCACTTACAAGCAAAACTCCATGAGCGATTCCTATACAAAGTTTGTTGCTGACAGCGAAAAAAAGGCATTTGATAAGGTACACCGGGCCACTGTAGCATTTAATATTTCGCGTTACGATGCTGCTGTTGTAAAAGGGAAGGAACAATACCTCAATCTCGAATTGGCCAAACAGCGTGGCGCTCATATAAAAAACAAGGTCATTACCGATCTGGCGAAATACCTGGTCGATTTTGAAGCATCTTTTCAATCGCGGGGCGGAAAAGTTATTTGGGCGCAGGATGGAGCCGAAGCTGTTAGCGAAGTTTTAAAAATTGTAAAGAAGCAGCAGGCTTCACATATAGTGAAGAGCAAAACCATGGTAACCGAGGAAATTTCGCTTAACGAACACCTCGAAAAAGCCGGAATTGAATCACTCGAAACCGACCTGGGCGAATACATTGTACAACTTGCCGGCGAAAAACCCTATCATATTGTTACACCGGCCATGCACAAATCGAAAGAGGAAGTTGCTGCGCTTTTCAACGAAAAATTCGGAATGGCTGCTGACAGCACTCCGGAGCAGGTTACAGCATTTGTAAGGGGTTTATTGCGCGAGAAATTTTTTAATGCCGATATCGGAATTACAGGAGCCAATTTCCTGGT
>CAZOXJ010000158.1:0-8978 GCA_964583325.1 uncultured Lentimicrobiaceae bacterium
GTTTCTTACGTTCCAGGACGGCTGCCAGGAATTTGGCACGTCGGAGTTGCTGATGTTCACCAGCGGTTTCCTCGTACATATCATACATGATCCTAACCCGCTCGAAGTCGAGTTCCGGCGTCGTGCTCCTGAGTTTTTCTTTCAGCCGGTCGATACGTGCAGTATCGGTGTTGACCTTTGCTGTGATAAGGTTGTTTTCTTTTGTCATTTTGTTTTCTCCTTTTTTTAAAGTTTAAAAAATGTTTATTACAGTTTTATTTTTGAGTCGTTTCTGAAAGACTATGCACTTTTTCGCTTTGTTTTTCCATAAGTGCTTTCAATTCTTTGGCAGTCCGGATACGCCTGGCTACAATTTCAACAAGTCCCTTCCTGGAACTCCGGATAGTATATTTAAAATTATTCTGATCGTACATTTCACAAACAGCAATATGATCAGTCGGATCGTCGCCTTCCTGTTTACATTCATGCAACGAGCCATGCAGAACTGATACGCCGTTAACTTCTTCCTGTGATAACCATTGCAGCTCGCCATAGCCGCCAAATATATTGTACCATTCAGCGCACCATCTCCGGGTATCACTGCGCCAGCCTGAGATGGCAACCTGCCTTGTGTTGTCCTGTATACCAAAGCCCGGAGGCACAATCATTCCTTCATCAACGCCAATTGATGAGAACTTACCAAAAACCTCAGGCCAGTTGAAAATGATTTCGCGCTGGAACTCCCCGTTTTTAGTGATTTTACCTGACCAGCTTCCACTGAAATAGTCACGAAATATTTTTGCTGTTAACTCTGCCATAACTCTTATTTTAATAGAAGTAAATCCAAAAAATTCGTATCGGTTCTTTTTAATCAAAATTACAGTCATAAAAATGCGGTATCAATACCGATGTTTCTGTATTTTATTATATTTGCACACACTATACTTCTTCCATCTTCTACTATCTTCTTTGATCTGCCAACTTGTTCGATCTTCCATCTACTTCACTTTATGATGATTAAGCCCTACAATTACAGTATCTTTTTTGATTTTATTGAGTCCTACCTGCCATCGGGCTTCCTTGCCATTAATGCAGAAGATCCTATTATGCTGCAACTTGAGGAATTGATGAGGGAGAATGATCAGTATTTTCAGGTTTTTGATCTTGGACAGATGAAGTTTTTGTTTACCAGCAAAAACAGCATTCAAATAGTTGGCTTAAAACCTGAAGAGGTTAACCCCGGACATTACACTCAGCTGGTACATCCCGATGATGAAGACAGACTTGGCCAGGCCAGGGCCCGGGTGTTTAAGATGGAGAAGGAAATTTTCAAGGCGCAAACGGGCAGTGCATTAACCTCTTACAACCTGCGAATGCGCAATACAGCGGGTACTTATTCCAATTTATTTGTGCAGGACTATATGTTTTACAGTCCAATCCCTTATAAGGTAGTTTTTTTGATACAGGTCATTACCAATATCGACTGGTTTATAATGAAGAAAGACAGTTTTCACCATTATACCGGAAACGACATCTCCCTATTCCGGTTTCCTGATAAGGACCTGGTTAGTATGGGTATTAATTTATCTCCCCGCGAATTGGAAATTGTAAGACTCATAGAGAAAGGCTTTAGCAGCAAACAAATCGCCGAAAAATTATTTCTGAGTGTTTATACTGTAAATACCCATCGTTCCAATATCCTTGAGAAAACAGGAAAGGCACAGATACCGGACCTGATTTATGGATTAAAGGAACAGGGACTGCTGTAAATTAAAGACCCAAGACCCAAATTCCAAATTCCAAATCCCGAGGGAGTTAATTAGTGCTGAGTGCCCGGTTTTGAGTGCCTGGCAAACTTCCCAGAAGCTTCGGGCCAGTTGAATTTGATTTCGCGCTGAACTCCCCGTTTTTAATAATTTTACCTGACCACCTTCCACTAAAATAGTCACGGAATAATTTTGCTGTTAACTCTGCCATAACTCTTATTTTAATAGAAGCAAATCCGAAAAAATCGTATCGGTTCTTTTTAATCAAAATTACAGTCATAAAAATGCGGTATCAATACCGATGTTTCTGTATTTTATTATATTTGCACACACTATATGTCTTCCATCTTCTACCATCTTCTTTGATCTGCCAAATGTCCGAGCTTACATCTTTCTCATTTATGATGACTAGACCCTACAATTACAGCATCTTTTTTGATTTTATTGAATCCTATCTGCCATCAGGTTTTCAGAATATTAATCCGGATGATCCGATTATGCAGCAGCTGGAGCAGGTAATGGCAGAGAACAATCAGTTTATTACAGTGGCTGACCTGGGTCAGATTAAGTTTCTGTTTGTAAGTGAAGGAATACGGAAAATGATTGGGGTAGAGCCAGGAGAACTTAATCCCGGCCATTTCGTAGAAGTAACACACCCTGATGATTTGAACAGGCTGGGTCTTTTAAGAGCGCAAACATTTGTTGTGGAGAAGGAGGTTCTGGAAACCCAAAAGGGAAGTGCATTGGTGTCATTCACACTCCGATTGCGTAATACTGACGGGGTATTCCGTAATCATCTTTGCCAGGCCTATTTTTTCTATTCTCCGGGACCTCACAAAGCGGTATACCTGCTCCAGGTTATCGGCAATGTGGATTGGTTTAAAATGAAAAAACAGTGTTTTCACCATTATAAAGGAAAAGATTTATCTCTTTTTAAGTACCCGGATGAAGACCTTCTAAAGATTTGCCCGCACTTGTCAGATCGGGAACTGGAGATCATAAAACTGATAGAGAAAGGCCTGAGTAGCAAACAAATCGCCGACAAATTATTTCTCAGCGTTTACACCGTAAATACACATCGCTCTAATATCCTGGAGAAATCGGGTAAGGCATCTGTTCCGGATCTGATTTATGAACTGAAGGAGCAGGGGTTGTTGTAGATCATGACCCAAGTTCCAAGTTCCAAATCCCAGGTCACAAATTACAAGGGGGTTAAATAGTGCTTTGTGCTGAGTGCTTTGTGCGTATTTGACTATATCTCTTTCCTTTGGTGGTTCTGTTTCTTAGTGTTTCTGAGTGAACTTAGTGCCTGAAGGATATAAAAAAGGATGGCGATTTGAATCAGGTAAGTTTTAGATTACAGATGTGATACATGATTTGTAAGAAAAGGGGTTGCTGTAATGTCGCAGAAAAGTGTAAAGCAAAAAAAAAGACCGTCGAACTGGCAGCCTTTTTAATGGGCAATAAATCCCTGGAAGAACACTTATCGCCTCTGCGACACCTCAACCGAACCTGCATACTCTGTATTTGAAACCCCTCAGGACCTGGTGGCAGAGTTTAGATCCCCGGCACCATTCCGCCCGATTTATCCTTTCCGCAAACTATGCCGCCAGCACCGGTATAAACGAGTAACGAACTGGATAAAGCACGAAAAATTATTTATTAGCGGGGATATATTTTTTAAAATCAGCGTTGTCGGTCTGTATAAAATCAGGATGAGCATTCCAGGCTTTGGCAATATCTTCGGGTTCATTTATATACCACACCATTATGCCATAGCCTTTGTTATGAATTAACGAAACTACATCAGCGTTGAATTCCTCAATTCCGTATTTCAGTGAAATTCCCCTTGAATTAGTGACTTCAGCATTTGCAAGACCTTCATCAACATCGCCGCTTACAGTTATTACGCATTGACCAACGGAATTTTGATCTTCAAATTCACTCATAAATTCAATTGAACTTGATTCAACCAGCACCTTGTTTTCCATTTTATATTTTTCAACAAGGTTGAGAACAGATTTGGCCATCTGCTCCATCATTTCCCTTGTATTCGTAATTTCACAATACTGCCCTTTAATATCGAGGGAGATAAACGATTCAGGATAAGTGGTTGCCATCAGCTCAAATACGGATTCAAGTGTATTATAACGGATCGTATCATTGCATTCAGCGTATGCCATTATTTCCTCATCAGTCATTTGCTGAAAGCAACCGATTATATTCCCTTCACAATCAAGCACCTCATTATTATGGTCGAGCCATAAGGTACCCTCTTTGCTCATTTGTATATCCAGTTCAATGCCATCGAGTACACTTAATCCATAATTGGCAGCAGCTAAAGTGTTTTCGGTAAAATCCGGGTTACCACTGCCACAACCCTTGTGCATCAGCACCCTGGTAGGCAATCCGCAGATGGGATTATCCGGCGCATAAATAATTTTTTCACAGCCACCGGCAAGCATTATTAAAAGGATGTAAAGTACCTGGTTGAAATATTTCATTTTCCCTTTAATTTGTAGATAAGATTTATACGAAAATTTCCATTAAACCTGTCGGGATAACCTGACTCAACATTTTGTTTCCGATCCGACGACAATACCGAACTGAATATTATACCTCCTTCGGCCCGCACTGTCAAAACCGGTAAAACGGGATATGCCAGCAGCGCCATAAAAGGAATCGAAAGGGTTCTGAAATAATACAATTCATCATCCTGCGTCCAGTAGATAGTTCCAAGCGAATAACCAGGTTTTATTTTCCAATTAACTGGTTTTGTGAAAACCTGGTCGAAGTAAATGCCTCCTGCCCAAGCTTTTTTATTATTGACGCCTAAATTAGAACCAGCGAAAACAGAAAGTGATGACCTTTTTGCGAAGTTCCATTGTCCACCGATATTAAGAAGTTCATATTTCCCGATACCTGCAGTTAATGAAAATCCTGACTGTGCCGGAAGGTTAATATTACTTAGAAACAGAAGTATAAACATTAACCCCAAAATGCGATTTTGAATTACCGTTCTGTTTTTCATTACAAACAATATTTTGTGACTAATCAGCTTATCAAAATTACGACAATATATTTTAGACGGTATCAAGGATATTTTGTAAGTCGGATGGAAATACTCACAGGGAATTCCGGATCAGCGAGATGCCGCTTCCGCCTCCCGGAATCTGAGTCTTTCTGAATTAAATTTATTTCAGTTTCAGTATAAATAAGTGCAAGCGGAACGTGTAACCGGAATGTATTTCAGTAAGACGGGAACCATCAGAAATGATACCCGATCTGCACACTATACCTGAACCATGAAGATATAACTATTTTTGAAGTGCTGAAGGTCGCATCTTCATCCGAAAAGAGGTAGCCAAGGGCCGGAAATTTTTCTTTTAATTTAGCTGCCAGGTCCTCGTCAATCTTATCGCCCAGATCGCTGTTCAGGTTTCCGGTAATCCCAAGGCTATTTGAATAACCGGTTATTGAAGGTCCAAACATCAGCAAATCAAGGGAGTACCTCTTTTTAAAAATGAAATGATAGCCTAATTCAACTCCCAGGTTTACCATATTCATCCGGGCTTTTAGCATAACATTATCATCTTCCGGTGCATCAATCAGATGACCATGGCTTTCGGATGAGGTGCCGATGTAAGAAAGGTATCCCCCAAGATACAGACCATCCGGAGCAGGACGCCGGTTTCTGGAAAAGGGATAAACCCTGTAATCGAACGAGAGATTAACCCCTTTCCTTTCATCTTTGCTGAAAAGAACTTTGTTAAAGAGCGTATCGTTAAAAACCTGCGGAACTACCAGGTAACCAAGCTGAAGTGAAACAGATTGGTTCTCTTTAATAAGCCTTTCGTAACTGAAGGTAATATTCCTGAGTTCATCGAACAGCAGCATCGGAGTCGGGTTGAACTTTATCACATTGAGGTGATAGGGAGTAAGCAGATTTGAGTTTTCCTTATTTTTTGGTCGCGTAATACTGTCATTTGTATTCCTGATGGTATCATTTCTTTCAGCAGCTTGTATTGCCGTAAATGCTATGCCGGTAAAAGCAAACACCATAATGATGTGGAACATAAATTTAGTACGCATATTTTCAGTCTAAAAAGGATTTATCATGCAAATGTAAAACTTATAGACAAAAATCTCAAATCATGGTTTCAAGAATCAGGCTCCACATGTCAGCTATCAATCAGCAGCAACCATTTCGTTTTTTTCGGGAAGCAGAATCTTTATATTGGTCCTCTTGAAATTTTAATCCGGAGATGGAGAACATTTATACATTTTCGTACGCAACAAATTTAAGCACATACCTGCACTAAATTTCCGGTTCCTCCACATCATTCGAGTTGATCCAGGCAACAAATAATTTGTATCCCAGCGACATTACTATGGCACCGGTAAAGAGCCCTATAAAACCAGAAAAGATGAATCCGCCGATGACACCGATAAATATCACCAGCATTGGGACAGAAGCGCCTTTGCCGAGTAAAATCGGTTTCAATACATTGTCGGACAAGCCTGCTATCAGCAATAATACGGTCCATAATATTGCCGGCATTAGTTCTTTCGTTGCAAACATATAAACTATAATGGGCACCGTAATAAAAAATAAAGGTAGCTGCAGAACGCCTAATACAAAAACCAGCAATGTCCATATTCCTGCATAGGGAATACCTGCCAGCATAAATAATATTCCATTCAGCAGTGCCAGTATCAGTGCTACCCCGATTATTCCTTTTACAACGTTTCCAACAGTTTTCAATGTCATATCAGCATATTCGTCTCCCTTATCACCGGCTACCTTTCTGAAAAACTTGCGAATCTCCAGGCCTGCTTCGCCAAAAACCAGGATTATAACCGCAATAATAAACGATATCATGATCTGTATCACACCGCTGGCAGCACTGAGTATCCCTTTCCCAACCTTGCTTCCCACCGATAGAAGCTGGTCCTTGTACTTCATGGCAGTTTGACCCATGTTTGCAGAGGCATTATACCAGAGATCGTAAAGTCTTTCGCCTATAACCGGCCATTCTTTAACTTTTTCCGTAGGTGGCGGTATGGTGAGAGTACCACTATCAAAACTTACTTTGAGGGCTTTAACTTCTGCAAAAAGTGAATCGATAAGAAACCAGATGGGAATAAAGATAATAGCCAGGGTAAAAATTACGATAATTGCAGAAGCTAGTTTCGGTTTGCCACCCATTCGGGCCGACAGGCTTTTATGAAGCGGATGCAGTGCCATAGCGAGTATCACGCTCCAGAGTATTATGCTTGCAAAAGGATACATAATAGCCAGGCACCAGCCAACAATAAGTATAAGAATGAAAAGCCGGATGGTTGTGTCGTAAACTGAATTGTTTGAGGATGGATTTTTCATAACCACGTATTTAATCAAAATTAGTTAAAATTCATACTTCAGAGAGCAATGGATCAGCGATATATTGATTCAAATTTCTGAAAATTTCCTGATGGTACAAAAAAAGAATTGGAAAAAGAGCGTATCTTTGTTTTATACTCCTGAAACATGAATACTTTCATCAAGAAAACAACGCTGTTGTTGGGATTCCTTGCACTTTTAATCCCGGCATTCCCGCAATGCGATATCCTTAACCGCGTAGCACCCGATGGGTCAATGGTATATTTTATGGAGCCGGTTAACTTTTACTGGACAAAGGCGAAATCGTTAAGCGGAGGTATTGTTACGGATAAAGAGAGCTATTTCCTGGAACTGTTTCCCATACCGTTTCCTGAAAAACCTGAGGGACAGGATATCAAAGATAACCTTGAACTGAAACTGTCGGATGGCAAAACCTATACGCTTGAGCATTTTGATACCCGTTATATCCGTAAGGACACGGTTATGAAGTTGGTTTATCTTATTAATAAAAAGGATATTGATGTATTGTTAAATATTGAAATTACAGAAGCCAGGATAAACATGAAGGGGGATGAAGGTGTAAGGACTTATGTTTTTAAACTTCACAAAGCGGCACTCAAAGAGCAGTTGGAGTGTTTTTTGAAGGAGGAAGAGGAGGGGAAATAAGACCCAAATTCCAAGTCTCAAATTCCAAATTCCAAGAACCATTCCAAAACAAGAATTCCAAGACTTGAATTCTTAATACTTGATAATCAAAGTTTATTAATGATAGAAGCAAGAATCAATTTTAGTTCTGATGATTCTTTGCATAAATATTCACACTGTTTTACCTCTCCGGATTTCAAGTGATTAAATATTCTCAGAAAATAATTCGATTCGCGCATTTCTTTTAGGGATATGCCGATTTTGGTCTTTGCATCAGGCCTGGTGGGTGAACCTTGTGATTCTTCATAATTTGCTCCACTTGAAGTAGATGATTTGACAAGTTGCCGTTTCATATCCATAGTCTCAACTGTGTTTTTCACTGTTCGCAAAAATAAAATCACGTCGACTGCAAACTTTAATAGTCTTTCACTCAGATCATTTTCATATTTTGGCATTTTACCTGGAATTTAGGGCCTTGGGACTTGGAGTTTGGAATTTGAGACTTGGAATTTGAGATTTGGGTCTTGGTCCTTTAAAAAAGCTTATTCCGCTTCACTACTTTTTGGTTCCAACAAACCAATCCGTTTTTTCAAATTAGTCAGCGGATTGTTGAAAGTCGCCGTAAAAGATATCACGTTGTAAAGTTCATTCACGTTATCGCGGGGAACAAATTCATTTACATATGTTAGTTCTAATTGCACATTATCTGTAACAAGGTAGCCGCCACCGAGTTCGAAACGGTTGCGGTCGAAAAAAGTAATTCCTGCTGTTTTTGCATCCGGTTTAAACAACAACTCTTCGGAGGTTGTAAAATATACAATGCCTTTTCGCAACACCTTTCCGTTGATTGGTTTAGTGAATCGGATCATCTGCCTGTAACGATACTTGTCTTCATATATACCTTCAGCATTCATCATATACCTTAACTCGCCCCGCATACGGGTATACAATGTATAGCCGGTTTTGTGAATATAATAAGTTCCCTGCAGGCTTAGCCGCCATTCGGGCGAAAAATACTGGCCGATATCGGGCACATCCTTGTTATGATAATAAGCCAGCGAAGAGGAAAGTTTCCACCTCGGTGAATAGTAATAATGAACCCAGCCCGAAAGATACCTTTGAATATTGGTGCTCAAAATCCTGGGTTCAGAAGGTGTATTGCTGAATGTGCTGCCAATATAAATTTCTGCTGCAACTTTATCGCT
>CAZOXJ010000159.1:0-5961 GCA_964583325.1 uncultured Lentimicrobiaceae bacterium
ATTTTCTGCTGGAAGGCTTTATTATTCTTGCCTGTGCCCATATTTTCAACAGGAGTCGCACAACCTTTATTCAGGTCTTTAAGTTCACAGCCCGTACAACCACCGCAACTGCTTTTCGGGCCGGGACCCGGTTTCAGGGAACGGTAAATTGAATAACCCACATACAACAGGGCTATCAATATTATTACGGCTACTATAACATTCTGAATCATAGTTTCTTCATTTAAAATAAGCTGCCAACCTGGTATGTTGCAAAGGCTACCAGCCATGCCAGAACAGTTGTATACACCATGGTAAATACAGCCCAGCCCCAGTTTGCTTCCCTTTTTACTGCCGCAATCACCGCTATGCAGGGGAAATAAATCAACACAAAAAGCATTAACGAAAATGCCACGAGAGGAGAGAAAACCTTTTCGCCAACTCTCGGTCCAGTTGTAAACACCTGCTGCTGCAGTTTGTTCTGCAGTCCGACGGATGTTTCGTCAGCATCTAGATCCGATTGATACAGAACACCCATGGAACCAATCAGAATTTCCTTGGCTGCCAGACCGGTGATTATGCTTACGCCGATTTTCCAGTCGTAACCAAGCGGCGCAATAACCGGGGTAATAAAATGCCCGATTTGCCCGATATACGATTTCTCCATGCGTTCCGACTCACGTTCAATGGACAGCCTGGTTATCTGTAATTCCTTTGTGCTATCGGAAAGATTACTGCTGTTCTGAATATCCATTATGGCTGTAGTATATTTCATGGCATTTTCGCTGTTACGCGGAAAGTAACCCAATGCCCATATCAGGATAGAGGCAAACAGGATGATAGTACCCATTTTAGTGAGGTACTGTACACTTTTGTTCCACATATGGATACTTGTATTGCGGAGTGTGGGCATGCGGTATGGCGGCAGCTCCATCACGAAAGGAACATCCGCTTTTTTGAAAAAAATCTTTTTAAAAATTAAAGCCATCAGTATGGCCAAAAGCACGCCAATAATGTAAATGGACAACAGCACCAATCCCTGCCTGACAGGAAAAAACGCTGAAATCAACAACACATAAACCGGTAATCGCGCACTGCACGACATAAACGGAATAATGAGCATGGTGAGCAAACGGTCCTTGCGGTTTTCGAGTGTGCGTGTAGCCATTACAGCCGGTACGTTGCAGCCAAAACCCATCAGCAAAGGAATAAACGATTTGCCGTGCAAACCTATTTTGTGCATCAGCCGGTCCATGATAAAAGCTGCGCGGGCCATATAGCCGGTATCTTCCATTAAGGAAATACAAAAAAACAGGATCAGGATATTGGGCAGAAAAACGATAACTCCTCCAACGCCACCAATTATTCCGTCAATAATCAAATCGTGCAGTGCACCCACAGGCATAGTATTACTGATGGAATCGCTGAGCCAGCCAAGTCCCGCATCAATCCAGTCCATAGGATAGCTGCCCAAAGAAAAAGTAACCTGGAACATGGCCCACATAAAAAACAGGAATACAGGAAATCCCAGCCATTTATGCGTTAATAATGAATCGGCATCGTGACCGACTTTCTTTTTTTTCTCAGCGGCGAGGTGATAGGTTTCTTTCAGAGCTCCTTTGATAAAAGCATATTTAGCATCGGTAAGAATGGTTTCGGTTTTTTCGCTAAACGCTTTCTCAAGACGGGTTTGTTCCCGTTTGGCAGTATTAATTATAGTTGTGGTATTGGGTAACTCCGCAAGTGAAATGAAAGTATGAGAGTCGTTTTCAAGAAGTTTAATTGCCAGGTATTGAGAGTGATAACGATCGGTGAGAAACTTATCCTTTTCTATAAGACCGGTCAGTTTTTCGATGGATTGGTTAATATCGGCTCCATAACTGATATGCACATGGCGCACTGATTTTTCGGTATCGAGGTAAACATCAGTTACTTTTTGCAACAGTTCATCTATGCCTTTCCCTCTCGAAGCTATGCAGGGCACAATCGGTATACCAATCATTTCGCCCAGCATTTTGTAGTCGAAACTATCGCCTTTGTTTTCGAGCTCATCGTACATATTAAGTGCAATCACCACTTTAATATCCATATCGATAAGCTGGGTGGTGAGGTAGAGGTTGCGTTCGATATTGGAAGCATCAATCACATTGATCACCACATCGGGCATTTCGTCGGTAAGGTGATGGCGCACGAACAATTCTTCGGGCGAATATTCCGAAATGGAATATGTACCAGGCAAATCAGTTACAAAAAGGGTATGATCGTTTTTTTTCAGTCGGGCTGTTTTTAAATCAACCGTAACGCCGCCATAATTACCTACCCGCTCATGTTTGCCGGTAGCATAGTTGAAGAGCGTGGTTTTTCCGCAATTCGGATTTCCTACCAGGGCAACATGAATATGCTGGCTTTTCTCGCGGAAGATTTGCGGAACCGTTTCCAGGCGATGAGTTCCGTTATACAATTTCTCTTCCAGGCCAAGTGAACCGGCGGGTAAAATTTCGATCAGCTCAGCTTCGCTCCTTCGCAACGAAACCCGGTAACCCATCAGTTCGTATTCGGCGGGATCCTGCAACGGCGCTTTTTTAATAGCAGTAACCAGCGTACCCGAAACGAAACCCATTTCGGTGATGCGTTTGCGGAAAGCGCCATAACCTCTCACTTTGGTGATAAAAGCAGATTCACCGTCGCGAAGTTCGGATAGGAACCGGTCACTTGTGGCATGGCTTACCAGAGAAATGTTTTCTTTATTTTCGATATTCGTTGTATTCAATCTGCTGCTTTTTTTAAATTGGCTTTCGGCAAAATCAGTATTCTGATCCTTAAGCCAGAAAGTTATCTCAAATTATGAGTGTTGTAAAAAGTGCTGTATACATATGTCGTTCAATACAATTTTTACAATGTGCAAAGTAACCTCACACTGTTGTAAGCTACAATCGCATGTTCTGATGATTTTTTCCCCGGCTTTATCCCTTATAATAGGGATATGCCGCTGTATTTTGTAAAGTGAATATATGACCTGATAAACTTTTCTTCCCATTTAATTCGTCCACAAAGCTTTAAACATAGTAATTGTAAGGTTTACACAGATATTGGACGAAAACAAGTATCTATGTCATCAAAATATTTCACAAAATTCTTGCCTTCCGGCTGACCGAAATCGTAATTTTACCGGCTAATAACATTTTGTTACAAATTTTAATCTGCAAACAGTAAAATCCTGAGAACCTTACTGAACTTCACCTGTTTATCACTATAGTTTTTTACTCCTCATACTACCGGTTTACCTATTTTTTTTTACTCTTTCACTCACCTCCGCCGTTATAATTTACTCGAAATCCGGATAAAGAAAATCATACGGTTTAATTCCCGTAACAAATACTTTTTCACACAACAGTTCATTGTTTTATTCACTCAATACGATGTAATATGTTATATTTTGCGCAGGGCTCAGCCCTTATTACCGAAGAAGAAGTTGCTGAAAACAGGGAGGAACTGAATAGTTTCTATACCGCTTTAGCCGCTGATAAAACGCCGCAGAAAATTACTTTTTCAAACGGGGAATTGTCCACTGTTAATCTCCTTGTAAACGGAGCGAGGCCCGATGATGCGCCGGTTCCTTTCTTGCCAATTGGGCCGGGAAAACCGTTAACCATCATTATCAGCGAAGTTTATACCGGCAAATATCCCGATGCAGGTTTTCTGGGGTCGAAGAAAGATCTGCTGGTTACCTCGGCGGTTAAAAGCATAGCTTCGTTCGATGCCAAACCCAGGGCTATCAATTTCCTGAAGGACAAGGTACAACCAAACAGCCGCATTCTCAGACCAGGTGCCACCGAGCAGGGAACTCCTGTTGTATTCTATTCACCGGCTCTGATGGAAAACTCGCTTACCCTCGATTTGTCAATTGTTTTCGATCAGTTTCCGAAAGAAATTTTCACTGCGGTAGGTAAAGCGTTTGAGTCGGCAGCCGGAATACCCATATTTATTACTGCCAGCGTTTACCTTTTGGCTGCCGGAGCCATTTCGAAACTGGCAGGCCAGGCTGGCGAAGCCTTGTTTGATGGAAAACCATGTTTTTCGGCATCGGAACCTCTCAATATTTACTGGCCGGGCACCGTTCCGCTGCAACCAGGCTTTGCCGTAATAACCGATGGCAATGCCGACAGGGTGAGCGAAGATTTCAGGAAAAAATATCAGCTCAACAATAAAGGTCAGCTTGTTGACAGAAACGGGAACAAATACAACGGTGAAATCCCTTACATCGTAATCAGTATTGATGGCTCAGAACACGAAGAACTTGCAGCGTTTTCGCCCACCGCTGCCAGCACAGCCGTTTTATCCCGCTTTTATGGCGTAAAGGACGGTCAATCGGAACCCATCGATTTGTTGGTTGATGCTATAAAAGTTTATAACGACATGCGTTTCAGGCAGGATATTGATCGCCTCGACCGCGAAATAGCCAAGACCACCGATGCCGCGAAGCTCGATATACTCATGAATAAACGCAATGCTATTGCTAAAAACATACTTACTGATCTGATGAAACCGGCTGCAAAGTAAAAAACCGGCAATGTGGATGCCGGTTAAAGTAATTTTTTCGGAAAAAGTTTTCAGAAATAAAATCCCAACCTGAAACCTGCGTCGAGCAAGGTGCCCGAATACCCGTAATCGACCCATGAATCATTATACCAGGTATCGAAACCCTCGGTGCGGTTGTTGTGGCTGATGCGTATGCCGGGACCGGTATATACATCCAGGTAAACACTTTGTCCGAAAAGCCATTGATAACCAAGGTGGAAATTCCCGCCGACTTTTAACAGCCGGGTCTCAATTTCACCTTCGGAAACACCATAATATGTTACCCCGTTTTCTTCGTAATACTCACCATATTGCCGGGTATCAACAATTGAAAAATACTGGGCCATTGCACCATACTGAACATAAAATCCTTCGGGATCCATACTTCCGGGCTTCAGGAATATTTTGTGTTTAACATCCAGGCCAACACCTTTCAGTGATTCAAAATCATGGCCGTACCTGCTACCCGTAACCCAAAAAACCTGGGGCGAAATAATAAGCCACTGGCTCGATGTTTTCGAAATACTAAGATCTATATCCATGCGCAATCCGCCCGAAATGGTATATTGAGGGACAAAACCAATACCCGTTTTTTTACTGAAAATTTCGTTTTCCTGCGCCTGGCTTTTAGTTGAGAATAAGGCCAGGATAACAAGACTGATTACCAATCCCTTCATAGTTAAGGCTGTATTTGAATTGTACTTAATTTTTGAAATCCGCCTGTAACCTGCTGATACTGATGCAGTCCGTCGGGGCCAATTACAATCACCCTTCCATCCTGACATATCACATCCCGGGCATCAATATCGCTGAAATAACCTATCTCCACAGGGTTTTTCTTATCCGAAACATCCAGTACACGTAATCCTTTATCGCAAACATAAAGTGTATCGTTATGAATATCAAGCCCCAACGGACTTGCAAGGTTATATGTTTTAACCAGGATTGGTGAATTCAGGTTGCTTATGTTTACAATCTGCAATTCGTTCATCCCGTTAAAACAACGTTGATTTGCAGTATTGAGCGTAATGTATGCATAACCGTTTTCAGCAACCACCGGGTCGCAGGAACGAATGTGCTGAAAATAAGTCGTTTGTTGTGGATTGGCCGGATTACTGAGATCGAAAACGAACATTCCGGTTTCGGTGCCTAGCAGCAGCGAGTTTTCGTAAGGGAAAATGGTTTCGGTATAGACGCCCAGTGATTTATCAGCTACCTTCAGTGGATGCTCAACATCAGTGATACTAATGGTATGAAGTGAGGATTGATCAACCGTATAAAGGTATTCGCCGGCAATGGTAAAGCGAGCCAGCGAGCCACCCTGTCCGGACACGTCACCCCCTTCAGAATCACTTTTTTCGCTGTAGGAACAGGCGGTTGCAACCAGGACTATGGTTGAGAAAA
>CAZOXJ010000159.1:6061-8820 GCA_964583325.1 uncultured Lentimicrobiaceae bacterium
TTTAGCTTTTCTTTCTATAAGCGACTAAAACACCATCTTTCGGCCTGAACTTATTCAGGTAATAGGGCGTCCAATACCCGTCGGGCGACTCAATTTCAGGAAAAATATTTTTGAGCCGTTCGGTAAGCTGCACAGTAGCAAAATCAGCGCTGGTTTTCAGCGCTATAAGGTCGATGGCATTATCCGCATACAGCACATTGTTTTTCATTGCCATATCAATACAGCCGTCGATATGCAGAAAAGCAACATTTTGAGGTGCCGCAGGATTGCTGTTATCGATGATGTGAATCCCTTTATATTTCTCGTTCACAAGGATATACTTATCGTAGAGATAAATTTTACCCGGATCGCGGAGAGGTTGGGGCGATTCAAGTTTCACAGCTCTTTCCATTTCGGCTCTTTGCATGAAAACAGGCGTATAATCTCCATAATACACCGGATCCGAAGCGGAGAGCAGTATTCCTGTGCCGACGCACAGAAGGGTAAAAAAAAGTGAGAAAAGCGGTTTTTTCATACGATTCAAGATTTAGAAAAAATATTTCCGGAATTGGTTGCAAAAGTATAACAGACTTTTATCCATGCAATCGAGCTGTAGGAGATCAGTTCGATTTAAAGGTATTATCTGGTTGCATTTCTGAGGCATTTTTAGAATCAGACTTTTGACCCTTAAACCCTGTTAAAGCAAATCTTTATAATAATACACATCAAATGCCTTTTACCCTGAAGGCAAAAAGGAAAATATTGAAATTTTGATAAACAATAAACTAATCCTTAACACAGCGAACTGAAAATCCATATTGCTTATGGAAATTAGCACGAAAAATTTCGGCTACGTTGTAATGCAGGTAACGATACCAGGAGTAATCAGGGTTGTATGCGGAACTGGTCCACCAAAAACCATCGTAGCCAAGGTTAATGAACGACCCATCAGTATATTCACGCCTGCCAGTCGGAAGGGCTGTAAAACCACTTTCGTTGGATGCCCCGGTATTCGGACTATTCCAGTGTTTGGTAGTAGTTTCTTTTAGCTTTCCGCCTGCCACATTTTCATTTCCAAGAAAAGATGATAACTCTAACCAATCGGCATCAGTAGCCACATGCCAGCCTGTTGGAGCAATATTCCGGCTGTCGGATACTGCAAACCAATTATACAACCTGCCAAACGTAGCAATTTTGTCTTTATCCGATGTATTTTCGTAGGTGCAACAGGCGGCTTTTGTCAGGTTTTTCCAATTCGTATTGCCTGTTACTGTTGGGATTGAATCGCCATTGCGATATTTTGTAGTGCGCAGGTTTTCGGCCATCCATATCTGTGATCCGATAGCAATGGTTTTATAGTTATTTCCTTCAACATCAGTAAGGATACCGTATGTTAAAACCGGATTAAATATTGCACTGCTCACTCCGGCAGGCAACACATTGATTTTAACAGTTTTACTGGCAGTATCGTATGTGGCTATGTCAGTCGGGGTGAAATATACCTTCAACTCCTGGTTTTCACCAACATTAAGTTTGGTTCCGCTTGCAGGCTCGTAAACATAAGTACCCGGAACATTGGCTGTGGCATTTAATTGTGTATTGCTGAGTAAATCACCGAAAGTTATATCTGCCGGGTTTTCCCAGGTAATCAGCGGCATTGTTTTTATTGCTGAATCGTCTTTTTTACATCCTATAACCATTGCAGCGGCAAGGGAAACGAATAATAAATATGCTTTTACTTTTACTGATTTTATCATCCTGATGTTTTTAAGTCAATCACCTTATTGCATTCATAACAAGCTAACTATCAATTTAATATCAGAATATTTTAAGTGCACTATCAAAAAAGCTAAAAATATAATCCTGTTTTTAAAAATTCCAGATATAATTTTCAATAAATCTCCAGCTACTTTACCCCCTCAAAAGTAAAGGTTAAAAGGCTCGGTTTAACCTTCAGCATAAAATCATCTGTAAAGCAGGCTTTTTTTAGGAATTATCATTTAAGCTCGTGTACTGAGGTAATAGCAGGATTTACCCGGAATCAAAGTTTATTTCATTCGCAAATCTGAATCCCGCCTTGCTATGTGTATGCAGCGAAACTACGAACCTTATTTTCTGTGAGGATTATTCAAAATCAATTAAACGAAAAGCTTTACCTTCGCAGCCCAAAAATTAAAGTTAAATAAGAACATTTTATGAAAGACATCAGCTACGCATTAGGCTTAAGCATTGCAAGCAATTTAAAAAATTCGGGTGTTGAGGCACTTGACATTGAGCATTTTACAAAAGGCCTGAATGCGATTTTGAACAACGAAGAAATCAGCATGTCGCCCGATGAGGTGAACCATATACTGAACGAATTTTTCGAAGGCATGCAGAAGCAAGCCGAAGGTAACAACAGCGAAAGCGGAATTGCGTTCCTGGCAGAAAACAAAAACAAACCGGGTGTAATTACTTTACCAAGCGGTTTGCAGTATTCGGTTATAACCGAAGGATCAGGCGTAAAAGCTACTGCAAAAAACCAGGTAAAAGTTCATTACACAGGAACTCTGATTGACGGAACTGTTTTCGACAGCTCAGTTGCCCGCGGCGAACCGGCAACTTTTGGTGTAACCCAGGTAATTTCAGGTTGGGTCGAAGGTTTGCAATTAATGTCGAAAGGCGCAAAATACAAATTCTTTATCCCTTCGAACCTTGCTTACGGAGCCCAGGGCGCCGGAAAAGTTATCGGACCACATGCAACATTGATATTTGAAGTGGAATTGCTGGAGATTATGTAA
>CAZOXJ010000160.1:0-8818 GCA_964583325.1 uncultured Lentimicrobiaceae bacterium
GGATCGAGGATGTGAAGTGTTTTTCCCGATAAAAGTGTTGAATAAAACTGAGTTACGGCTGCCGCAAAAATAAATGAGGAAGTAAGTGGTAAACTAACCCCGGTTTCGGTAATCACACTGTCGTTGAACCAATTAGCGTAATAACTAAGGTTACGGTGTTCGATCATAACACCTTTCGGGTTGCCGGTTGAACCTGAAGTGTACATGATATAGGCAAGGTCGGTTGCCTTTATAGGATTGGGTTTCAAAACCCTTTTTTCTGCAGGCTGCTTCAATGCATTCCAATCCGGAATAAGCATACGTGTTTGCTCTGATGCCAGAGGATTTGGAAGTGAGTCATCTGTGATAACAAGCTTTGCATTTGCATCGTGAAGAATATACCGGATGCGCTCTTCAGGGAAACTCGTCGAGAGAGGGACATAGGCTGCCCCTGATTTAAGCACCGCCAGAATTGAAATAGCCAGATTAACGGAGGGCTGCAGAAAAATCCCAACAAGGGAGCCCTTACCTATGCCCGATTCCTGCAACTCCCATGCAAGGTTGGTGGAGTACTGGTCCAGAAGGCAGAAACTGACATGCTCACTCTCGTATATTATGGCAGTACTATCAGGCGACTTTAACGACCTGAAAAAAATATTTTCATGTATCGGAATAAATTTATCCATCAACAAATGCACTTGCGGGTACCATGATTAAGAAAAGGGAGTATTAGAAACTTATTTTGTTGTAAAATCCCAGGGATTATAACTAATAAGTTGCTCTGTAGTGGTTGGAAAGTCTCCGATAAGGTATTTCAGCAGAATTATACTGGACATAATTGATTGCCGCCTGGTTTCCACATTCAGCAGAGCGGTATTATAATCCATGTATGTATTGATTATATTTATCTGGGTGGAAGCTCCCATTTTAAATTTCTGCACTTCGTTCTGGTAGGTTTTTTCTTCCAGTTCAGCCAGTTCAGCCTGGCTTTTAAATAATGGAATCAGGATGTTCAGATCGCTTAGGAGTTTAAGAACCTGGAAGTTAGATTCAAATTTCACCTTTTCAAGTTGAGTCTTGTTTGATTCGTAGGCCGAGAGTTTGGCAATATATTCTCCTTTACGTTCCTCATTTTTAAAAGGCAACTTATACGATAAAGTCAGATTGAAAGAGGGACCCGGACTACCGCTTGAAAAGGTTTGGCTGAAATCCGAAACAGGCTGATAGGCTGTAGATCCAAAAAGAAAATATTTCGCATCGAGGGTAAGCTCATTTAACTTGTTGTGTTTTGCAGCGTTTGCGGCGATCTGGGCGGAAGAAGTAAGCATTTCCTGGCTCTTGTAATAAGGGGTGTTAACCAACATGGAATCCAGGTTTTTGTAAACGTAAGCGGAATACTTTTCCCATGCAAAAGAAGCCGGATCAGGTACTGAATCCAGAAAAACCGGCAATTTATCCGGGGTCTGTACCCCTTTTGTCCCAACGGCAGTAATGAGTTCAAATAATGAGTTGGCGATGTCGTTGCGCGACAATAAGAATTGTTGGGAAATGTTGAGCTGATAGGCTGTCGCACGGTAGATTTCAACTTTTGGTATTTGCTCATTGTCAATCATTGCCTGTATATCAGATAAATATTGGCGTGAATCCACATCAGCATCCGACAGAATCCTGAATATCTTAACCCGTTGGTAAACATTATAATAGGCTGTAAGCGAATTTTTAATGAATTGGCAGATTTCATCGGTGAAAGCAATATTCTGCGCTTTATTTATCATTACCGATGACAGCAAACTGGCATTGCTTGAATTGTTACGCCCAAAGTCCCGCAAAAGGGGCATTGAAACGCCGGCCCACATGCCGGATTCATTGATTGGCATATAAGTGGAAGGGAAAACATCCGGTACGCCCGAAATTATTTCTGTTTCCGTCGAAAGCTTGAATCCGGTATAGAATTTCATCCCCTGGCGGGTAGGAATCAGCAGCTGTCCGTTCAGCGAATAGGAATCCTTGTAAGTAACCTCAGGATCGGTGCCCAGGTATTCATTTGTTCCCAGCGTGAGCAGTGGGTTTAAAAAGCCTCTGGCGCTTACCATTTGTCCCCGGCTTTGCTCCACGGCATGCTTTTTTAATCGGATGCTGTAATTCTCTTCCAGGCCTTTTTGCAGTATTTTAAAAGTTGACAAAGTGTCGTAGTTGAAAAACTGCTGGCTTTTCGCAGTCAAGATTCCTCCAAAAATAAGGATGAGGATAAGGATTTTCTTTTTCATTGCACTTGGTACTTTATTGTTTTTCTTAACCCTGGAAACGCCGCTTGTATTGAAATATCTCAGGCCAACTGCCGACGGGTAAGTTCGGCAAAGAACCCGTTCTTCTCAATAAGCTCCTTGTAGCTTCCTTCTTCGATGAGCTGACCTTTGTCAAGTACAAATATGCGGTCAGCATTCATGATGGTGCTCAGGCGGTGAGCAATCACAATACGGGTTGCGTTCAGTTTCTCGATGCTGGCACTGACTATTCCCTGGGTTTCATTGTCAAGAGCGCTGGTAGCTTCGTCAAAAATGAAGACCTTGGGATTGCGTATCAGTGCGCGTGCAATAACGATACGCTGTTGTTGCCCACCCGACAAGTTATCACCTCCGGGAGGCAGAACAGTGTACATTTTGTTAGGGAGATTCCTGATTTCATCAGCACATCCTGCTCTTTCAGCCGCATTCCAGGCATCTTCCTCGGTATAGAGCGAGGAACCTGTAATATTGTAAAGCACAGTTCCCTGCATGATCCTGGAATTCTGCAATACAACACCAAACTGATCCCTGATACCCCGGATATCGAGGTCTTTGAGTTCTTTATTGTCGAAAAGTACACTTCCAGCCTGGTAGTATTCAAATCCGAGCAGCAAGCGGACCAATGTTGATTTTCCTGAACCGGAGCTGCCGGTAATAGCCACAAACTGACCAGGATTGATAACCATATTCAGATCTTTCAAACTCCAATCCGGCGCATCGGGGTACTTGAAACTTAATTGCGTTATTTCAATCCTGCCGGAAAGTTCCCCCGGATCGAGCTTTTCATTTGTATCTTCCGTTTCGGCTTCGAGGATGGGCTGAAACAATTCATACGTTGGCTTTATGTTCATCAAGGGAACCGTTACCATGAAAGTTTGAATCATAGCTCCCTGAAAACTCAGATAAGCACTGTTAAAGGCAACAAAATCACCGATGCCGAAACCTGGCACGCCGGATGTAAATAAGGCATACACCCTGATAAAGATCAGCAGGGAAGCAAGAACCGGAAAGGTAACGGTGAAAATATTTGCAATCATGATCAGGTTCCGTTTCTGGCGATAATGGTCTTTTTGCTGTGCATATCTATCGGCCCAGATGGCAAACACTTTTTCTTTGCTTCCCGTTACTCTTATCTTATTAATTCCACGAATGGCCATCATCAGGAATCCTGAAATCATGGCATTCATGCGGCACATAAATGCCACATGCTTGTATGCCAGCAGGCTTATGGTAAGTGTAAATCCGGCAACAACAATACCCAAAACCAGGGCCAGCAGCGCCAGGTGTACATCATAAAAAAACAGCAGACCCAGGTAGAATATAGAGAATATCCCCGAAATCAGGGCACCAAGAACGGTCGTGGAGAGTGTATCGCGGATTTTTTCAATACCCATACTCCGTTCTGCCAGGTTTCCGGGGCTGTAATTCCGGAAGAAACCGACCTGGAGAGAGAGGATCCTATCCCACAAAGCGGCCTGGAGCTTGTATCCGGCTTTCCCGGCCATTCGTAGTACGGCAATGGATTTTGCAAAATTGAGCAACCCGATGGTGATGACACATATTACCATGATGGCCCCGATCTGCCAGAGCTCATTAATATCACCGCCCGGGATAACAGAGTTGAAAACATAACCGCCAACAACCGGAATTACCAGAGCAAGCAAGGCGCCGATAATACCTATCACCAGGAAACTGATAATATCGCGGTATGTAAATTGCAATGCAAAATGTAAAAGATCCTTACCGTTGAGTTTGCCTTTAGGAAATGGTGTAAAAAAGCTATATGCTTTTGGCTCCAGGAGTTGGTGCACGGATTGCGTAACCAGTTCCTTCTTACGGTTCGCCAGGTCGATCATCATGTATTTCGTGTTCCCTTTTGCGACTAGACCTACCGGAGTATGATCCGCCTTTAAAAATCCAAGCATTGATCCGGCATCGTTGTTCCACCAGTGTGGTTCAAGGTTTACCATTCTTGAGCGGATGTTCGAAGCCCTGAGGATGTTCCAGAGCGAATCGTGTTTATCGCTGATCCGGTTTCCGGGATCTACGAATTCGATTCTTTCTTCTTTCCCAATCAACTGGCAGGTTTGGAGCAACAGCATATTCTGATTCGTCAGTTTTTTAGGGCTGTTGGTATGACCTTTATCATCAGTGAAAAGTTCATCCGATGTTTTTCCTGAAATAATGGATTTAAAACGATTAAAAGCTCCAAAAACTGCATTGGTTCTGAATGCATACGTATTGCTTACATTTTCGAGCGCAACTTTTTGTTCGCCGGCATATAAATTTCGTAAAATGCTTACCAGTAGGTTATTGAACCCGAAAAATTGCGAGAGGAACTGTTCTTTTAAAATGATCTCTTTTGTTGTAAGCAGTTGTTTTGGAGAAGATTCACTAAAATTGATCCACAACTTTGAAGTAATCGGGAAAAGGATTAATCCGTTTGCCTTCGGATCGGTGAGGTTGCAATAGATTGGCTTCTGATCAGATGATTCAATCCATAAAACTTCTTCCGGATTTGTTGTACAATAGTTTTTGTGTGGTTCGGCGTTAAAGGTTGGAGTGGCCTTGATTCCGTTAAGTTGAGGCAGGGCTCCGAAGTGATTTATCCCTTCAGGAAATTTCAGGAACCATTTATCAATAAGAGAAGAAGCATAGTCAGGATTGGCTTCCAGTAATTTTTTCTGTGAATCCGCGTTAAGGATTCCCAGTGTGCAATCTGTTAAGGAGCACATTACCAGGGAAAGTGAGTCATTGTTTTTAAAGGAAGGGATCAGAAAAGGAGCACTTACACGGAAAAGAAAAAGCCGGCGTCCAGGGCCCGAAGGCAGTTTTTCAACATAGAAAATGTCAGTTTCGCCGGACTCAATATAATATGCCACGGAGGAGTCATCATTCAGTGAAAGGGTTTTGTTACTGAACAAAGTCCTTGTCTGAGTGTAAAATGAAGATATCACTTGCTGCTCCATATTAATTGAGGTTTACCAGTTTAAAATAAAGGCCCTGCTTGTCTTTAATCATCTCCTCATGAGTGCCATGCTGAACGACTTTGCCTTTATCGAGTACAATAATTTCATCACAATCACGGATGGTACTCAGGCGATGTGCGATGATTACCGTAGTACAGCCCCTTCGGCGGATATTTGTATCGATGTCCTTTTCGGTATTTGCATCCAGGGCGCTGGTGGCCTCATCCATTATGAGTATTGTTGGATTAACGACCAAAGCGCGGGCTATTTCAATCCGCTGCCTCTGGCCTCCGCTGAGGTTGCTCCCGGCGTTGATAAGTGCACCGGAATAGCCTCCGGGCCTCGCTGCAATTACATCATGAATGCATGCATCCTTGGTGGATTGTATGATATCAGGAGTTCCTATAGTATTATTCCACATCGTTATGTTATCGTTTACGGTTCCTTTAAACAGGAATATTTCCTGGTCAACCAGGGAAACAGAGTTCCGGATCACATCCTGGGGATAGAAGGACCGGTTCTGACCATCGAACAGGATTTCTCCCGCCCAGGGATGATACAAGCCTGCGATCAGTTTGGCCATTGTCGACTTGCCCGATCCTGAACTGCCTACCAGGGCAACCCGCTTTCCCGGTTCTACACGAAGAGAGAAATTTTCAATCAAGGGCTCACGAAACCGGTCATATCCAAAAGTGACATTTTTAAACTCAAGGAATCCGTGTAATTTTGAATTTTCCAGGCTGAAATCCTGTGGGTTTTCGCCAGATTCATTTTCAAAATAAATATCTTTATCGGTGGAAAGAGCATCCTGAATGGTGGCTATATTACTTTTTGCCTCCTGCAGATCGCTTCCCATTGAAACCACATCTTTTACCGGTCCCGTAAAGTTTGACATCAGGCTCTGGAAAGCAATAAAAATTCCAACCGTCATCTCGCCATAAATTACCAGCAGCCCGCCAAGGGTTAGCAAGATGATATTATTCAGATTTGACAGGAAATCAGGTAAAGCATCCAGCAGGTTTGTAGTAAAACTTAATTTCTGGTCGTAAATAACAGCATTGGAGAGTTCGCCTGACCAAATACCATAAAAATCGTTTTCCGATCCGGTTGCTTTAATGGTTTCTATTTGTTCGAGTCCGATACCTGCCGTGCTGAAGGTTCGCTGGTTTCGCTCATAAAGGAGCTGGTTAAGTGTGGAACGTTTCTCGGAAACAATACGGAGTGCAAGTAGATTAACCAATATTACTGTAACCCCGATCACCGTAAGAAGCACGTTGTACTTCATCATAACGGCCGCGTAAAATATCACTGTTATCAGGCTCGTTGCTGTAATGGAAAGGCCGGTTGAAAGAAGCGTAGCCAGGTCATCATTAAGCTGAACACGTTTAAAGATCTCACCGGGTTGACGCGATGTAAAAAACCGGATCGGCAGTTTCAAAATATGCATCAGGAGTTTCGAGGACTCGACGATTGCAAGACGCAATTCAATTTTGACCAGAATTTTTTGCTGCAGATAAGTAAGTATGCCGTTAAAAACGAAAATTACAGCCATGAGAAGTAGCATGGGTCGGAAGTACCGGGGCTGATTTAAGCCTATAATGTCGTCGAAAAAGAGTTTATTCAAACCTGCCAGGATTATGGCGGGGATTACAAGAATAGCCCCGCAGATCAATACATAAATAAGGTCCAGGCGGCTTGGTCTTATACGGTCCCGTACCTTGTCAATAAAACCATTCCTTTCTTTCCCAGGTTTGAAGTCATTTGTTGGTGTAATGCTCAGAACCGTTCCATCGTATATCTTTTCAAATTCCTGGTCACTCAGTTTCTTTTTTCCTTCGTGGGTATCATTTAACAGGTAAAATCCTTTTTCACATCCGGTTACAACACAGTAATTACCACCACGGATTCCTGTGATTACTGGCAAGTCACGTGTTTTTAGTTCCGATGCCTTACACGTATTCAATTCTGCATTAAATCCATAACCAAAAGCAACTTTTTTCAGACGTTCCATCGGAATTCTTGAATTATCTGAAACGCCACATTCCTGATTCAGTAAATCTTTTTCAGGATAGCAATGGTAATAGGACAATACCATCATAAGTGCAATCGGCCCGGATTCATTTTCTCCCAGTTGGAGAATGACAGGAACCTTTTTTTTAATACGATCATTTTTCATATCAAGATCTCAATTAATTGGGAATGAGGGTTATTCGAAAAATGATTTAAAAATGGGGATGATATAATCGATAGGAGGTCTTTCTTTAACCAGGATGGATGCCTGGCAAAGTGTTCCGGTATTGATGGTGTAAGGAGGGCCTTTTTTGTTCGACCATTGGAAACCGCTTTTAGTATTCGGATCAGGCAACAGCCTGATTTTAACCCTGTAGGTCGGACCTTGTTTTTCGATAAGCGAAACGAGATCAGTATTATTTAATTCATCGAGGATGGAGTTGGTATTGGAAACAAAATGGTTAACCTCAACCACCTCGCCTAACAACCATCCGTAGAGATCGTGATTTACCGTAAAAGGTTCGATCATTACCTTCATACCTACTTCTACAACCGCATTTGAGTTAAACGGGATAAAGAGATCAAGCTTATGGTTTTTGTTATTTTCCAGGTCCTCAACTACCATCATTCGGTTGCCTGCAGTAACGAAATCGCCGCTGGTTACCGACTTGTCAACGACAATGCCTTTGACAGGGCTGCGGATTATGGTCTGTCGATTGTATTCATCGTTAAGATCATTGATCTTTTTCTGCAAAATCTGGATCTGTCCATGATAGTCTTCCTGCTTGTAGGAGTGGTCGTAACTCCATGATTGCTTGTCAAGGAGGTTGGATTTGACCTTTTGCTCAGTTTGTAGATTTAGATTTTGAGCGTCGGATAACTGGTTTTTCGCATTAATGTAATTTTCTCTTGTGGATAAGCCTTTGTCCCACAATTCTTTCTGCTGCTTCATTTTCAGTTCAAAAAAAGCTATTTGCTCCTGAATGTGAATGAGTTCCGCATTAAGCCGTTCATCTTCAAGGCTATAATAAATCATTTTATTGGGATACTCTTTTGCGTCCTTTAGTTGGAACATTGTATCCTGCAGATTCAGCACTTCGAGTTGAGCGTTTAATTCTATCAGTTGATGCCGGAGCTGGGGTTGTATGAGTTGAAGCAAAATATCACCCTCTTCTGCTTGTTCTCCTAATTCAAATTTCACTTGTTCAACGCCTCCCGGATAGAGTGCTATGATTCCGTGAAGTCCTTTTCCGCTTACTATTTCACCCAAACCATCTATTCGCTGGGGAATGCTTCCGAACAATCCCCAAATCAGGGTAATCAGAGTCAGAAGCAATAAAGCAGAAAGTGATATCCAATAGCGTGGAAGAGTGATCTTTAACATCTGGTTCATTTCTTCCGGATCACCCGATGCTCCTGTAGACTGCGATTTTTCTTCTTTTCCCATAACGAAATTTGTTTCCGATTACTGAAATGCTTAACCTGGACGGGTTATTGAAACAACCCGCCCAAAGAAGTTAAATATTTTAAAATAAACTACCTTACAACAGAACTGTTGAGGTATCATTAAGAAGT
>CAZOXJ010000161.1:0-2045 GCA_964583325.1 uncultured Lentimicrobiaceae bacterium
TGAGCCAAACCGCCCCCGTAATGTTGCCAAATGGAAAAATTTTCTTAGAAGGGACCGGCATTAGAAAAATACGATAGCGGTTCTTGTCGGAGGTATGCGCGGATGGCATGTGCGTAGCAATACACAGCAACGACAAAAGCTCTGATTTGTGCCATCTTTCATGCCTTGTATTGCGAGGGATACCTCCGGCTTAGAACCGCAAGTATTTTTCGAAAGCCTTGATTTTTTATTCGCTCATTGCTTATTTTTATAGGAGCTCATGAGGCGCTACGCTAAGTTGTTACTTTTTATTCAAGTAAAAAGTAAGAGAAAAAAGTACTTCAATCCGAGATAAATAGATAGTCAAATTTATCTAAAATCTCAAGCTTCAAAATTTGTTTTCAGCATATCAAAATAAAATGTAGCCAAAGTATAGCTTCAGTTGAGCTAATTACAATTATTTGTATTTTCGGTTAATAATTGACAATATCCCCGGCGCACATGGTACACGGGAATCTTAATTCCTGATTTTCGAAAAATACTTTCCTTACATGTGAAGGAACAAAATTTTGTGCGACTAAATAACTCATTAACATAAAAGATTAGGAGAGTTTTTTATGAATAACTGGTTCCGCAAAAATCAATATTGGCTTACATTTTTCCCGGGAGTGGCACTGGCTCTGTTTGCCGGAATATTCAATCCTTTTTCGCTTCAGCCTGATGCCAGCAAAGCTGTAGCTGTTGCCGCGCTGATGGTTACCTGGTGGATAACCGAAGCTCTGCCTATTGCAGCTGTTGCGCTGATCCCTCTTTTCCTGTTTCCTATACTGGAAGTCAGCCCTTTTGAGGAGGTAACGAAAGCATACAGCAACCCGGTAATCTTCCTGTTTATGGGTGGATTCATGATTGGACTCGCAATTCAGAAATGGAACCTCCATAAGCGTATCGCTTTGCAAATCGTGAGTCTTACCGGATCGAGCGGCGACAGGATCATACTGGGATTTATTATTGCAACCGGTTTCCTGAGTATGTGGCTGAGCAATACGGCTACCGCCATGATGATGTTTCCGATTGCATTGAGTATCATTTCTGTAATTAATGAACATGAAAAACCCGGACCCGGACTTGTAAATTTTGCCCTGGTATTAATGCTTGTTATTGCTTATGCGAGTAATATCGGCGGAATGGCTACGGTAATCGGAACGCCGCCTAATGCTGCCTTTGTCGGATATATTGAAAAGAAATACGGATACACCATACAGTTTCTCGACTGGATGATGTTCAGTTTACCCATGGTTATTATTTTGCTTGCCGCGATGTATTTCGTACTCACGAAATGGTTATTCCCTAACCGGTTAGCAAACAGCAATTCAACCAATTTATTAATGAAAAAGGAGCTCAGCGAACTGGGTAAAATATCGGTTGCTGAAAAAAGGGTTTTATGGATATTCGGTGTAACAGCTTTTTTCTGGATAACAAAAGACCTTGTGAATGGACTGGGATTTATAAAACTTGATGATAATATGATTGCCATAATGGGGGCTCTGGCATTGTTTGCCATCCCAAGCGGCAATAAAGAAGGACTTAAAATCAAAATGCTGCTCGAATGGAGCGATACGTCAAAAATGGCATGGGGGATACTTTTAATGTTTGGCGGTGGTATCGCGTTGGCTGGTGCGCTCGAAAAAGTCGGGGTAATGCAGCTAATAGGCAATTGGCTTGCCGGGTTCAGTCAAATCGGGGGATTTACACTTATACTTATGATTGTGATCATTTCTATTTTCCTGAGCGAACTGATGAGCAACACAGCACAGGTAATAGTGATGGCTCCCGTGTTAGCCGCATTAGCCGATGCGCTGCAAATGGATCCGATTCTGCTTGGCTTGCCAATGGCCATGGCTGCAAGCGCTGCATCCATGATGCCGGTCGGAACGCCACCCAACGCAATTGTGTTTGGCAGCGGATATGTGCGGTTTACTGATATGCTGAAGGCTGGCTTTGTATTAAATATTATCAGCATCATTGTTATCACTCTTTTCTCATGGTATCTTTTACCACTGATTATG
>CAZOXJ010000161.1:2145-6970 GCA_964583325.1 uncultured Lentimicrobiaceae bacterium
TCGTAACTCGTAACTCGTAAATTCCAAATTCCAAAACTCATGTCCCAGCTCGTATATCAGTATTCCGGGTATTTTTCTTTGCAGATCCTATTTGTGCCGGTACTATGTAGCTGATCCAGCTACACGTTTTGTGTTATTTCAACTACATCTTAATGGCTATTATCGCTACTTTTTTGATGCTATTCAACTATTATTTTTGTATCTGAACCTGAATCAAAGAAATTCCATGCTATTGATTTCGGTGTGGTGTGGCAAAATTAAAAATGTACCAAACGCCTCTGTTTTTCATCAAATAATGGAGTGCCTGCACTAAAGTGCTTTTGCAAGAATTTAAAATTCATACGCGGAGGCTTTAAGAATCAACTCTGTGTGTATAGCGTTACCAGGGTTAAAAAATACAATCACAACAGTAAGCTGGAAATTTTCAATCACTTCATTATCTGCACCATGTAAAACAACTCTTTTACATCATAAAATGCTGATAATCTGTGATTTATTTACTGAGCTTTTACCTTTGTCCAGGCAGATTTTCGGTAAAGTAAAACTAACTGAATACCATTTTAATCAAGTAAAAACTAATCACATCTCACTGTTTCTCAAAACAATGTCTCATCTGATTAATTTAACAACTATCTATATGAAAAGAAGCTTTTTACTCTTAACGGCGATAATTCTGGTTTTGTCCGCTATGGGACAAAATACACTTAACAATATAGGCCTCTCTGCTTCATCGCCGGCACAGGTGGCTTATGGATTGCGACAACTGAGTAGCGGCTATAACGGACCTGCTTTAAAAGTAAGGCGGTCAGGTGATAATGCGGAGGCTACCATAGCTTTTGATGGCTCAACCGTGGTTAGCGGATCAAGCATTGCCACCCTCACTCCGGGTGTAACTGTAAATGCTTCGCTTGGAACTTCGGAAACAGGAACCATTTCGACAGTTGCTGCCAAAACCGGAACCATTACCATTGCAGTAAACAAGACCGGGACCATATCAGCCGACCAGAGTTCAAATGTAGTTAGCGGCGTTGGTACCGCCTTTACAACACAGCTTATTGTTGGCGATGTACTATACCGCAGCAGCGATAATGCCTTATTAGGTGTAATAAAATCAATTAACTCGAATACCTCCTTAACACTCAATAACAATATCGTTTATACGGCTGCGAATATAGCATTCCGCACACAGTCTGCACTGGTAACAGGGGCTGGCACAAATTTCACATCGGAATTTGCAGTCGGTGACAGGGTTTTTAATACCAGCCATGCTTACCTTGGCACTATTTCGTCCATTTCCGGCAATTCAGTAATGACTCTTATTTCAAGGGATGCTATTGCTGTTTCGGGTATTGCTTTCGAAGGATCTACAAATATCGTTTCCGGATCGGGTACTGATTTTGCTTCCGGCACCGATGTTGGCAAAATGCTGATAAGCAATACTATTACCCTGGGTATAATAGCTTCCGTTGAATCAACAACTTCCTTAACACTTACAAGCAAAGCGGGTGCAGCAGTTTCCAGTGCTGCATTTAAATCGACTTCGGGCACAATGGCATTCAGTACTTTTTTTTCAGGTACATCAGTATTTGTTAACACCTGGTACGACCAAAGCGGTTATGGACGCGATGCCATACAGCCTTTAGCAGCCAACCAGCCCCGGATAGTTAATGCCGGTACATTGTTTCTTAAAAACACGAAACCGTCAATGGACTTTTCGGGAGGAACAAGCACAGTACCCCTTTATCTTCAGACTCTCCGGCCTGCCAGCTGGCTGACCAATACGCTCTACTCGCAGAATGTGGTTTCAGCCGAAGCTTCACCTATGTCGGCCTACCAGATACCTATAAGTACCACCGCCAGCAATGGCCCCAACAACACCGTGATGCACTACGGATACCGCAGTTCCAGCCAGTACACTGTTGCGCAGTATGGTAACGATCAGAATTTTGAAATATATGCTACCAATGGTCTGGAGTTGCATACCGGGGTTAAAAATTCCGTGAGCTCAAGCCAGATGTACCACAACGGCACTTTTCTGGGAACCGTAACAAGTGGCGCCGGTTCGCACATGAATGACCTTGGTCTGCTGAATATCGGATATTATATTCCTACCGGAAGTAATTATAAAGGTTCCATCTCCGAAATTACCGTATTTGCGCAAGCCATAACAACAGAAGTGGGTGCATTAAATGCTAATCAGCTTGCCTATTATGGCATTTCAACATCAACATGGACAGGAAACACTGACAGCGACTGGACGAAAACCACTAACTGGTTGCCTGAAGTGGTGCCGACCTCAACTTCGCCCTCGATGGTTGTAATTCCAAATACAACAAATAAACCTGTTATTGGTGCTACAACTACAGCCCCTGCAACCAGTATCCTGGTGCAATCGGGAGCTACTCTTACGGTAAACTCAGGAGGTACCTTACAACTTTATGGCAGTCTGGTAGGTACGGGCAGCAACTGCTATATCAACGGAACGCTTGAATTTATGAACACCGGACAAACAATTTTAGGGGGTACTTATAATGCCGGCACTGTAAATAACCTTAAGCTAAGCGGGGCAGGAGGCTCCATCGTATCGATGGTTACAGACCTAAAGGTGCAGAATGATCTGAACATTGGCACATTCAGTAAATTATTTATTCAAAACTCAAAACTTACGCTTAATGGAACAGTTTCAGGAGCAGGGACACAGGGACTTCGTGGCAGCACCTATGCCAGCCTTGAGGTTTCAGGTACGGCGGCACCTACGATAAGTTTCGATCAATCTTTACCATACAACAACATTAGAAATATGATAATCAGCACCTCAGGGGTTGTTACTCTGGCTTCTAACCTTATTATTCCCGCTAATGGAGGAATAACGTTTTCGAATAACGGTAAACTTTCTATTGGCTCAAACACCCTGACTTTAAGCGGTGGAGTAACCAATACCACAACAGCCGGATTGAGGGGCAGCAGCAGCAGCAATTTAATTGTTAACGGAACCATAAACCGTACAATTAGTTTCGACCAAACTACAGCAGGTACAACCAATTTGTTGAACAATTTCAGCATTAATACTACCTCGGCCAACACAATAACTACCGGCAATGACTTTTCGATAAACGGAACCCTCACCATTGCTTCAGGCCAACTATTGAATATGGGAACCAATGCCTTGGGCGGAACATTGAGCACCGTTGCCAACAGCGGAACAATCCTGACTCAAAATACATCGTCAACACCCATTCCGACAGGAAAAACGTGGGGCGGTACGGTAAACTACAACAGCACATCTACTGCTCAAACAGCAATGGCAGGCACTTACAATAATCTTACTATAAGCACTACAGGCGGGGCAACAGCAAGCGGGGATATAACTGTGAACGGGATTGTCAGCCTGGCAGCTAATCCAAATGAAACCAACGGAGCATTGGAAATGACAAATAGCTATGGCGACTATTCAAATGTGCTAACCCCAACAAACGAACTTTTTACAAGACAAACATCAGCCTGCGATATCCTTGACTCCGATATACTTACAATGGGGTCTTCAGCAACCTATTCAGGAATGGGGGATGTTACAGGAAGAGTTAAACGCACTGCATTGCTGGCTAATACCGAGTACACTTTTGGCTGCCAGTATTCAACCATTACCTTTTCCCCGGGTGGTACCATGCCTGCCTCAGTTATGTTTGTAATTACAAAAGGATCGGACAGAGGAATTCACTCAAATTTAGAAACTACGGTCGCACGGCTATACCAGATAATCCAAACCGGCGGCAGCGGCAACACTTTCGCGTTAAAGCTGAAATATATGGATTCGGAACTGAATGGAAATTCCAATGAAAACAACCTGGTCCTCTGGGATCATCATATTCCATACTCATCCACCAACACACCTCATCAGCACGGCAAAACATCGCAGAATATTTCCGACAACTGGGTATCAATATCAGGACATGGTATTAATTACCTGGCTACAAGCGAAACTATTGGAGGATTTACAAAATACTGGATGATTAAAGAATCAGCAACTAACGCTGGTGAAAGTAAATGGTTGGGGGCGGTTTATAATGATGAGAATAATTGGAATAATGCTTCAAACTGGTCGGCAGGATCGGTTCCTGATGCAAACACACATGTTACTATACCCGAAATTGGTCCCCCGCCGGCAACAACAAATAATGCACCAACGCTTCATACAACCTCCCTCGCTAAGACTCTTACGATTCAACCCGGTGGTATACTGAACGGAGGAAGCAACACCACACTTACCGTTTCGGGAGGCCCTGCTCCAAATGGAGGCTATGGCTCCTGGAACAACGCTGGAACTTTTAACCCCGGCACAAGCACGGTTACTTTTGATTATACTGATGCTACTCTCGATGGAACCACTGATTTCTATAATTTAAGCATCAGCAGCAGCAAAATACTTACGCCACAATCAAGCTCTGTTACCCGCATAGCCGGAACTGTCAGTAATAGCGGAACCCTTAATACACAATTGTTTAATAATACTTTTGAGTATAATGGCAACTCTGACCAGGCAGTAATTAATCCGAACGGAACACCGGCCGCATACCGCAACCTGATTATCAGCGGGGATGGCAACAAAACCATGAATTCGTCCGAAATAAGCATATTGGGTGACTTTAGTATTGCAGGAACCTCAACAGCTTCAGCAACCGCATCGGTTTCGACAGTCGGAAATTTAACAATAGGATCAGGAACCACTTTTAACGCCGGTAACTATGAACATTCGCTGCAAGGCAATTTTACCAACAACGGAACTTTCAGCGGAAACGGAAGCACTCTTTTAATGAACGGCACTTCC
>CAZOXJ010000161.1:7070-8811 GCA_964583325.1 uncultured Lentimicrobiaceae bacterium
ATCACCAACGGTAGCGTTACCGGAAGCGCTACCGTGCTTCGAACCATTGATGCCGACGAATGGCATTTAATATCTTCGCCTGTGAGCAACGCGGTTTCGGGTATGTTTACTGATCAGTACCTGCAAACACACGATGAAGTGAGTAACTTGTACAGCGATATTATTCCTGCCGATGTATCACTTTTAAAACTAAAAGGATATGCCTTGTGGACGGTAAACAATCCCTACACAGCACAATTCGAAGGTGCACTGAATACCGGTAACCAAAGTATTGCTACAACCAATATCAATCAGGGCTGGAACCTGGTAGGGAATCCGTATCCATCAAGTATCGACTGGACATCAGCCGGAGTAACAAAAAACAACATTAACCCTACGGTTTATATGCATGTAGATGCCTCAAAATGGGCAACTTACAATGCTGGCAGCGGCGCTAACACCAACGGAGGCAGTAAATTTATACCGCCTTGTCAGGGTTTCTTTGTTGAAGCAACAGGAGCAGGTTCACTTGCACTAACTAACAGTGCCCGTACGCACACTTCGAACCAGTTTTTTAAATCGGGCGACAATACTATTGCTGACCTGGTAAGGTTGCAGGTATCAGGAAACGGTTATTACGATGAGGCTGTGGTTGTATTTATTCCCGGCACGACAACGGAATTTGACGGAGCCTATGATGCCCGAAAACTATTCGGGTATGTACCTGAGGCGGCTCAAATTTATACACTTGGCACTTCGGAACTTTCAATCAATTCGTTACCCGAAGCTAAAACAGTTCCTGTAGGATTACAAACAGGTGCTGACGGAAACTATAGCATTGAAGCCACTGAAATAAACGATTTCAGTGAACTTACGCTTGAGGACAGGGTAACAGGAATTCTTACTGACCTCATGTCGGATTCCTACACGTTTAATTTTACAGCCGGCAAGGATGAACAGCGCTTTTTACTTCATTTCGGTCCGTTATCAGTTGAAGATAATACTCTTACAACCCTTGCCGATATTTACAGTTACCGGAAAACCGTGTATATAAATCTTCATGATCTGGCCGATAGTGACATTTACATTTACAATATGGCCGGACAAGTTGTTGCAGCCCGGGCATCGGCTACCGGCATGGTAAGTATGAATGTAAATACAAGCGGTATTTACATAGTGAAGGTGGTAACTAAAAATGAAATCCAGACTAAGAAACTGTTCCTCAATTAACTAATACTAAAAAAAATACAATACAACTATGCATACTATGCGAACTGTAAAACTTACCGCAATGCTGATCCTTGTGTTAGGTTTCAGCTTTTTATCAGCGCAAAACCCGCCCCATCCCAACGGAGGAGGAGCGCCAGGCTCAGGCAATACTGTTGTTGGCGGACAACAGGGCGGAGCGCCTATCGGCAGCGGGAATATACTGCTTATAGGGCTTGCTTTGCTTTATGCGACAAAAAAAGTTGGGGAATCGAGGAAGGAGAAGTCTGTGTTGTAAGGTTTTATGAGGGGCGACGGGGCGACGGGGCGAGGGGCGACAAGGCGAGGGGCGAGGGGCGACTTCGGAAATTCCAAATTCCAAATCCCAAATTCCAAGACCCAAAATCCAAAGGTCCACGACCCAAACTCTTCAAACATTTCGAACTCTTCAAACTCTTCAAACTCTTCAAACTCTTCAAACTCTTCAAACTCTTGGCAGGATATTATTTTGATGTGCTGGGTAATATTACCATTTGAAGAAAAATTTCTAAATTAA
>CAZOXJ010000162.1:0-6839 GCA_964583325.1 uncultured Lentimicrobiaceae bacterium
ACTTTTTTTGCGCTTTCGAGGTCGAGTTTGGTAGTGTCTTTAGGTATCCTTTGCAACTGAGCACTTTCCGGTTCAATTTTAAGTGATTCGAGTTTTTTCATCATGGCGCCAAAATTTTCCATGGCAGTAGTGATGGTGAAATAACCATCTTCCAGTTGCATGTCCTCGGCACCGGCTTCAATCATTTCCATTTCGAATTCTTCGGCATCGATAGTGCCTTCAGGAATGGTAAAAATTCCTTTGCGATCGAAAATAAAACTCAGCGAACCGTTTGTTCCCAGGTTACCGCTGAATTTGTTGAAATACATGCGAACATTCGAAATAGTACGCTGCTGGTTATCGGTAGTTGCTTCGAGGAAAATAGCTACACCGCCGTTGGCATAGCCTTCGAAAGTACACTCAATAAATGAAGCTCCGTCCTTATCAGCTCCTTTGCTGATGGCACGTTGTATGTTTTCCTTTGGCATACTGGCGCCTTTGGCATTCGAAATAGCAAGCCTCAATCGAGGATTGGCATCAGGATCGGCACCGCTTTCTTTTACGGCAACCGTAATTTCTTTAATGATTTTGGAAAAAATTTTTGACCTTTTGGCATCCAAAGCTCCTTTTTTACGCTTAATGGTCGACCATTTATTATGTCCCGACATATGTTTTGGTATTTCAGTTTATGTATTCGTAGTAATTCTTTCTGATAATTTTAACTCTCTTTCAGATACTCTTTCTTTTATTTATTTGCCTGAATCTGTAAGGCCTTAAATTTTAGCAGTATCTGAAACCCCTATTCCCCAACCCCTAACCCCCCAATCCTTACTTTCTATCGGGCAAAGTTAATGCTTTGGCTGTAAAAAAAAAACTGCCCTTTATCGGAGGGCAGTCCAGCAACTAACCATAACAAATAATCACATTAGGATATAAAAAGTGCTTTTTAGGAGTATAAGTTTCACATATCCGGATGAGTTTAGAATCCAATAAGAGTGATACCAACTTCGAACGGGTAAGCAACAGGTCCTTTATCATGACGGAACATTTCGCTGAAGGAGTATGTTCCGTATAGGTTGATAAAACCCCAGCCAATAGTAGCCATGCCGTTTATAATGAAAGGATTGACGTAAAAATCACCTTTGTTTTTTGTTTTCGAATCATTAATCTCATTTTTGGTATGCGACCACATGCGTACCGACCCTACAGCTCCTGCACCTACATGAAAACTATTCGCTTTCATTTTGCTGTTGGTCTGGAATTCCAGTAAAAGAGGTATCCTTAGTGAAGCCAGCATCAGTTTACTTTTCTGGTAACTGTAACCAGGTTCTTCTGAAAAATAGCCATCGAGTTTTCCATCATCGGTAAGTATAACATTATCAGCGAAGCGATAGTTATTCCAGGTGACTCCCAATCCGGTAACAAGTCCCAGTTTTTGATCATATAGGTTTATATTCTGTTCAAAGAAATTAAGGCTTACCCCGGTTGATTTATTATAATTAATATCCAGGTAAGGAGCACCTTCGGGATAATCAATGATATGATCTTCGTTTAGAAGTCCGTTAACACTCAATCCAAAACCAGCCCAGTGACCGTTAAATTTTGGTTTTTTATCGTGTTTTTTAATTTTCACGCCGTCATCACTGATCACATAATCGCGCTGTCCGATGTTTACCCTAACTGAATCATCGGTAACAATAACGATTTTTTTATCGTTCAGGATTACTGTAACCGAATCGTCGTCCTCATAAACATTCCATGCACCTTCATTAATATCAACGGATACATCATTATCGGTATCCGCATCCGCATCAACATCCACATCTTCATTTTCTTCGATGATTACGCTTTTTACATTATCCATACCGTCGAAAGTGATCTGGTATTCGCCCTGTTTGGATATTTTTTTAATGTTATCCTTATCAAAGTAGGAAAGGGTACCAGCTCCTGAAAGGTCGGCTTTGAGTTGCTGCCGGGCCATTATTTTGGCATTAGCTGCTCCTGATACTTCCGCATTGGTGTAATTGGTTACAAATTCAATTGCTTTCAGATTGGCGGCACCCGATACTTCGGTTTCGTGTCTATCGGCCGATCCTTTGATCGTAAGGTTTCCGGCTCCGCTTACTTCGGTTGTTGCGTCTTTAGCTGTAAGTGAGAGTGTGTTACTGGCGGCTCCGCTTGTTTCGTTGGTGAAAGTCCCGGTTTCGATAGTGAGATTCGTTTTTGCAGCTCCTGAAGTATAGAGTCCGAAAGTTTCAGTACTTTTTATAGGTGTTTCGCCGGTTACTTTGGCCGCACCGCTTACATCCAGGCTATTGAGGTTAACGGCGGTTACATAAATATTCATTTTTGTAGGATCTTTGATGTTCTCGCAGCTCAGCTGCAAAGTGCCGTTTGTAACTTTAGTGGTAATACGATCCTGGAGGTTTTCGTCGATTTCGACTTTTACAGATTGCTTATCGCCTTGCGAAAGGAATAAATGTATGGCACATCCAACTTTTATAGCATCAAAGGACGAAACCTGGCGTTCCTGGCTTGTTACATTGCCGTTTCCTTTTGTTTGAGCTTTAACACTTGAGTAGGTGAGTGTAAGGAGCATCATTCCTGCAAGAGCTAATTTCAGAGTTTTCATAATTTTGATATTATGTGGTTTGTTTTATTGATTTCCTGATGCTAGACGGAGTATGGATATGAAATGTTACAGCGAAATGTAAAAAATGTTAATTTTCTGTAAAAAGAATATGTATAAGCGGAATTTGTTTTTTGCAGGCATTGAAATACAGCTTGTTATGGTATAAACAGGCTCTGATTAAAAGCTTAACCAGAATAAAGTTTGGTTTTATATTCCGGTGCGCTGCACCTTAAATTATACTCTCTTTCGCCTGACTACAAATATTGCGCCACTCTGTGGCTTCAGCATATACTCTCTTTCACCAGGAAATAAAGGTGCAGCGCACCGCAATATTTGTAGGAACATAGAAGAACAATTCGAAAGGTGCAGCGCACCGGGATATTTGAAACGACCTCTGCTTATGCTATGCAATATCCATGAAGGTATTAAGAATTCAGCTGTTTGTTGTTGATTTTGTTGATGATATACAATTTTCAACAAATCCTGAATGTTATCTGTTTATGAAAAAAAAATCCGGGGGATTCCCGGATTTAAAGTATTTCAATTCATTATATGCTATTCTTTAACTTGTTTCTCAAAATCAATACTGCTGCCTTCCAATCCATAAGAAATAACTTTACCTTCTTCATCCTTGCGCAGCTTAAGTTCAACATCCCTTGATGTGAATGTATTGAAGGTTTGAACTCCAAGTTCGGCGAATGTCCAAAGCGAAACATTCTTTTTCTCCTCACGATCAGGGGTATTCCTGTTCATTGCGAATAAATCTTCGGCTTTGCCGGTAGCAGCATTCATAATGGTTTTAGCCGGGTTCTTATCCTTTGTATTGAGCTCGGCATATGCTATTTGCTCGGCAAGTTTAAGGTTGTAATAGAATTCCAGATTATCATTCATATACATCTGGCTTGTACGGATAAATGTAAACTGAGGATCGACATACTGCCGGGTACTTACTTTGTGAACCGACCTGGCCTGCAAAGGCTCAACACTTTGACGGTTAGCTGAAGCAATTTCTGTATTTATTTCGCTAGCAGAGCCAGGAATTGCCTCATTGTTTCCAGTTTGAGGGTTAGTTTCAGAATTGTCGGCTAACTGATTGGATGTTGAAGTATTTGCTTTGGGTTTGATATGGTTTGACGCGACCTGATTATCAGGAACCGCGGTTTCCGGATGCGAAATTGGTTGTTCTGTACTATTTATTTTGTTTCCCTGTTGCGCAATATTTTGGGGAATATTATTCCTGTCGAGCAGGAAGTATACACTCATGATCAGCGCAAGTGAAGCAGCTGCTGAAAGCGCATAATAAACAATCCGGCGAACAGGAGTAACTGAATGCTTTAACTGATTTTTGTTTTCGAAAACGATTTCGGTGTCGGGAGCAAGAATGGTATGTTTATACAAGCGGCGTTCCTTTTCGAGCTGCGGATTGTATTCCATAAATCCGGCAAGCTGAAGTTTTTCATCCGTGTTCAGATCGCCTTCGAGTTCGCGGGCAAAATATGTTTCGTATGTATCAGCTGATATTGCACCAACCGGAATCGCTTTTTGTTTCAGCGATTCTTTAGCTTCGAAAACAATCTCATTCTCTGTAGTTAAATGAGCCAGGCTGAACAGACGGCGATCGTTTTCAAACTGTGGATTGATGCTGATAAATTCATCAAGTGCTAAAAGCTGTTTTGCGTCAAGTATTCCCTCGGTTTCACCAATCAGGAATTCCTCATAATTTGAATCGTTAATCTGCGAAGTGGCAAATACCTGGTTTTTTTTTAAACCGGCCTTATTTTCAAATACGATATCATCTTCGCCAATAAGAGTAACCGACTCAAAATCAGAGAATACATTTTTCAAATCAGGGTTTATTTCAACGAATAACAATACCTCCTGAACCATCTCAGGGCTCAGTTGCCCTTCGAAATAGTCGAGGAAATATGCTTCGTAATTATCCCTGTTGATTTTCATTTTATTTAGTCTTTGTATTCTGTTTTTCTAGAGCACCAGGTCGAGGCTTCCGATATATTGTTTCAGGTAGGTGCGTGCCCTGAAAATATACACTTTTACCTGCGATTCGCTTAGCTTCAATATTTCGCCAATTTCTTCGTATGAGTATCCTTCGTAGTCGCGCAGCATAATTACCGATCGTTGGATTTCAGGAAGTTTGGCAACAGCCTCGTTTATAACTTCTTTCAGGTCGTTATAAGTGCCCGGCTTTTCGTCAAGTACTTCGCTGTAACTATCGTCGATTGAGCTAAGACGCTGGTTTTTACGTATATGGTCGATCATAGTGTGATAGGCCGTTGTAAAAAGGTAAGCGCGGGCTTTGTCGTACGAAATTTCTTTTACCCTTTCCCACATTCTAACATACGATTCCTGCACAATATCCTGGGCGGTATCTCTATCCTTAATATTCTTGAGGATAAATCGATACACTCCATCGGAGTAAAGGTCAGCGCACGAATTGTACTCGCTTGTGGTCATGTTTGGGCTTTCGGTTTTGTACTTTTCGAAGGTATTACGTTTAAGAAGGGTATAAAGTTACAACAGAAATGAAAATATTTTTAAAATTATTAATTCAGGAATTACATTCGCCATCTATAATATTGATAAAATCAATTATTGATCTTGATTATTGGCGATGCATGTTTTGCTACTATAGTCCGTAGGACTTAAATCTCAATAAAAGAAATCCGGTAGATAATGCTTGCCCGTAGGGCATTAACAAAAAAATGTTTCTTTAAATCTCCAAAAAATCTTTTGGCGGTCTTTATGCAACAAATACTGTTTACAATACTGTAGCTGAATTAAAACCCTTTTTTACAGCGTAAGGAATTAGTTCGCCTAATATCTCCACCATTATCTTTTCACAATTTTTAAACCGGAAAAAAATTATAATTTTGCAGAAATGTATTAAAGATCAATATCAACCCAAATAACAACTACGTATGAAAAATTTAATTGTTTTAGCTATTGCCGGAACGCTTTTATATAGCTGTTCAAACTCTGGCACAAAAACCGAATCCGCAGCAGCTCCGGCTCAAAATCTGATTGAGATTACCAACGACATGGAGAATGCAACAGCTGTTATTCCTTCGTGGATCAATGAAAAAACCGTTATCGCAATGACGAATCCACCGGCACATTCGGGTGAGTATGCCAGTGTTACCAACGATACCATCGAATACGGCTACGCTTTTCAGGAACTGCTGAAAAACATCAATACCGGTATTCCTAAAAAAATTGTTGTTTCCGGTTGGGTTTATACCACGGTTGCTTCCCCAAAACTGGGAATTATCCTTAATGTAAGCGAAAACAAAGAACAGTACGACTGGAAAGTGTACCCGCTTACCGAAAACCTTACCGAAACAGGCAAATGGGTTGAGTTTTCATGTAATTTCTATTTCCAGAAACCTTTAAACCCGGAACAGGAAATCCGCATATTTGCCTGGAACCAGTCAAAGAAACCTATTTATTTCGATGATTTAAAAATCAATCTCGAATATTAATTCCCTTATGAAAGAAATGTGCTGACCCTCGTTTCCAGATGCGCATAAAAAAAGAGAAGGATTTTTACACCTTCTCTTTTTTTTGTGCCCTGGTGGGGTTTAAACCTTTTCCTTTTTATTTTGCTACAGCAGGTTCAACGGCTTTAAAGCTCTGATCCCCGAATTCATCGGGTTTCTTTTCTTCATTGTATTTTGAAGGACATTTCAAAAGGAGGCTGCTGGCAATAAATTCGTTATTCTCCATTTTGCCTATCACAACAACCTGTTCCGATTTCTCGAAATCCTGAGGTTTGGCTCCTTTATAAGTAACAAGTTTCTCCGCGCCTTTTTGATCTGTCATAAAAAATGTAAACTTATTGGCATCCACTTTTGTGTCGTAAACAATTGGTTTGTCAAGCGCCAGTTTACCGATAATGTGGAATTCCTTTCCCGGATTATCAGTAGCCGCAGAGAAATCGGTATAAGTACTTGTATTGGCAAAAAGGCTTAATATTACGCCTATGGCAGCTACTACAAATACCAGCAGAAAAATATGTGTCTTCTTCATAATTAGTTTTGGTTATTTTTAATTTCTTTCTCCATTTTCGATACACGCCTGTCGAGCCAGAAAAGATAGGCGGCCAAACCGATCAGTACAGTTGAAAGAACGGCGATTACTACAAAAATTTTAGTCTCTTCCATATCAGGTATTATGTTTAATTAAACAGTGAAATGTTCAAAATGTTTCTATT
>CAZOXJ010000162.1:6939-8809 GCA_964583325.1 uncultured Lentimicrobiaceae bacterium
GCCATTTTTACCCGTATTCCTGTAATCCAGAATCCGATTATGATCCAGCCGATAATGGCGGGGTAAAAAACCATTCGCATCATACTATCGAGGTTAGTAACTGTCATGGGGCTTCCGCCTTTACCCGGATGCAGGGACCCCTGGGCCAAACGGGGAAGAATGCCAATAAATACCACCAGCATTACGAAGGCAAAGATGTTATAAACTGCTGCGATACGTGCACGTTTATTTTCTTCGTCAATCGAACGCCTCAGAACCAGGTAAGCGAAGTAAGCAAGGATGGTAAGCGCGGCACCGTTCAGCTGCGGATCGTTAACCCAGGGAGCGCCCCAGGTAAAATTAGCCCATATCATTCCGGTAATTATTCCAAGTATGCCAAAAAACAAGCCAACATTCACTGACTGTATGGCAACTACATCATGCTTCAGGTCGAAGGTGGAAAGGTAACGCAGGCTTCGCACAAGCGATGTGCCGAACATAACCATCATCGAAAACCACATTACGACATGAAAAAATAAATTCCGTATCGATTGCCTTATCACCGGCAAATCGGGTACTTCAATCAGGAACCCGGCTATTATGCTGTATAGTATCAAGAGTACACCTAACAGTTTCCACCAGTTATTTTTTAAGAATTCAGTCATTTAGCTTTAATTTTTCAGTTTTTAATTATTGGTTCTAAGTTCTTTTGTTTTAAGCAAACAGTATAATGTATTGTGAGTCAGTTTAAAACTATTGATTTTAACTTTCAGAGGAGGAGAAGGTACTTCCTCTGCATGCAGTGCAGACTTGGCGAGGGGCAAAATCGCAATTTGAACATCAAACTGGATTCTTCCGACTTCTGACTCCCGACTTCCGACATTTTCTTAAATTAAAATCATGAATTAAAAATTTAAACAGTCTCTGGCTCTAATCGCGCCACAGGTAAGGGAACAATACAAACGACATGGCAATTACGATTGCATTGAGCATAAACAAAGCTCCGAGGTATTTCATGTTGCCTCCGAGTGTTCCGACGCTTAATGCGGCTGCCGATACTTTCATGAGGATCAGCAACAATGGCATTACAACCGGAAAACTCAGGATGGCCATCAGCGCAAAATTATTATTGGTACGTGATGCTATGGCCGAAATCATGGTAAGCGATGATGCAAATCCAAAACTGCCTAACAGCAAAGCGCTTATAAACAAAGGATAGTTGGTAACAAAGCTACCCATCAGGGCTGTGAAAACAACAAAGCACAGGAGCGAAAGAACGCCCATAAGCATAAAGTTGTACAATATTTTTGAAAGGATAATAGCCTGCGGACTGGCAATGGTGTAATAATACAACTGCCGCGAGGTACTTTCCTGCACAAAACTCTTCGATACTGCATTAACGGCAGCAAATAACATGATGATCCAGAAGAGGCTGTTCCATGTTGCGGGTTCAATAATCCTGACAAACGACAGATAACTGACGAATATGGTTGAAACCACATACAGCAATATCCCGTTAATGGCATAGCGCTGCTTGAATTCGAGTTTTATATCTTTCAGGACCAGGAATTTGATTTCGGTAAGGAGCATTCTTTCTGTTTCAGGGTACAAAGATATAAAAAGGTGTATGTATTTTGAATTATATATTTAGAAGGGGTTAGGGGTTGGGGGTTGGGGGTTGAAGGGTTTAAAGAGTTTCTTGTTTCTAGTTTCAGGTTTCATGTTTGAAGGGTTTGAAGGGTTTGAAGAGTTTCTAGTTTCATTCGATATTCAATATTCGATGTTCAATATTCGATATTCATTTTTCTTGTTTCTTGTTTCAGGTTTCTCGTTTGAACCACAAGATATTGTTGCTTTTATATAGCCACCTCGCTACGTCCCCCTTTCAAAG
>CAZOXJ010000163.1:0-8791 GCA_964583325.1 uncultured Lentimicrobiaceae bacterium
TTCACTTTTCACTTTTCACTGTCATTGCGAGCGAAGCGAAGCAACACTATTCACTATTCCCCCACTACCTACCTGCTATAATTAGGTGCTTCGCGGGTAATGGTAATATCGTGCGGATGACTTTCGACAACTCCTGAAGCTGTGATTTTAATAAATTTAGCTTTTTGAAGGCTCTCGATATTGGCTGCGCCTGTATAGCCCATTCCGGCACGGAGGCCGCCTACCATCTGATGAATTATTTCAGAAAGTGCCCCTTTGTAGGGAACGCGGCCAACAATTCCTTCGGGCACCAATTTGCTGATATCATCTTCGGCATCCTGAAAATAGCGATCCTTTGAACCTTTCTGCATAGCTTCGATAGATCCCATTCCACGGTATGATTTAAATTTCCGGCCTTCATAAATAATGGTTTCTCCAGGTGATTCCTCAACACCTGCAAAAAGTGATCCGGCCATGATACTGTATGCTCCGGCGGCAATAGCTTTTACAATATCGCCTGTATAGCGGATTCCTCCGTCAGCGATAACAGGGATGCCTGAACCACGTAATTCCTTGGCAACGGAATAAATTGCCGACAATTGAGGAATACCAATACCTGCAATAATGCGGGTTGTACAAATGGAACCTGGTCCTATACCCACTTTTACAGCATCGGCGCCTGCATCAGCAAGGGCACGGGCAGCTTCGGCAGTTGCAATATTACCAACTACAACCTGCAGATCAGGGAAGTGTTTTTTTACCAGCTTTGTAGTATCAATAACACCTTTCGAATGGCCGTGGGCTGTATCAATTACAATAGCATCAACGCCGTTTTTTACCAGTTCGGAAACGCGGTCGAGCACATCGGAAGTTACGCCAACACCGGCGGCAACCCTTAAACGGCCCAGTTCATCTTTACAGGCATTAGGGCGGGCTTTTATTTTAATGATATCCTTGTAGGTAATAAGCCCAACAAGTTTATAGTCCGCATCAACAACAGGAAGTTTTTCAATTTTGTGTTCCTGCAGTATGTCCGAGGCTTCTTCGAGTGTGGTGAGGGGTTTGGTAGTAACAAGTTTCTCAACTGTCATTATTTCGGCAAGCGGCCTGAGTGGGTTCCGCTCGAAACGAAGATCGCGGTTAGTGATAATGCCTACCAGTTTCCCAACCTCATTTACAATAGGAATACCTCCTATTTTATGCTCACGCATGATGTTGAGAGCGTCTTGGACCAGCGCATTTTCCCTGAGGGTAATAGGGTCGGTGATCATTCCGCTTTCGGAGCGTTTTACGCGCCTGACTTCGGCAGCCTGATCGTGGATACTCATATTTTTATGCAGTACGCCTATACCACCTTCCTGGGCTATAGCTATAGCCATAGTAGAATCGGTAACTGTATCCATAGCAGCGGATACAATAGGTATATTGATTTTTATTTTGCGTGAAAACCATGAAGAAGTATCTACATCGCGGGGCAGTACTTCGGAGTATGCAGGGATAAGAAGGACATCATCATACGTCAGGCCTTCACCTGCAAATTTTTCATTATCAATGAACATAGCCTTTTTTTTGAATTTGCAAATTTACTAATTTTAACGGAAGTCCTTGTTAAAAAATCTTAAGGTTTTGAGTATAGATAATTGCTTGAATATCATTATAATCAAAGTAAAATAGATACTAAAAGCGATAGTTTGCTACCGTAAAACAAAAACAGTTCCGCGTTTGGTATATTCCTGTCCGCCGATCGACTTGTACGTAACTATATATGCATAAAGGCCCGGAGGAGCCAGCTGACCATTAATTAAGCCATCCCAACCGGTTACCATATCAGTGGTTTCGAAAAGCTGCTGCCCCCAGCGGCTAACAATCGTCATTTTAAAACTCTGGGGATCAACAAAGGTAGCTACCGGCCTCAGCCTGTTATTTACTCCGCCCGGACGAAATGCGTTTGGCATGTATAGAGTGGCGCCTTTGATAATACAACAGGTATTTGAAACTGATGTAGCATCATCCAGATATGGGTTTCCGGGTTTTTCGGCAGCTACAACCCAATAGCATACTTTTTTTGTCGGATCAACTCCCTGCAATGGGTCAGTATAACTATTTATTGACGAAAGCAGGTAACTCGAATCCATGGTTGCCTGTCCTTCCACTGTCCGGTAAACTTTATATCCTTCCACTTCTTTTATCCACGATTCATAAAAGTTCCAGTCTACTGAATTCTCGGTTTGGGTTGCACTGCATTGCAGAAAAATAGTTTTCGAAATATTGGAATAAATCTTAGTTGTTAAACAATAATCGAATGCTACCAGGCGATAAGAATAACTCTGACTATGTACATCGGCTGTGGTGTCAGTCATGTAATGGTCCTCGGGCACAAAATCACCCAAAACTGAAAGTGAGTCTATAGCCGAATATGTTGTTCCCCCGTCATCCGAACGTTCAAGTATCATTTTTTTAACAGTGCTATCCGGTGAACTGTGAAAATCAACCCTTACATAGCTGTCATCTAAAACACTTACCTTGGTTATATAAACGGAATCGGGCACAGCGGAACCTGAGTAAAGTCTTGTTTGCTGACATGAAGTGGAAATTACAGTTCCTGATGTGCTGTATGCCTGAACATAATAGGTATAGTTATTGCCATTTTCGAATTGGTAAGCATCATCATACGTGGTTGTTGCAGAGGGAGAAACTGTAATTACTTCAACAGGGAGTCCATAATTAATCCTTCTGAATATCTTGTATCCGCCTAATCCCCCCGGCATATCATTATACGGATTCCATGAGAGTTTTGCCAGGCGTTCGCATTCGTCAATATGAGGCAGGCTGAGTGTAATAGTTCGCTGGCTGATTTCGCTATTTATGGGTGCGCTTTCGCGGTCGCATTTGTCAATAGCAATTATCCGGTAAGAGTATGATCTGTCGCATGCGCTGTCAGCATCAATATCCGTGTATGTATCAGAACTGGAAGGCAGTAGTATTAAAAATGCCCATATGGAACCATTCCACTTGTGGATTCGGTAAGCGGCTATATCATCATTAAGCAATCTATCCCATTTTATTACAGGATAACTATCAACGTTTATGCTTACAACTATATTCTGAACATCTTCAGGAAACGTTTGATCGAACAAAAACTCATCCATTTCATTAGATATTGCATTATTGGCCGGATCAGTTGCCTCGAAACGTATCCGGTAATACAACCTTGTGCTTGTACAATAGGGATAAGAAATTGTATCGTTGAAAACCAATGAACCGTTAAAAGCCACCTGGGCAAGTTCGTCCCACAATATTGCAGTTGCCTCCTTACGTTCAACAAAATAAGTGCCTGGAATAGACGGGTCGGTAGTTGACCAGCTGAGCTGTGCCATTTGCAACAAAGGAAAATTTGCGGTAAGAGTTATGATTGGCGCTATAGATGCTAACATCTGACCCGGAGAATCAATTTCTGGAATTACATGTTTATCATCCGGAGAAATAAGTACATTTTTCACCACTGCGCAGGCATCATTTGAGTTATGCGCATTTGCATACACATTAAAAAACGAAAAAGTAATCAGCAAAAGCAAGGTACGGAGCATATGTATATCCGATTTCGTGTGTAGTGTAAACGTAAAGTGGTTCACAAATATAATGATTAAATTTCTTCGGGGCCAACAACAAGGGTAAACAGTTTTTCGGGACTCAGATATTTAATGGCGAGGTCCTGCAATTGCTGTGCGTTTATATGCTGAACTGTATCAATCAACTCCTCAAAATGGGTCATAGTGAGGTTAGCTTCAATCAACTCGCGGTATAAACCTGCCTGTGCAAAAGGCCCATCAACAGCTCTCAGCATTTCGCCCGAAAGGTAACTGCGCACGAGTGACAGTTCACTTTCGGAAACCGGCTCATTGCATAAACGTAAAAGTTCGGAATTTATTTCGGATAAAGCCTGGCCAGTAACCTCGGCGCCAACTTCGCCCGAAATTACAAAGTATCCGCCCTGCAATAAAGGCACTACTGACGAACCGATTCCATACGTAAATCCTTTGTCCTCGCGCAGGTTTATCATTAATCGCGACCCGAAATACCCGCCCAGAATGGCGTTGAGTACTTTCATACCTGCAAAATCAGAATGGCTGCGGCCAAACATCAGGTTTCCCATGCGGATTGCCGACTGCATGGCACCTGCTTTCAGGATGAAATGATTTTTTTTATCCGATGCTTCAGGTTTGGTGTATTCTCTTTGCGAAGGTGTTCCGCTCCAGTCAGTTCCGCCAAAATGCTCGTCGATTGCTTTCATAAGCCCCGGTTTTATCAGACCGGCCACAACGATGGTGCAATTACCCGAATGATACTGAGCCTTATGAAAACCAGCCAGGTCAGTATGGCTGACATTATCGATATCACCGGGGGCAAGAAACATTCCGTATGGATGGCGTTTGCCAAAGATGATAGGATTAAAATGAGTGCGGGCCAGGAAATTTACTTTTTGCCTGTTTACTTCGAGCAATTGCCTTTGCTTTCCGGCAAGCACTGCGTATTCATTTTCGGGGAAAAGCGGATTTTTTACAATTTCGCTGAGCAGAGGCAATGTGTTGTCCAGGTGTTTGTTAAGCGAATACAAGGTTACATAGGCATTGTCGCGCTCAGTTGTATTTTCGAAATGAGCACCGAAATAATCGAGAGTCTCCGATAACATCTGTGCCGAATAATTCAAAGTTCCTTCGCGGAGCATCAGGTTGGTAGCCATAGCAGTAAAAGGTTTTTGTTGAAACCAACTGCCGGCTGTAAACACCATTTCAATTGAAATAACATCCTGTGTACCTGAGTTAAACTGGTAAACTTTTATACCGTTTCTCAACCGGTAAATTTCGGGTTGAGGGAATTGAATACGGCCGGGTGGCTGTATAGCAGGCTGAGTTTTCCGGTTGAGTATTTGTGGCATTATGATGAGCGTTTTTTTACGGTTAAATGAATGTGAGCGGAAGATTTTTCCCGAAGCGGCTTATCTTACTTGTTCGCAAAGTAATACAAGGTTGAGCAGTTTTCGGGCCTGAATAATTTCCTTGCTTCCAAAGCAATATCAGCGGTTGTAACCGAAGCATACCTGGCTAAAAGTTCATTAGCCTGGGCAGCATCACCAAGCAGTTCGTAATAGGCCAGGTTCATGGCTTTTTCGAGCACGCGCATTTCACTGAATTCCATAATTGCTTCAACCCGGTTCTTAACTTTTTGCAATTCGGATTCATCTACGGAAGTGCTGAGTATTTTATCTATTTCCACCTGCAGTGCACTTTCGGCTACTTCCATCGAGATGCCTTTCATCAGTTTGCCGGTAATTACAAAAAGTCCGGCTTCGATATCGCCCGAAATAAAGGCATTAATATCGCTGAAAAGGCGCAGATTTTTAACTAATTGCTGGTGCAAACGGCCCGACTGACCCGCTGAGAGAATATCTGAAATAAGGTCGGTAGCATAAAATCCGGCATCCATTCGGCTACACATATGCCAGGCTTTATACACGGCATCAAACGGCACATCGCGGTTTACTGAAAGCATGCGGGCTTCAGTCTGTTCAGGTTCAACAGGAAGGTTACGGTTATAAACGCTGCCTTTCTTAATTACACCAAACCATTTTTCGGACAATTCTTTTATTTGCTCTGTTTCAACATCACCGGCAAGCACCATAATGGCATTGCAGGGATTATAAAAGCGGGCATAAAAATCGCGGACTTCTTCCATGGCAGCTTCTTCGATATGCGAAGGATGCACTCCGATGGTAGCCCAGCGATACGGATGGACTTTATACGCCAGCGGACGCAATAGCATCCAGGCATCGCCATAAGGCTGATTCAGGTAATTCTGCCGGAACTCTTCAACCACCACATTACGCTGAACATCAAAGCTTTTAGTGGAAAATGCAAGATCTAACATCCTATCCGATTCGAGCCAGAAAGCCGTTTCGAGGTTATGCGCCGGAACAGTGAGGTAATAATTGGTATAATCGTTATTCGTAAAAGCATTGTTTTCGCCCCCTACCCTTTCGAGTGGTTCATCAAATCGCGGAATGTTAATTGAACCACCGAACATCAGGTGCTCAAACAAATGAGCAAAACCGGTGCGGTCAGGATGTTCGTCGCGTGATCCTACATTGTATATTATATTCATTGCAACAATGGGTGTGCTTGTATCGCGGTGAACGATTACACGCAGTCCGTTATCCAATGTAAAACGATCAAATTTAACCATGATAGCGTATTTTACAGATAAACAAACCATTACCCTGAATTTTCAGGAAAAATGATCCGGCAGGCAGATGATATCCGGGATTGCTTTGGAATAACATTTCCGGATGCAAAGTTAACGGAAAATTGTAGTGTGGTGCATGCATTGTAATCCTTCCAACGAAAAACTTTACCATTAAAATAAGCTTGATTTGAGTTAATTTATCGATTCAGACTTTTCCGTTGCTGAATTCTAATTGATAACCAGCCAGAAAAACACCCCAATCCCGCTCTTTTCAATAGTTACATTACGAAACCGGAGCAATAATCGGCATCCTAATTATTGCCTGACTGCTTATTTTATTGGATTCCAACACATTAATAAACCTAAAAAAAAGGTTGGTATTATTTTGGATAATTGCATTAATCTATTCAATTTTACCGGGTATTTGAAAATTCAGATTATAATCCAGTGTACAAATTTTTAAACCATTTTATGAGAAGACTTTTTGTATTGATTTTGATTATTGCCTCAACGTTTAAAGCATTCCCGCAGGGATTTGTTCCGGAAACAATTGATAACTCACAAAAACTCTGCGCCACAATCGGGATATTGCAGGGAGGCGGATCATTAATTGGAGCCGACCTCGAAGTTCTTGTTTTCGACAGGATAGGCCTGCAGGCAGGAGGTGGTTTTATGGGATATGGGGCTGCATTTAACATCCATTTGAAGCCAACCATAAAGAGTAGTTTTATTTCCCTGACATACTGGCACCAGGGAGTTGGTGACAGTTATACCCAGAGTATGTTCGGACCGACATTTGTTTATCGTGGCAAAAAGTGGTTAACGGCACAGCTTGGGTTAGGGTATGCGCTCGAAAAAGGCCCTGCCTGGCCTGAAGACAAGGAGCAGTCGCCGATAATGCTACTATATTCAATCGGGGCTTATATTCCCTGGTAGCAAAACATTTCCAGGTTTTCATTCTGTTTAGGTATGCTTTAACAGCAAAGAATCGTCATGACTTTTTGCGTGTATCAGAGTAATTTATACCTTTGCCGAAGCATTATAAATACAAATGCTAACTTATTTGTTCACAACACTCTGCATATAGGATTATGAAAAAAGACAAAGTTATTTTTGACCTCATCGATGAGGAAAAAGACCGTCAGATGCATGGCATCGAACTTATTGCTTCCGAAAATTTCGTTAGTGATCAGGTTCTCAAAGCAATGGGATCGGTATTAACCAACAAATATGCCGAAGGCTATCCCGGTCGCAGGTATTATGGCGGTTGCCAGGTAGTGGATCAAACGGAACAGATTGCCATCGATCGTGCCAAAGCGCTTTTCGGTGCCGAATGGGCCAATGTTCAGCCTCACTCAGGCGCTCAGGCTAATATGGCTGTGCTCATGACCATTCTGAAACCAGGCGATACTTTTATGGGTCTTAACCTTTCGCATGGCGGGCATTTGTCGCACGGATCACCGGTAAACTCATCGGGCATTCTTTATAATCCAATTGCTTACGGTGTTGAAGAAGCTACCGGAACTATCGATTATGATAAAATGGAAGAAGCAGCATTAGCTGGAAAACCAAAACTCATTATTGCCGGTGCTTCGGCATACAGCCGCGACTGGGACTACAAACGCATGCGCCAGATAGCTGATAAAATCGGTGCTTTGCTGATGGCCGATATTGCGCATCCGGCTGGTCTTATCGCCCGCGGACTGCTCAACGACCCTGTTCCTTATTGCCATATTATCACTACTACAACTCATAAAACCCTGCGCGGTCCACGCGGCGGACTTATCCTGATGGGAAAAGATTTCGAAAATCCATGGGGCATAAAAACACCTAAGGGCGAACCGAAAATGATGTCGGCTATGCTCGACAGCGCAGTTTTCCCGGGGATACAAGGCGGTCCGTTGGAGCATGTAATTGCCAGTAAGGCAGTTGCTTTCGGCGAAGCACTTTCCGATGAGTTTATGGAATATGCCATTCAGGTAAAAAAGAATGCACAGGTTATGTCGAAAGCCTTTATGGACAAAGGATATAAAGTTATTTCGGGCGGCACCGACAATCACCTGATGCTTATCGACCTGCGTACCAAATATCCTGATATTACCGGCAAAATGGTTGAAAACCTGCTTGTTAAAGCTGATATCACCCTGAATAAAAACATGGTTCCTTTCGACAGCCGCACACCGTTTACCACTTCGGGTATCCGTGTAGGAACTCCGGCTATAACCACCCGCGGACTCAAAGAAGCGCATATGCCTTTGATTGTTGACCTGATTGACGAGGTAATTGCTAACCACGATAACGAGGAAGTAATTGCTAAAGTTCGTTCGCAGGTTAACGAAATGATGAGCGAATTCCCGTTGTTCGGATATTAGAAGGGTTGGAAGGGTTTCTGGTTTCAAGTTTCTGGTTTCTGGTTTGAAAGCCGCGCATTGAACGCGAAGCATTGAACCCTTGAACGCGAAGCATTGAATCCTTGAACATACAGCATTGAACCTTTGAACGCGCAGCATTGAACCTTTGAACGCGCAGCATTGAACCTTTAACCGTTCATCCTAAAAAAGAATCCTATAAA
>CAZOXJ010000164.1:0-8720 GCA_964583325.1 uncultured Lentimicrobiaceae bacterium
GGCGCATTCCGAAAAGCCAAATGAGTAGGAAATATAATACAGATGAACATGGAGATTTTTATCATTATTTACCTTGCGATCATCGCTTTTATGATTGCAACTATGTGGATGATTTATTCGAAAGCGGGTAAGCCAGGCTGGGCGGCCATCATCCCTATCTACAATATGATAGTACTGCTCGAAATAGTTGGTAAACCCTGGTGGTGGTTATTGCTGATGCTCATACCTGTAGTTAATATTGTATTTGCTGCACTTGTGTTGCATAACCTCTCGCTTTCATTCGGAAAAGGAAGTGGTTTTACCGTAGGGCTTATCCTGCTTGGTATTATCTTTTTACCTGTTCTGGCTTTCGGTGATGCAAAATATATTGGTACTGGTGCTCAAAGCCAGGAAGCACCTGCCATTTAAATTACACTTTGCGATTATGGCAGGATCAGGGGCAATTGATACACTCTACAATTAACAGCTATCAACAGATGTTTTATCGTACTGCTACTGAGCCTGCCATAATCGCAAATACCTTAGCCGGGCGGGATTTGTAATCGCACCCGACTGTATTAACAGGATTTGAAATACTAAGAGTATACTGAGGCTGGTTTATTCCGCGCAGCGGAATGAGCTTGCTTGGCTAAGTTACAAATCCAGCCTGACTTACCCCAAAGTTGTGATCCGGTAAATTATTTAGCTGTAACAGCTGAATTTACGGTCTTTATCTCCATCAAATCCCTCAGCACTACCGAAGCACAGAAACAACCGAATATTGCCGGCATATACGAAATAGTGCCTACATTGGATTTCTTGTTCGATTCGCCTTCCTGTAAAATCACTGAACTCCTTTCGACTACTTCAGGCGAGAAAATTACTTTAATACCTGTCCAGACACCCATTTTATGGAGTCTTTTTCGCATGTAATACGCCAGCTTGCAATTGTATGAATCGTTGATGTCAGCAACGGCAACCTGCATGGGATCGTACTTACCGCCGGCTCCCATTGAGCTTACAACCGGCAGTCCTAACCTCACGCAATGAAACAGGAAAAAAACCTTTGGCGAAAGCGTATCAATTGCGTCAACCACATAATCGTAGCCTTGTTCCAGGATTTCGATTGTACGGTCATCTTTCATATATTCATAAATGACAGTGAGCTGCAGATCAGGATTGATATCAAGCAGGCGTTTGGCCATTACTTCAGTTTTGGCAATTCCTTCGGTGCTTTTCAATGCGGCCAGCTGCCTGTTGCGGTTGCTGGGATGAACCGTATCGCCATCAATTATAGTCATACGGCCGACACCGGCGCGGCAAATCTGCTCGGCAGCCATAGCGCCAACGCCACCCAGACCGGCAACCAGGACATGTTTTTCGCGCAAAGCAAGGAGTTTTTCCTTACCCGTAAGCAATTCGGTGCGGCTAAGCCATTGTGGAATCGGCATCAGGAAATTGTTTTCATTTAATTGCCGCGAAGGTAACAATCTGCCGGTGTATGACATTATTTCCTGCAAAAATATTATCTGGCGGTGTCTGACATTCACTCTTATCTGGCGGTGTCTGACATTCACTCTTGAAGAACCTGGATAAACACTGCAAAACCACTTAAGAGTGAAGTGTCTGCACACCAGCCATCAGTAACCATCCACCATTCCCCATTCATCATTCACCACCATCACCATCCACTATCAGCACCCACTCTCAAAATAACCAGGCCGCCGCCCGCAAATTTTCCCTAAATTTGCTTTCTTTTAAGGTTAGCATAAAAGTTTCCCGATCATGATGGAAATGATAATTGTGAGTTGGATCGTTACCCTACTTGCAATTTTGGTGTTGTTTTTTATCCCTTCTGCCCTCAAAGCTTATACAGCAGCGTTCGCAGTGCTTATTAATGTTCTGATCACATCCTGGCTTGCCATTCCGGCATTAAATGGAAATAATGTTGAGTTTTTGATATATGCTGGTTCATTTTTAGGTGATATCCTGATACGGATCGACGGATTGTCGGCATGGTTTATTCTCATAATCAATTTCACTTCGCTCACTGGCGTCTTTTACGGTACTGGTTACCTTAAAGCTTATACCAATCCATCGTCAAAGCTGACACTTCACTGGTCGCTTTTCATCCTCTTCCATTTATCGATGGTATGGGTTTGTATGCTGCAGAATGGTTTTGCCTTTCTGCTTGCCTGGGAAGTAATGTCGCTCACATCCATGCTTCTTGTGATTTTTGATCATCACAAAGGTCAGACCTTAAAAGCCGGAATTAACTACCTGGTTCAGATGCATATCAGTGTTGTGTTCCTCACAATGGGTTTTATATGGGTTTATAGCATTACAGGCTCTTTCAGTTTCGAAGCCATCCGCAGTTTTTTTCTGACGAACAACAATACCTGGTTATTTCTCCTGTTTTTTGCAGGCTTCGGACTGAAAGCCGGGTTTATTCCCTTGCACAGCTGGCTTCCTCATGCCCATCCCGCAGCGCCATCGCATATTTCGGGCGTAATGTCGGGTGTGATTGTGAAACTGGGGATATACGGCATTTTCAGAATGATCAGTTTACTGAATGCCGATTTTATACTTTTAGGTCAGATTATTCTGTCGCTTGCCGTGCTTACCGGAATTTATGGAATACTGAATGCGGCTGTTCACCGCGACTTTAAAAAGATGTTAGCGTATTGCACCATCGAAAATATCGGTATCATCGGCATTGGGATCGGCATCGGGCTTATCGGGATCGGAAATGGCTCGCAGATGATGTATTTCCTTGGCTTCGGAGGAGCTTTGCTGCATGTGCTCAACCATTCCTTATTCAAATCATTGTTGTTTTATTCAGCCGGATCGGTTTACCAGCAAACGCATACCCGCGATATGGAGAAACTGGGTGGACTTATAAAATCCATGCCCCGCACGGCAGCTTTTTTTCTTGTCGGAGCTGCCGCAATTGGCGGACTACCTCCTTTTAACGGTTTTGTTTCCGAATTTATAATTTATATCGGGCTTATCGAAGGTATTCATGCCAGCAGCATCAGTGAAACAATTCTGTTTGTATTGTCACTGGCCGGATTGAGCATAATAGGTGGTTTATCGGTACTTACGTTTGCGAAAACCTTCGGAACGATATTTCTCGGCCAGCCACGAACAGAACTTCCGCATAAGCCACATGAGGTTTCATATCTGATGCTGATTCCTCAATATGCGATCATTGCAGTAATGTTAAGTGTAGCTTTTGTGCCTGGTTTTTATATGCAGATTATCGGAAATTCTTTAACAGGATTGATGCCGGGTAACACCGGAACGGCTGTATTGTCAGGAGTAAGCGGAACAATTTCCGGAATAAGCTTGTATTCACTGCTTTTAACCGGTATTGCCGGATTTATATGGATAGTCCGTTCACGAGTTATGAAAACCAGGGTGCAGCGGGTAGATGCTACCTGGGGTTGTGGATATTCAGCACCAAACAGCCGTCAGCAATACACCGGCAAATCGTTTTCGAAACCCCTGGGCAAAATTTTCAACTTCCTGCTAATAGAAAGGAAACATTATACTGAAATCGAAAAAGGGGAGATATTCCCTTCGGCAAGATCGTATGTTTCGCATTATTACGATTTTTTCGAACATAACTTTATCCAGCCCTTTACCCGCCGCTTAAACTGGTCGGTAAATTATTTCAGCTTTATTCAGAATGGCCGCATACAGTCGTATGTGTTGTATGGCATCGTTTTTATACTTGCCATGTTTATTCTCACAGTTTTTAATGTAGTTTCATGAACCTGGCAGCAGCATTCGTCCTGGTGCCTTTTGCAGGCATGCTCCTTATTCCTTTTTTTAAAGTGAATGGTAAAGGGATAGTGACGTTTGCTTTGTTACTGGTAAATGCTTTACTTTCAGGATACTTAGCTGTTCAGAGTTTGCAGGGTGAAGTGCTTGAATTTATACTTCCCGGAAGTTTCGTTACCGGCGATATACCTATACGGATTGATGCTTTGTCAGGCTGGTTTATACTTGTTGTAAACTTAGTGTTTGTTACTGGTGGGTTTTATGGTTTGTTTTATATGAAAGCCTACCGGGAGCAACACAACAACCTTACTTTACACAGCATAGCCATGCTTATACAGCATGCTGCAATCGTGAGCATATGCGTAATTCAGAATAGTTTTGTTTTTCTTATTGCCTGGGAAATATTGGCTATTGCTTCGTTCCTGCTTATTATTTTTGATCACGAACATATAGCAACTATCAAAGCCGGGATCAACTACCTGATACAAGCCCATTTCTCGATAATTTTTCTGATGCTTGGGTTTATTTGGGTGGCAAATAAAACCGGAAGTTATGATTTTGAAGCAATTACGGCGTATACAGCATCGCTTCCCGGACCTGCGTCGCTGTTGTTATTTATTATTTTTTTCATCGCTTTCGCCATTAAAGCAGGATTTGTGCCTTTTCACACCTGGTTGCCATACGCGCATCCGGCTGCTCCTTCGCATGTTTCGGGTATGATGTCGGGCGTGATCATCAAAATCGGGATATTTGGCATCCTGCGCATGCTGCTGGTTATAAAAACTGATTTTGTTACAGTTGGATATATTATTCTTATCACTTCGCTGATTTCGGGATTATATGGAGTGATGCTTGCCATAATACAACATAACCTGAAGAAACTGCTTGCATACCACAGCATTGAAAATATTGGTATTATCGGAATTGGAATAGGAATAGGAAGCATTGGCATTGGGAATGGAAACCAGGTTCTGGCTACTCTCGGTTTTGCCGGAGCACTGTTGCATACCCTGAATCATGCACTCTTTAAATCATTGCTTTTTTATGCAGCCGGAAACGTTTACCAGGCCACACATACCATGGATATTGAAAAACTGGGTGGACTGCTCAAAAAAATGCCTCAGACAGCTGTACTCTTTTTAATTGCTGCCATCGCCATCAGTGGAATTCCACCTTTCAACGGGTTTATTTCGGAGTTTATCATATACACCGGATTATATAACTGGCTGCTGGATGCTACTTTGCTTTCGTTGCTGGCGGCAATATTCAGCACAGCCGGATTAGCGTTAATAGGCGGACTTGCAATGTTATGTTTTACAAAAGCGTTCGGAGTGGTTTTTCTGGGAACCGAACGGCAAAAGCTTCCCGATTCGTGCCGCGAAGTTCCTTTTCTGCAACTCATACCCATGTATGCGCTGGCAGCTGTCATCATTTTAATTGGTTTGTTCCCGATGGGATTTATCAACCTGCTATCGCAACCGGTGAACCTTTTTACAGCTTCATTTTCAACACAAGTAAACCTGGTTCCGGTAAATGCTTTTAAGGCCTTACAGCCCATCAGTTTGGCAGCATGGATATTTATACTGCTTGTATTCAGCCTGTTTATGTTGAGGAAATATATTTTAAGCCACCGAAAAGTTGAAACTGGTCCCACCTGGGGCTGCGGTTATACAGCGCCGACTTCAAAACAGCAATATACCGCGGGTTCATTCGTACGGACATACAGCAAACTTTTTGCGCCTTTCCTGCTCATCGGTAAACACGAAGAAGAAATTAAAGGCATATTTCCCTCCGAAGGGAAATACCATACCCATCCCTACGATGAAGTTGAAAAATGGCTGATTGATAGTCCGTTGAAAGCAAACAAATCGTTTATGGGGCGTTTTACTTTTTTGAACAACGGGAAACTTCAAATCTACATCCTGTACGGGGTGATTTTTGTCCTTGCAGTTTTAAGCATACCTGTTATTTACCAGAACGTTACGACATTTTTTGATTTTTTAAAACATTTATAACCATGCTGAGTGTACTACTGATTATAGTTGCTTCCATCTTTTTTACGGGTATTGTTATCCGTACAAAAAGCCTGGCTTCGGGTCGTAAAGGGCCGGGAATTATGCAACCTGTGTTTGATGTAATCCGGCTGTTCCGCAAAGGAGTAGTATACAGCGAAACAACCAGTTTTGTTTTTCAGATAGCCCCAACCATTTATTTCGCTTCTGTTATTATGGCTATGCTGGTGGTGCCGTTTGGTCAGTCGGCCGGGGTGTTGAGTTTTGAAGGCGACTTTATCTTTTTCGCCTATGTGCTGGCGTTAGGGAAGTTTTTCAGTATTATAGCGGCTATGGATACAGGCAGCAGTTTCGAAGGCATGGGTGCCAGCCGCGAAGCTTTGTACTCGATGTTTGCCGAGCCTGCCTTTTTTATTCTGATGGGTTCGCTGGCTCTGCTTTCGGGTCACACATCGTTTCAGGAAATATTTGCGGCCCTTCATATCGGTTCGCAGATCAGCTATGCACTTGCAGCCCTTGCCACATTCGTGCTTCTTATGATTGCAATGATCGAAAGCAGCCGAATGCCCATCGACGATCCGAAAACCCATCTTGAGCTCACCATGATACACGAAGTTATGATTTTGGATAACAGTGGTTTCGACCTGGGATTGATACTTACTGCCGGGTACCTCAAATTTGCCATTTACGGCGCACTTATCGTTAACCTGTTTATCGGTGTAATTCCTTTACAATATTCGATCACAGCGTTTTTTGCCATGCAGTTCCTGATGGCGGTAACAATAGGGTTGATTGAATCGTTTATGGCACGATTTCGGATGAGCCACAATCCGCAGTTTATTGTAGCGCTGACTTCGGTTAGCCTGCTTATTTTCTTCGGGGTGCTTCTGATACTTCAAAAATTCATGTAAACTGTTTAAATACAAATTAGTACGATGATACATGTACTTTTAATCACTTTTATAATAACGCTTTTTTATATGGCAATCGCCAACCGGCTGATGACCTATATTAAAGTACTGGCCCTGCAGGGAGTATTGCTTTTCTTCGTGGTTTTCATACAACTGAACGAAATCAATACATTAAACCTGGTGTTAATCCTTTTGGAAACCATCATATTCAAGTCGATTGCGGTGCCAATGTTTCTGGCTTATCTGCTTAAGCGTAACAACATTACGCGCGAAGCCGAGCCTTTTCTACCCAATTTCGTGTCGCTGGTAATCACCACTTTTATTGTTGTGATCACTATTTTGATTTCCAATACGATAAAAGATGATAACCTGGATAAAATATTCTTCGTTGTAGCACTTTCTACTTTGTTCTTCGGACTTTACCTTATTGCAACACGCCGCAAAATTATCACCCACGTTATGGGATATATGGTAATTGAAAACGGTGTTTTTGTTCTTTCGCTGGCCGTTGGTAACGAAATGCCGATGCTGGTGAACCTGGGGATTCTGCTTGATATTTTTGCCAGTGTGCTCATCCTCGGGATTTTCCTTAACAAAATAGGGGATGTGTTTAAAGATGTGGATGTGGATCAGCTCAGTAATTTGAAAGATTATTAACAGGCAAAACCAGGAAAACGATGATTGGAATTTATTTATTAGGAACGTTAGCCATTGTAATTGCCCTGTTTTTTACCAGGAATAAGACGATTGAATATTCGCTTACAGGACTTTTTCTGCTGCTTCAGTCGGTATTTACAGTGCATGCATTTTTGAATAAAGGTGTTACTGAACTGGTTTATTTTACATACGATTCGCTCGGCTTGGTACTGCTTGTTACACTCAGTATTATTGCTATTCCTGCCGCGCTGCACAGCAGGATTTATATCGAAAATCACCATGAGAATGCCCAGACCAGGGCAATTTATCTTTCCGCACTGGTGTTGCTGATTATGGCCATTAGTGCAGGATACCTTTCAAACCACATTGCAGTTACCTGGATTTTTACCGAAATAACTACCCTGAGTGCTTCAGCCCTTATCTATCACCACCGTAACAAACTGGCGCTCGAAGGAACCTGGAAGTATGTTTTTATTTGTGCCATCAGCATCACATTCATTTTCATAGGGATACTTTTTCTCAGTCTTTCGCTGCAACAGGCTGGTAGCGACGATCTTTCGTATACTAACCTGCTGGCAAAAAGCGATCAGCTGAACCCGGTTTGGCTCAGGATGGCGTTCCTGTTTATTTTTACCGGTTTTACGGCAAAACTGGGATTGGTTCCTATGTTTACCGCCGGAATTGACGCCAAAGATACCGCTCCAGCGCCTGCCGGTGCTTTACTGGCAAGTGTGCTGATGAACTTAGGCTTTGTGGGGATTTTTCGCTTTTACATTGTAGTTGCCAACACTCCGCTGCTGCATTGGGCTCAGCTGGTGGTAGGTTCAGCTGCTTTCCTGTCGCTGTTTGTGGCAACGGTTTACATGATGAAAGTGAAGAATATCAAACGTATGTTCGCGTATTCCGGCATTGAGCACATGGGGATTGTAATGCTGGGAGTAGCAGCCGGAGGAATAGGATATTATGCTGCAGTGCTGCATGTTGTATTGCATGCTTTCGTGAAATCGAGTTTGTTCTTTCAGTTCAACCAGTTGTACCGGGTTTTTCAAAACAAAAGCATTTACCATGTTGGGAATTACTTTAAATACAATGCCACCGGAGCCATGGTGCTGCTTTTGGGATTTATCAGTTCAACCGCTATGCCGCCATCGGGGCTTTTTGTAAGCGAATTCCTGATTTTCAAATCATTGTTTGACGCCGGACAAATCATTCTGCTGATAGCGGTTCTTCTTCTTCTCACCATGATCATCTGGTCTTTTGGAAAGAATATTTTCAAAGTTCTCTTTATCCCGGCAGTTGGATTTGACGATTCGAATGTTGAAAAAATAAGCCCGTGGGAATCCGTTTCGCAGTTTTTATTGCTCGCATTTGCGGT
>CAZOXJ010000165.1:0-8658 GCA_964583325.1 uncultured Lentimicrobiaceae bacterium
CCATTTTGAATGAAGTGTATGAAACTGACGGCTGGAAAATAAAAGAAGGGGTTGTGAAATTCAAATTTAACAATGCAGATGCCCAGGCCATGCTTACAACCATTAGCGGGTTCGACCGCTGTGCCAGTATTATCATCACACTAAATAACCAGGAGTATTTAAACGATATTGACAAATTTCTACAGTCAGTTGAATTCAAAAAGATGGGAAATGCTACACCACCACCTGTGACCGGTATCGGCACTGATAATGGTTCCCAAATTCCGGAACAAACAAAAACAACACCGGCACAGCAAACTTACGGGAAAGCCTTTAGCTATTCTACCACCAACTTCGACGACGGCTGGGTTGCTGCCGAACAGGAAGATTGGGTTCAGGTAACGAAAGGAAACATGAAAGTACTGATTCATTATGCAAAAGAAGGAACAACTATTGCTGCAGATCCTGAGCCACATGTAAGCAATGCATGGAATATTTTAGTTGGACCACGGTACAGTAACCTGCGAAATTTTAAGGTAGCTTCCCCTTCTCTTGATCCACAAAGGGCTTATTTAGGTGCCGGTGATGCCACAGATAATAAAACCGGCAGACAAGTGTATGTTGCATTGTTCAGGAAAGGAAACTCCGGTTGGGTTGAGTTTATTGCACCCGATAAAAACACATTCGTCAGGGAATTCGGAACAGATGTATACAATATTGGCTGGGATGCCGGCAGTGAAATCTGGAATCCATTACTTAAAATGTTCAACTATAACAAATTTGCTGTTTCTGCCAATGATCTGCCTGGCAACTGGTATTCAGCCAGCGGTTCAAATGTTCAGTATTTTTATGTGTACACAGGCAATAATGCAGGCATGGCCTTTTCATCCTCAACCACTGAATTCAATTTTTACGATAACGGAACGTATAAAAGTGTTTATAAGGGAGTTGACAATACATTGAATAGTCCCGGAAACCGTTATTATGGCGAAGTTTGTGAGGGGAAAAGTATAGTAACAAACTGGCAGATTCAACTCACAAACCGTTTCAAAGGAGCTACCGAAACATTTACAGCTCAGTTCGAAGCCGTGAAAGGCGGACGGATTTTACACATGTACCGAGGCAATATTGAGGAACTTCATCTTTTCAGGATGAAATAAGATATATAAACGCAATGTTGGCATTCAGTTTTATATCTGTTGCCGACTTGATACTGAAATATTATCAATCAATACTTTTACTCGTATATTGATGTACATGCTAACTTCAGCCTTTCAGTAATTTCGTCGTACTCCTGATCATTGAGTCGCGCGCGGTTTTCACTATCCAGGATACCAGCTTCGCTATGTGGGATTTTACTGTACCATTCATTGTTTTCAGGCAAATCAAGTGGTTTACGTGGAATAATGTGCAAATGAAGGTGTGGAACTGTTTGCCCTGCTGAAACTCCGTCCTGAATCGTCCAGTCGAAGCCTTCGCAATTAAAAAAAGTCTTTAGAACCGAAGTGATTTTTCGTGCAAATACCATCATTTCTCCCAGTTCTTCATCAGCTAATTCGAAAAGCGTCTCGTAATGTTTATTTGGAATAATAAGCGAATGACCAGGTAGGATTGGAGCAATATTGTAAAATGCGCTGAAACGTGTAGTTGTGCAAAATGAGTTTTCAATAATCTCTTTGCGGCAAAAAATACAATCTTGGAAAGTATGATCAGTAATCTGATGCATTATTTAGTTTATCTGAGAATTTATTTAGGGTAATTCCCTGTAAGTTTAGAAAAGAACCTGTGAATCCCGTGGAATGAACCAACTGGTTCGGCAAACATCATAATACACCGATCGGATACATAATTGATATCTTTTCCTTCAAGATACTTAATCACCTCGTCATTGCTTGATCCCTGCTGCAGCCATATGTGCTGAATGCCTTTTTTGCAGGCACTCTCCACAATTTTAATGGTCGACTCGGGAGGCGTATTCACAAATAAGGCTTTTACATCGGACGGGAGAGTTTCAATGCTGCTGAAACATTTGTCGCCTTCGAAATGAGTTAAATGCGGATTAACAGGAAGTACTTTTATTCCCTTTTTTTTCAATGTCTGGTAAACAGCATTCCCGAATTTGTTTTTATTCCGCGATATTCCAACCACTGCAATCTGAGGCTGTTGCATAAATTGGCTGATTGATTCGCTTGTTTTCATATGGCTTGAAGTTTAATAGGTTTAATAATTGATTTGGCTGAAAGTCGGAATACCGAAGGCTGCATTTATTGCAGAACTTCCCTAAACCGGTCAGATTTTCCTGCATCCTTCCATGCAACTTCCGACTTCCATCTTCCAACTTCCATCTTCCGACATCCGACATCCGACTTCCATCTTCCGACTTCTGTCTTCCGTCTTCCGTCTTCTTACTTCTGTCTTCCAATTCTCTACTCAAAAACAATCTTCATCTCAACGCGCCTGTTTTGCTGGCGGCCTTCAGGGGTATCATTAGTAGCAATCGGTTTAGTTTGTCCGTACCATTCAGCTTTTATTCGGTTCGACTCAATTCCTTGCTTGGCCAGGTAATTTTTTACCGCAAGTGTTCTGTTTTTCGACAAGGCAAGGTTCGATTCCGGTTTCCCGACATTATCGGTATGCCCGGCAAGTGACAGTTTGAATTCGGGACGTTTCTGCATAACTGTAACCAATTCGTCGAGCGAACTTAAAGAAGATTTTCGTATTACCGATTTCCCGGTTTCGAATTCAAGGTTGCTGAATGCTTTATTAAGCACATCCTGTTCTTCTTTTTTAATTTCAGGGCATCCGTTATTTTGAGCAATTCCCGGCAGGGTAGGGCACAGATCATATTTATCTGAAATACCATCGCCGTCGGTATCGGGGCAGCCTTTGAAAATAGCAGAACCCTGAATACTCGGACAGTCATCATCTTTATCCGGAATGCTATCATTGTCAGTATCTTGCCATGGACAACCATTATTATCAACAGGGCCCTTCATTCCGGGGCAGTTATCCATTTCGTCTTTAATGCCATCGCCATCACTGTCAATAAAGGGGCAGCCCCTGTTTTCAACGGTGCCTGCAACAGTTGGACAATTATCGTCTTTATCGGCAATTCCGTCATCATCCTGATCTGGGCAACCAGCCATTTTAATTGTACCGGCATTAAACGGGCATAGGTCATTCTGATCAGTAATACTATCTCCATCGCTGTCAGGACAACCATTAAAATATACGAGTCCTTTTACATCCGGACATAAATCTTCTTTATCAATAACGCCGTCATCATCAGTATCAGGACAACCAGCAAATTTCATTAACCCAAAGATATCGGGACAATTGTCATTTCCGTCCGGTATTCCATCCAGATCAGCATCCGGACAACCACCTGTTTCATATAATCCGGCTAGTTCAGGACATTGATCCCGCGAATCCGAAACTTTATCGTAATCTATATCCTTAGGCTGGCGATAAAGAATTGGTATCTTGAAAATAGCCGAAACGGCAGATCCGTATCTGTTTTTAGTAGTTACCAGCATCGAAAACATGTCGTTCCACCCAAGCCACAATGATCCCAGCCGCAAACCTAATCCAATATTCCAGTGTTTGTAAGCATTGTACTGCACCGGCACCGATAGCCCGAACCATTTCTTGTCGTAACGCGGCACAATATTGAATGAGGAGACATAATGTACTTTATTTACATTATTATTGCCACGGTTCAAAGCGAGGTATGGTGTGAAATTCACATACAATCCTTCAGCAACTCTTACATCGGCCTGCAGGCTAAGGCATATCGGGAGAGTCATATTGTAATTGGAAGAAACATCGGCCGACTCAAAATTGTTAAATATAAGTGAGTCTAACTCTGATATGGAATTAATATCGCCTATATAAAGGTTCTGGATATCGGCGGTGAAATCCTTACTTATAGGATTTCTCTTGTATCGGGTATTTCCCAGATCAGTAGCTGTAAAACCTATCCTGAAAAGGTATTTATCCTTATCCCTTCGCCAGATATTGGTTTTTCCATCCATATCATATTTATATTTCATCCAGTCAGGCCGGTATTCGTAAACTATCCCCAAGTCAAAAGCAAGCGAAGGGTTGGCATCAAACTGGTAGCTGAAATCTTCCAGGGCAATATTTTCAGTAATTCCATAATTAGTGTAGGTATTATATAATGATACAGTATCACTGTTTTCAACTTCATAATTCAGATCTTTCATAAACATATAGCCCGAACCCATGCCCTGGATAAATTTCATCGTTACGCCGGCTTTAAGGAAATGTTCTTGTTTGTCCATTACCACCCTGGCGTAGGTAAATCCATATTCGGCCCATGAATTCATTTGTGCATATACATTTTCATTTTTCAGCCTGACGTTCCAGAGGTTAGTTTCCTTGTCCATATTGTCGATAAGCACAGCTAGAGATTCCGTCATATTATCAATATTTATTATGGTGCGGAAGGATGGTGTAAAAGCAATGGAACTCTTATCAGAAACGGCTACCATAAAAGAAAACAAATCCTGCTTCATGGTTATAATTCCTGATTTATCCTGGCCATCAAGGTTACGCGATATGTAAGGTCCATGAAAATCAAAGTCTTCTGTTAATACTTTTGGGTGCCAGATAACATATGGATCTATTCCATAAAAATTATTGGAATACGAAAAGTTAGTTGATGAAAATGCCAGATCGAAACTATATCGGCTGTCGGCAATGGATGCCGGTTGCAGTTGCACACCTGTAATGCCTGCATAATTGCTTGAAGCAAATGGGAGGAACTCCTGCGATTTCGAGTTGAAAACTGAAAGTACAAGAAAAGCTGTTATGAAGAGTAGCGTCCGCATAGTGTTTGATTTATGAGGTATAATTTTATCAAAAATAGTGAAATAGTAGTTAAACAGGTGTTGATTGCCAGTAATAAAATTTAGTCTCTTTTTTCGGAATATCTTTGTCAGGAATAAATACTAAGCCTTAAGTGTAAAAATGGTAATCCTGATCAGCGATTTATACAAAAGTATTGTGCTGGAAATGAGCGTTTTGTTTCCTGATGAAGAAGCCCGTGCCATAGCAGACCGGCTTTTTGAACATTACTTTCATTTGTCCCCTTTACAAAGAGTTATGGCCGGATCGGCAGCTGCAGCAGTTGAAAAATCTCAGCTGATCCGAATCGCAGTGAATAAAATACTGAAAAACATTCCTTTGCAGTATGTGCTCGGCAAAGCATGGTTTATGGATATGGAATTTGAAGTAAACGAATCGGTTTTAATCCCCCGACCTGAAACGGAAGAGATGGTAAGCCTGATTTTGAAATCTTCTGCTAAAAATGAATCTTTTCAAAAGTTCAAAATTCTTGATATTGGAACCGGAAGCGGCTGTATTGCAATTTCGTTAAAGAAGCATATTCCACAATCAACCGTTTCCGCAGTCGATATTTCGGAACCCGCCATTACAATAGCAGAGCGAAATGCAGTAAAATATGGGGTTAAGGTTCATTTTTTTAAAGCTGATATTCTTGATGCGTCGCAATGGCATTTATTTCCCGAATGCAATATGATAATAAGCAATCCGCCTTACGTAACTGAATCGGAGAAACTGTTAATGAAGCCTAATGTCCTTGATTATGAGCCTCATACTGCTTTGTTTGTTCCTGATGACGATCCGCTGGTATTTTACCGCTGTATACAGGATTTTGCAAAAAACAGGCTTGTTAACGGGGGGACAGTATGGCTCGAAATCAATGAGGCATTTGGCAAGGAAGTACTTTCTCTTTTCGATGAGAATTGGTTTACTGAACGTGAACTGCTAAAAGATATGTTCGGGAAATACAGATTTGTGAAGGTGACAAAATAAAAAAAGCAGCTATTAGGCTGCTTTTTTTATTTGCTGATTGGTTGAACCTATTTCTTTTTATTCGGAATTTCGAGTCCGTAACCATGTTTTTTGTCAACAGCGCGAAGCACCAGGCTCAATATAATTGCCAGAACACCGAAACTTGCGAAAATTAATTCAGGTACGGTATAATTGTATTTGGCTCCAACAACGCCTGCTGTAATTTGTTCCGAAACACCGGGATTTGATGCTGAAAGTGACCAGCCTATAAGGATTGGCACCGCAAGAAGTCCAATGTTCTGAATCCAGAAAATACTGCCGTAAGCTGATCCAAGATATCTTTCTTCAACAATTTTCGGAAGTGATGGCCACATTGATGCCGGAACAAGTGAAAATGCAGTTCCAAGGATAACAATTGTCATAATTGCAATAGGAACATTGAATATTTCGGCTGGAACAAAGGCGAAAATAAGGTGCGAAATGGTAAGCAGTATAGCTCCGTACAACATCATCGAAGCGCCTTTTCCTTTAACATCGAGGAAATAACCGATAAAAGGAGTTAGTACCATCGCTCCGATTGGGAAATAAGAGAAATAAGCTGCAGCACTTTTCATATCCACATCCAGTTTTGATGCAAGCATATCGGTTGCAAATTTCTGGAAAGGGAAAATGGCTGAATAAAACAGAACGCAAAGACCTGCAATAGCTAAAAATCCAGGGTTAGTGAAAATCTTTTTCAGGTCGCTGATTTTAAACTCATCCTCAGGGGCAACTTCATTGGTAACACCCATTTGCTTGTCGAGCTTGAAATCCATAAAAGTATAGATCAGGAAAGTCAGGAATCCGATACAAAGGAAAATTAATCCCCAAAGCACTGAATTTGAAGGTCCTCCGCTTTCGGCAAAGATTGGGGTCAAACGAAATACTGCAAAAACGCCTAAACGTGCTACTGCCATTTCGAGGCCCATAGCTAGCGCCATTTCTCTTCCTTTAAACCATTTTACAATAGTTTTCGAAACGGTAATACCAGCCATTTCGACTCCGATACCAAAAATGGAGAATCCGAAGAAAGCAAGTTTTGCTGATGCAGGAATCCATGTAAGGAAAGTTCCGAGCCAAACAGCCAGGCCAGTTTCAGGAAATCCTGGTGTTAGCGCATAATACTTGATTGCAGCACCGAGTACCATTGTTAATCCGGCCGTGATAATGGTGAAACGGATACCCATTTTATCGAGAATAATCCCCGAGAAAATAAGAAAGAATACAAAGACATTCAGGAAAAACTCGGATCCGCCAAGCATTCCGAACACCTCAGGAGTCCATTTGTAATCGGTTTCGAGCATCGTTTGAAGTGGGGCAACCACATCAACAAAGAAATACGCGAAAAACATGGTCGTTGAAATCAGGATCAGTGCGATCCAGCGGGCTGTTGGTGATTCGTTAAGCGCACTTGTAATTTTTTCTTTCATTTTGTGTTGTTTAAAAGATTTAAATTGCTGGTTAATAGTATGTTTGTGCTTATCTTTTATAATATGTCATTCTTAAAAACCGGTCAAATGTACTTAAATTTTTTATCTGACCAATCTGGTTTAGCAATATGTTCATAACGATTTGTTTTTCACCCTCTGATTCCTTTATTCAATAATAGAAATTGACAGCTGCTTTAAAATGAAATAAAAGTAAGTAAAGTATTAACTTTTCGGTTTGTGGCTTAGTGTTAACCAATCACATGTATATTTGCAAAAAATCTTTAAACGATATTGAAATGAACCTGTTTTTCAAACTATTTCTTGCATCAGCAATAACTATTGTCGCTATTCATGATGCAAATGCTCAAAAATCAAAGCGTAATTCAAAAAGCAGCACGCCCAAAAATATTATCCTCCTTATTGGCGATGGCATGGGTACTTCGCAGGTATATGCTGGTTACACCGCAAAAAAAGGAGTTATGAATACTACCGGAATGCCTGTTACCGGCTTTTCAATTACCAATTCGGCAAACAATTACATCACCGATTCAGGTGCCGGCGGAACAGCTTTATCAGCAGGCGTTAAAACCAATAATGGCAGCATTGGAGTGGATATCGATGGAAAACCAGTGAAAACAATCCTCGAAATGGCTGAGGATAAAGGACTTTCAACCGGACTGGTTTCTACCTCTGCCATTACTCATGCTACACCTGCTTCATTTATTGCGCATACTCCCAACCGTTCGAAATATGAAGATATCGCTTACGATTTTCTTCGCACTGACATTGATGTTTTTATTGGTGGTGGTTACAATCATTTTGCCCGCCGCGCTGATAGCCTGAACCTGATTGACAGTTTAACGGCTCGTGGATACTTTATCGCCCGTGATCTGAAGGATGTTGATGTGCCTTCAACCCAACGCCTTGCTGCCTTGCTTGCTGATGAGCACATGCCTTCGATGATAAAAGGACGGGGCGAAATGCTTTCCGAAGCAACCGATATGGCTATTAAAATGTTGAAAAGGAACAAAAAAGGTTTCTTTATCATGATTGAAGGCTCTATGATCGATTGGGCCGCACATGATAACGATGCTGAATCAATAGTTAAGGAAACCGTTGATTTTGATAATGCAGTTGGAAAAGCACTGCAGTTTGCTGTTAAAAACGGCGAAACACTGGTAATTGTAACTGCGGACCACGAAACCGGTGGTTTAGGCATAAATGGAGGCAACCTTGAAACAGGCGAAATTGTAGCTGCTTTCACTAGTAAAGATCATACTGCTACCATGGTGCCTGTATTCGCATATGGCCCAGGTGCCGAAAGGTTTACCGGTGTACAGCAAAATACGGATATTTTTAAGAAATGTGTTGA
>CAZOXJ010000166.1:0-4770 GCA_964583325.1 uncultured Lentimicrobiaceae bacterium
TAATCGAGCGAATCGTCGATAAAAAAATCGAGCTCAGGTATGGATCGTACCTGGTTGCGGATCCGGTTCCCGAGTTTAAGCCTGATTTCATTCCGGTGCTCTTTTATCTGCCCCAGAAGCTCCTGTTTTTCAGTTTTTCCGAAAAGGCTAAGGTAAATTTTTGCAAGAAAAAGATCGGGCGAAATATAAACCTTGGTTACAGTGATCATATTGCCGGGGAACTTATCACGGCCCATAGCCTGGAATATTTCTCCCATATCCTTCTGTATCAGTCGTGCAATTTTATGCTGGCGTGTTGTTTCCATGCGGCAAAGGTACTGATTTTATAAATAATACCTTATATATTGCCTGATTAGCATACAAACGAAATATTGCCGATCAAACTCATTTAATGTTAATTTTGCGCAATATTCAAGTAACAACCGGGTTGTCTCTTTAAATACTTTTTTCGTGAGAAGATTCTTAAAACTAATGCGTTATGCCAAGCCTTACTGGGTTTATGCAGTTATTAACGTTATTTTTAATATAATCGTAATCCTTTTTTCACTGGTTTCGTTCGGTGCTCTGATACCTATACTGCAGATACTTTTCAAAATGTCGAAACCGGTCACTTCGGCTCCTCCTCTGGCTTTCAACCAGGACTCCATCATGCAGAATATCAATTTTTATATCAGCGAACTGATTGCTAAGTATAGCGAAATTACGGTTTTGGCATATATATGCATGATTCTGGTAGCGCTTTATTTCCTTAAAAATCTTTTCCGCTATTTTGCCATGTATTTTATAGCCGTATTGCGAAACGGCGTAGTTAAAGATTTACGTAATGCAATCTACCTGAAAGCATTGATCCTGCCTCTGTCGTATTTCAATGAACAGCGCAAAGGCGATATTATCCAGCGTATTACCGGTGATGTGCAGGAAGTGGAATGGAGTATCCTGCAAATGATCGAAATCATTTTCCGGCAGCCGGTTACATTGTTGGCTTACCTTATTTTCCTTTTCATCCTTAGCCCGCAGCTTACTGTTTTTGTGTTGATTGTTTTACCGATTTCAGGATTTCTGATCGGAAGGATTGGCCGATCGCTCCGTCGTACTTCCGATAAAGTGCAAACAAAAATGGGTAGCCTGGTATCGCTGATCGAGGAAACTATTTCGGGTTTAAGGATCATCAAAGCATTTAATGCCATCGAATTCAGTTATAATAATTTTGCCAAAACAAACGCCGAATACGCCAAAGTGGCAACCCGCATGATACGCAAGCGTGACCTGGCATCGCCGCTCAGCGAGTTTTTAGGGATTATGGTTACGGCTATTATTTTGTGGTATGGCGGACGACTTATACTTTCGGACGATCATTCGCTCGACGCTACACTTTTTCTTGTTTACCTGGGGGTGTTCTCGCAGCTGTTGCCGCCGGCAAAAGATATCTCGCAGGCAGCAGCTTATATTCAAAAGGGTGCTTCCTCACTCGAGCGAATCGATCATATACTTGAGGCCGAGGAAGTGATTGTTGAAAAAGCCAATCCGATTCATATCAGCGATTTGGAACACAGCATCGAATACCGCAATGTGGCATTCAGTTACAATACCGAGCCCGTGCTGAAAAATATCAACCTGGTAATTCCAAAAGGACGAACTGTTGCATTGGTTGGACCCTCGGGCGGTGGCAAATCAACAATGGTCGATCTGCTGCCCCGGTTTTACGATATCACCGGCGGGCAGTTGCTGATTGACGGAAACGATGTGCGTGAAATTGCAATCAGCGATGTGAGGGGTTTAATGGGAATCGTAAACCAGGAAACCATACTTTTTAATGGTTCGGTTTATGATAATATTTCTTTCGGAATGAAGGATGTTACGCTCGAAAAAGTGATTTCAGCAGCTAAAGTTGCCAATGCTCACGAATTTATCGAGCGATTGGATAAAGGATATGATACCAACATTGGCGACCGCGGGCTCAAACTTTCGGGCGGACAACGGCAGCGTATCAGCATTGCGCGGGCGGTGCTTAAAAATCCTCCGGTTCTGATACTCGACGAAGCTACATCGGCACTTGATACCGAAAGCGAACGCCTGGTTCAGGATGCTTTGGTAAAACTGATGGAAAACCGCACCTCGGTTGTAATTGCTCACAGACTTTCAACCATTCAGCACGCCGACGAAATTATTGTTTTAAATGCCGGACAAATCGTTCAGCGGGGTAACCACCACGAATTAATTGCTGTTGAAGGAATTTATAAGAAACTTTGTGAAATGCAATCGTTTACTTAAGGGAGGTTTTTGGGGTTGGGTTTTAGGGATTACGGAGATTTGAGGTTGAAAAGATTGTCGCTTAAACACAGCCTGTTTTAAATAATTGCCTGGCGTTAATATTTATATCATGACAAATCGACTGATTGAAAAAATAAAGAACCTTGCGGCGAAGTATGCGCCCGAAATTATCGTCATTCGAAGGCATTTGCACGCAAATCCTGAATTATCAGAGAAAGAATTTAATACTGCTGATTTCATTTGCAAAACACTGGATGGTTATGGAATATCCTATAACCGCAATGTTGGGGGCAACGGAATTGTTGCGAAAATAGAAGGTCAGCAACCCCAGGTTTCAACTCTCGCGCTCCGGGCCGATATGGATGCTTTGCCAATTTATGAGTTGAATGACTGCGATTACAAATCGCAGAACCCTGGCGTAATGCATGCCTGCGGACACGATGTGCACATGGCTTCCTTGTTAGGAGCTTCGAAAATTCTGAATGAAGTCCGGAATGATTTTGAAGGTACTTTAAGGATTATTTTTCAGCCCTCGGAAGAGAAATTTCCCGGTGGAGCATTGGCAATGATTAATGACGGTGTGTTGAAAAACCCTGAACCGGCGCGGATTTACGGACAGCATGTGTTGCCGACCCTCGAAGCCGGAAAAGTTGGTTTTAAACCTGGCCGTTACATGGCTTCCACTGACGAAGTTTACCTGACTGTTAAAGGCAGGGGAGGCCATGCAGCCACTCCCGAACTGAATATCGATCCGGTACTTATCGCATCCCATATCATAGTTGCTTTGCAGCAAGTGGTAAGCCGCGCAGCATCGCCGGGAATTCCTACGGTTCTTTCGTTCGGTCGCGTAATTGCCGACGGGCGAACCAATATTATTCCTTCGGAAGTAAAGATCGATGGTACTTTCCGTACATTCGACGAAAGCTGGCGCGCAAAAGCACACGTAAAAATCACATCCATAGCCAAAGGAATTGCTGAAAGTATGGGCGGTTCGTGCGAAGTGTTTATCGATAAAGGATATCCTTTCCTGGTAAACGACGAACTTGCAACTTCCGAAGCTAAAGCGTTGGCGCAGGAATATCTCGGAACTGAAAATGTTGTTGATCTCGATCAGCGGATGACAGCTGAAGATTTTGCCTATTACTCACATATTATTCCGGCTTGTTTTTATCGTTTAGGAGTTAAAAATCCATCCTGGTCAACCATCCGCAACCTGCATACACCCGAATTTGATGCCGACGAACGCAGCCTCGAAACGGGCATGGGACTTATGGCGTGGCTCGCGGTTAACCATGTAAGCCCGATGCAATGAAAGTAAATGGCAAGCATTTCAGAACTATCTGGATGGATAATGAAACTGGTGAAGTGAGTATGATTGACCAGAATGCTTTACCCTTCTCATTTGAACTTTTTATAGCACAGAATTACCGCGATACATGTCACTCCATTGTCACAATGATTACGCGTGGTGCGGGAGCCATTGGTGCTGCAGCTGGTTTTGCGATGGCTCAGGCTTTTCTGGAAGGGGCGAGGGGTGAAAAGCAAGAGGCGAATTCAAGAAATTATACCGGGGATCAATTATCCTTTGTTGATAATGCCAGGAAAGAAATTGAAGCTACACGTCCAACTGCCCGCAATCTTTTTTATGCTACTGAAAAAGTTTATAATGCGGGTTTAGTAAGTGTTGAAAACGCTGTTCGCGAAGCACAATGGCTTGCTGATCAGAATATCGCAGATGCCAAACAAATTGGAGAATATGGAAGCATTCTTATTCAGAACGGCAGTCGCATTTTAACCCATTGCAATGCCGGCTGGCTTGGTTTTGTCGATTATGGAAGCGCATTGGCTCCATTGTATATTGCAAAAGAACAGGGTAAGGAATTTTTTGTGTATGCCGATGAAACCCGTCCGAGAAACCAGGGAGCGCGGCTTACTGCCTGGGAACTTCAAAATGAAGGCATCTCGCATAAAATAGTTCCCGATAATGCCGGTGCTTACCTGATGAGCCAGGGAAAGATTGATTTTGTGATCACCGGTGCCGACCGGATTGCATCTAACGGCGATACTGCCAACAAAATAGGAACATTTGAAAAAGCTATTGTCGCGAAGGAATTCGGAATACCGTTTTATGTAGCTGTACCTTTTTCTACCATCGATTTTTCACTTTCTGACGGAACACAGATTCCCATCGAAGAACGCAGCGAAGATGAAGTGCTTACTTACTCAGGACCTGATTCAGCAGGAGTTATGCGCACCATTCGTATGGCTTCACCCGGTTCGCATGCATTGAACCCTGCTTTTGATGTTACCCCGGCGAGATTTATTACAGGTTTTATCACTGAAAAAGGAATAATAAAACCTAATGAACTCTGCAACTATATTCCGGGAGAAGACCTTAAACCTTGAACACGCAGCATTAAACCTGAACGCGCAGCAATTGAACATTGAATGCGCAGCATTAAACCTTTGAACGCGCAGCATTGAACCTTTGAACGCGCA
>CAZOXJ010000166.1:4870-8636 GCA_964583325.1 uncultured Lentimicrobiaceae bacterium
AACCTTGAACGCGCAGCATTGAACTACATTGAACTTCTAAACGATATATTGGTAATCCACATTCAAATTCAATCCTATGCAAACCACCAACACCTGCAACTGGCCAGGAAACGATCCTTTAATGATTGAGTACCACGATAACGAATGGGGTGTTCCGCTGCACGACGACCAAAAGCTTTTTGAGTTTATGATACTTGATGCTTTCCAGGCCGGGCTGAGCTGGAAAACAATTTTACACCGCCGTGAAGGTTTCCGGGCGGCATTTGATAATTTTAATGCTGAGAAAATTGCTGAATACAGCGAAGATAAAATCCAGCAACTAATGCAAGATACCCGCATTATCCGCAACCAGCTTAAAATCCGGTCAACAGTTACCAATGCAAATGCATTTCTTAAAATTCAGGAAGAATTCGGCACTTTTGATAAATACATCTGGCAGTTTACCGGCGGAACAACCATTTACAACAACTGGACTGATCTGAAACAACTCCCGGCAAAATCACCCGAATCGGATGCCATGAGTAAGGACTTAATCAAAAGAGGTTTTAAATTTGTCGGTTCAACCATTTGTTATGCGTTTATGCAGGCAGCAGGGATGGTGAATGATCATTTATTATACTGCAGTAAACACCCCAGGAATGTCAGTCAATAGTTATGCGACAGACTACATTCCATAGGGATAAGCGTACTCTCAGTCTTTAACTATTTTGCCTTTGCCCAGTAACGCATTTTTGTCTTTCACTTCGAAAACATAAATTCCCTTTCCCAGCCGTGAAGTGTTTAATGTGGCAGTGTTTGTGAATTTTTGACTCATAACAATTCTTGAAATCATATCATAAATAATGATTTCACTAGGTTCGTTGATACCGGTTTTGACGGTTATTTCATTTGAGAAAGGATTTGGAGAAATCAGAATTGAATTTACACTAAGCGTAGATTCTCCTATACCAACCGGGTCTCCGGTTGGGTTGCGTTTGTAATATATCTCGTTGTTCCCATCGCGGTTATCTTGCCAAACTATATGAACCTTATTTCCGGATACGGCTACTGAAGGATAAAACGAAAAGGCTAAGTCATTCGTAATCCGGGTATCAGTTTCCCAGTTTATTCCACCGTCAGCGGAACGATTGTAATATATCTCGTAATTTCCATCCCGCAAGTCGAACCATACAAGATGAACTACTGAACCGGAAACTGCGATATTTGGATACATTGAAATATCAAGGGCATTTGTCAGGCGGGTATCTGCTCCCCAGTTTAATCCGCCGTCTATTGAACGTTTATAGTATATCTCAAAATTCCCGTCGCGGTCATCGTGCCATACCAGATGAACTACTGAGCCGGATACGGCTATACAAGGGTACCTTGAAACATGGCTGTTGTTTGTCAGCCTTGTTTCTGCTCCCCAGCTTAAGCCTCCATCTGCTGAGCGTTTGTAGTATATCTCCCAGTTCCCACTCCCGTTGCGATCGTCGTACCATGTAACATGAACATCCAGACCAGACACTGCCACAGTTGGATTCCACGAATTGGCAGCATCATTTGTTAAACGCGTATCTGCATTCCAGGTTACGCCTCCATTTGTTGAAACTTTGTAGTATATCTCAGAGTTTCCCTGCCGCTCATCTTCCCATACCACGCGCACTACCGATCCACTTAACGCTACCGAGGGATTCCAGGAGTCAGAAGTATTGGTTGTCAGTCTTTTTTCTGCTTCCCAGGTTGCGCCACCATCGGTTGAGCGTTTGAAGTATATCTCATAGTATCCATCTTTTTCTTCTTGCCATGCGATATTTACCACTGAACCTGATACTGCGATACAAGGATCGTATGAATAAACGGAATTTGTTAGTTGTGTATCTTCTCCCCAGGTTAACCCTCCGTCAGTTGAGCGTTTATAGAATATTTCATAATTCCCGTCGCGCTGGTCATCCCATACAACATGCACCGTGTCGCCACTTGCGGCTGTACACCATGCATTATTTAAAGAAGTATTGGATGTTGAAGAATTATTGGTAAGCCTCACATCAGGCTGCCATTGGGCTTGTGAAACAAACGTACCCAGCAAAAAGATTGAAACAATTAGTAAATGCTTTTTCATAGAATAGATTTTTTCAGTAAATCTTAAAAGTTCGGACCAATAATCATTACAAATATACATATAAAGATACATATATGTATATAATTAGCACAATATGGTTTCAATTTTGAAATTGTAAATTATTGATAAAGAATGTGTCTATTTCCCGATATATGCTTGATCGAATATCTTTATAAGGGAATAAAGATAAATTAACCGGATAACTTTTAAAATTCCAAGTCTGATCTTATAAGAAATTGAGGATTTCGAAGATTTGAAGTTTGCTGAGAAAAATATTACCGGGAGGTTGAGCCATGAGTAGAAATTCTGCTTACCAAAAGGCACTTTCGAAAGCTGGAAATTGTCTGGAATTTATAAGGTTATGTGCTTACTATCAGTAACCTACACAATAGTATTAATTTATTCAGATTTGGTTAATATATTTTTTTGTTCTGTTTCTTTAGAAAAACAATTTGAAGTTAGTCCTCGATTTTTTTAACGGTTTGATATTAAGCAACTAGCCTGCATTGTTCAATTTGCAGAGAAGAGCAGGTTTTTTAAGCATTAATTCTGGAAGTGAATTTAAGATTCACTAAATCAGGTTTATACGTTAAGTGATTGGTCTGCTGAAGGCCGTTTTCAGAGCATCAAAAAAATAGTTACTATCTTTGCAGCGATAAGTAGAATGATAATTTGTAACCGATGTTGAATGAAAGAACTGATAAATAAACTCACTGAAAAACGAATCGATTTACCCTCAGATATATATACATTATTAACGGAATGCAGGAATTACACCTTGTTTAATGATACCACCGAATTGATGGAAGCATCCCTTGGTTCGGCCGGGAATACAACTTTTGAGGTAAATTATGATATTCCCGGCAAGGGAATTTATACCGAAGCTATTATTCACAAAGTTAAAAACGGGGTTTCGGCTAATTTTACCGATCCGTATATGCGTCGCCGCGATCCGGACACCATGGTAATAGCCGATGATAAGCCGACCGATAAAGTTCGTTTCGCCGATAAATACGGGTATCCTTTCCGGGATTTGAAATCCGAAACTTTCGAATGGCTGAAGAAACAGGAATTGTCGGTGTTTTTCTTTTTCGCCGGCCGCGATGGAATTGGCTCTGGTGGAATTGCTGTAGTGCCTGCCAACGCTGCTTTTTTCTCACTTGGATTGGCTATGCTTCAAAAGATGCTTTCGGTTGATGAATTGCCTGCGGGTTTCCAGATTGAAAGTATTCTGTATGTCGCGCCAACTTTCCGACATACCCATTTTAACGGCAAACAGGTGGTTGTGCATAACCGTACTGAAAAAATTCACGAAGTATATGCGTATAATCTGTATCCCGGCCCAAGTGCGAAGAAAGGATTATATGGAGTATTGCTTGATAAAGGTGAGAAAGAAGGCTGGATTACAGCACACTGCTCAGCGGTCCAGGTTTCGAGTCCTTACGATAATATAACTACTTTTATGCACGAAGGTGCAAGTGGTGGAGGGAAGAGTGAGATGCTTGGACATATTGTACGTGAACAGGAAGGACAGGTGTTAATAGGGCAGAATATGATTTCGGGCGAAAAGCGCCAGATTTCCATTCCTTTGTTCTGTACATTCAGCCCGGTGGCTGATGATATGGCGCTTTGTCATCCGTCGTTGCAAAAAAACAACGGAAAACT
>CAZOXJ010000167.1:0-2784 GCA_964583325.1 uncultured Lentimicrobiaceae bacterium
ACGGGCTGAGATCAAACCCATTGAACCTGATACGGGTAATGCCGGCGAAGGGATGGACAAACTTTAAATGAATGGATTTTCCCTGTTCGCCATTTGAAGTTTAACGTATTAAAAGTACAGATTAATGAAAAAAATTATCGTACCAGCCTTGCTGGTCGTGCTGCCATTCCTGGGATTGGCACAATTTAACCTTTCGGGGAAAATAACAGATAGCGAAACAAATCAATCACTGCCTGGTGCCCACATCCGGCTGTTAAGCACTTTTCACACGGCAGTCAGCAGCAATACGGGCACGTTTTCGATTACGAACCTTAAACCGGGACCATACACACTTATTACAAGTTATCTTGGGTTTAAAAACGATACCACTGAAATTAACTTATCAGGAAACAGCAATCTAGTAATAGCATTAAAACCTTCTGTAATCCTTGAAGATGAAGTAATTGTGCGCTCAACCCGTGCCGGGAACAATACTCCGGTGGCTTACCAGAACATCGATAAAAAAGAAATCACTTCCATTAATTTCGGACAGGATCTGCCCGTATTGCTCGGAAACAGCATTTCGTCAGTTTCTACCTCCGATGCAGGTAACGGCATGGGATATACCGCTTTACGAATCCGGGGAACCGACATGACACGGATAAATGTTACCATAAACGGAATTCCACTTAACGATCCCGAATCGCACAATGTGTTTTGGGTCGATCTGCCGGATTTTGCCGCAAGCACCGACAACATTCAGATACAGCGCGGAGTGGGAACATCTACTAATGGTGCTTCTGCTTTCGGAGCAAGTATTAATCTGCAATCTTCGCAATTGAAATCGAAACCCTATGCCGAATTAAACAGTGCATTTGGTTCGTTCAATACGTTGAAAAATACCCTTTCATTTGGTACAGGCTTATTTGAAAAACATTTTAGTATGGATGCACGTATTTCGAAACTTTCGTCGGACGGGTATATTGACAGGGCATCATCCGACCTGTTGTCTTATTATATTTCAGGCGCTTACACATCAGGAAAAGATTTGCTCCGTTTGAATATTTTTTCAGGAAAAGAAAAAACCTACCAGTCGTGGGATGGAGTACCTTCCGCCATCCTCGACACAAACAGAACATACAATGGCACAGGCTGGTATATTGATAATCAAGGCAAGGAACGATATTATGACAATGAAACCGATAATTATACTCAAACTCATTACCAGGCTATTTACTCTCATGAATTCAACAAAAAACTGTTTCTGAATGCAGCAGTTCACCATACCCGCGGATCAGGATATTACGAGCAATACCGCGAAAGTGATGATCTGGAGGATTATGGCATCGACCCTATCGTTACCAATTCACCTTATTACTTAATCAATGCAGATACAATTTACACTCCCGACGGCTTTATCAGCACCAGCGACCTGATTAGACAAAAGCAACTTGCGAATACATTTACTGGTTTAACATGGTCAATGAATTACCATATCAATCGTTTACAGTCATCGGTTGGCGGATCGTGGAATACTTATACCGGCAATCATTTTGGAACAGTGATCTGGTCGCAGTTTACCGGAAACAGTGAGATTAACCACGAATGGTACCGTAGCCAGGCATTAAAAAAGGATTTCAATGTTTTTGTAAAAACGGAATATGCACTTACTGAATTACTGCACACCTGGGTTGATCTGCAATATCGGCGTATCTATTATTCGATCGACGGAATTGATGACGACATTCGTGATATAACCCAGAATCATACTTTTAATTTTTTCAACCCGAAAGCCGGCATTTCATATCAGCCGTCAGAAAAACAAAACATATATGCATCGTTGTCGGTAGCAAACCGTGAGCCGAACCGCGATAATTTCGTAGATGCCGATCTGTCGAAACCACTCCCGGTAAAAGAAACATTATACGATGCTGAAGCCGGGTACATGTTGAGTACCAACCGACTTGCATTTACAGCCAATGTATATTATATGTATTATCACGATCAGCTTGTGTTAACCGGAGCTATTAATGATGTAGGAGCTGCAATAATGGTAAATGTACCCGAAAGTTACCGCACCGGAATTGAGCTGTCAGCCAAAGTACTGATTGCCGGAAAACTAAAATGGGAACCATCGCTGACAATAAGCAAAAATAAAATCAAATCATTTATCGAATATGTTGATGATTGGGATACATGGGGGCAGATAACTGCAGAACACACAAATACAGATCTTGCTTTTTCTCCATCAGTGATCGGGAACAGTTCAATCAGCTGGTCAGCTTTTAAAGAATTTAATTTGAGTCTCATCAGTAAACTTGTTGGCAAACAATACATTGATAATACCCAAAGCAGCGATCGCCAGCTCGATCCCTATTTCGTAAACAACCTGTTAGTCAGCTATTCTCTTAATCCTGGTTTCTGCAGGGAGATAGCATTTTCACTTATGATCAACAATATTTTTAACACCGAATACGAATCCAACGCCTGGGTATATCGCTACTCGTATGATAGTGAATTACAGAAACTGGATGGATATTTCCCACAGGCAGCAGTTAATTTTATGGCTGGAATTACAGTAAAACTTTAGTAAAGTACGAATGACGAATGTTCAACGCTAATCCAAAATCGTAAATCATACCTTAAAAATTGTACCTCGTAAATCGTAAATCCCCAACTCCCAACCCCTGAAACCCAAATCCAATTTTCACTACCTTTGCCACCCATGGCCAATATCATCACTATAAAGAATAAAAAAGCAGGATTCGAGTATTTCCTCGTTGAGCAGTTTACGGCAGGCATTGT
>CAZOXJ010000167.1:2884-7266 GCA_964583325.1 uncultured Lentimicrobiaceae bacterium
GCCAAAGGCAAGAAAAACTACGACAAACGCGAAACGCTTAAAACGAAGGACAATAAACGGGAGATGGATAGAAGAAACGAAGATTAAGGGGTTTGGGGTTGGGTTTTGGGGTTAAGGGACGACAATATAAAGCTAGAATCATCAATCCGAAAAAACTGTATGAATTTTGAATTCCTCCGTCTCCCTCCATGTCCTTAGTGCCTCCGTGGTTTAAAAAACTCACAAATGAAAAACATCCCTTTCAGTGCTTATTGGATTACCGAAGAATCAGACGGCACTTTTAAAAGCCAGGTCATTCAGCGAAATACCGGCGACCTTCCTCAAAACGGTGTTCTGATAAAAGTTGCTTATTCTTCCTTAAATTACAAAGATGCCTTGTCAGCCACAGGCAATAAAGGTGTTACACGCCGCTACCCGCATACTCCGGGCATTGATGCTGCAGGATTTGTTGCCGAAAGCAGTTCGCCGGATTTTAAGCCTGGCGATCAGGTTATTGTTACCGGTTACGACCTGGGAATGAACACTATGGGCGGGTTTGGCGAATACATTAACGTACTTCCCGAATGGGTTGTTCCTTTGCCTTCGGGCCTTAGTCTGAAAGAAAGTATGATTCTGGGAACAGCAGGATTTACAGCAGCACTTTCGGTACATCATCTTTTACGTTGCGGACAAAAAACAAGCGATGGTCCTTTGCTTATTACCGGCGCAACCGGCGGGGTTGGCAGTTTATCAGTTGCTATTGCTTCAAAAACAGGTTTTGATGTAACTGCATCCACAGGCAAAAAAGATGAAAACGAATACCTTATTAATATAGGAGCAAAAACTATTATCGATCGTTCGGCAGTTGATGATCATTCGGGCCGCATGCTTCTGCGCCCACAGTGGGCCGGGGCTATTGATACTGTTGGAGGAAATACACTTGCTACCCTTCTGAAATCATTAAAACCGCATGGAAATGTAGCATGTTGCGGTAATGTAGCATCTCCATTGCTTAACACAAGCGTATTTCCATTCATTTTAAACGGTGTGAATCTGCTTGGAATCAATTCGGCCACAACTCCTATGCAGTTGCGTAAAACCTTATGGGAGAAACTTGCGTATGAGTGGAAACCTGATTTCCAGGTTTTAAAAACACAAACAGCAGGTTTGGATTCAATACACAGAAGTATTGAAAAGATTCTGGAAGGAGGAATTACAGGGAGAGTTGTATTGGAACATTCGACTTAGCGGCACTATAAAAAAATCCTCAGTGCCCGATATGATCAGGATCACCCGGTTTCTTGCAACATGGAGGAAGCGCTGCATAAGCTTTTGGATCAGCGAGAGTCTCGTCAGCATCATATCCTAGAGCATTAATAGCTTTCCGGATTTTTTCCGGTGTAGTTTTTCCAGATTTATAAGTTACTGTAAGCACTTTATCTTCCAGGTTCAGATCAGATTTGGATACACCCTTTTCGTAAGCCATTGCAGTTTCAATGCGGGTTTTACACATTTCGCACTGGGCTGAGGTCTGGATTTTTATTTCTTCCGTATTTTTCTGAGCCATCACATTTGCTGAAACAAAAAAGACTGAAACTATAAAAATGAGAAATGATTTTTGCATGGTTGAAAACTTTTAGTAAATATTTAACCGCAAAATTACACAAAAGTTCACACTTTCTACCAATGTAGCAACAAGTCTTCTGCACACATTTTCAATACATTATAGTCTTTAAAATTATTTAATATTCCGAATACTTAATTTAGAGGTATTCTAAATTAGCTTAAGTATCAATTTTCATACATATATAATTACAACAATTCAATACTTTTGCCCCCTCAAAACCGTCACAAAAAACGTTAAAATATGGATAGCAGCGCTTTAGTGCTTTTTTTCATTGTTGCTGTGGTACTAGTAGGAGGAGCAATGCTTTTCTCCAGTTTCGTACCACCAACATCCTACAACCCAACAAAATTTGAACCCTATGAATGTGGAATTGAAACTATCGGGGGTTCCTGGTTGCAATACACCGTGGGTTATTACCTGTTTGCCATCATATTCCTGATTTTCGATGTGGAAACTGTTTTTGTATTCCCCTGGGCCGTAGTTATGAAAAATGGCGGCATTACCGCTTACATTGAAATTATAATCTTTTTCTTCATTTTAGGTCTAGGCCTTTTATATGGCTGGAAAAAACACGCGTTGAAATGGGAATAACATCAAAAAAAGAATTCGAGAAAAACGACTTCCCTATCCTCGAACAGTATGAGGGTGGCAGTATTATACTCACACAACTTGATGCGCTTGTCAACTGGGCGCGATCAAATTCAGTCTGGCCACTGACTTTCGGAACCCGCTGCTGTGCAATCGAATTTATGGCTGTAGGAGCTTCTCGTCACGATATGGCACGATTTGGTTACGAAGTAGCACGCGCAACACCGCGCCAGGCGGATATGATCATTATTTCAGGGTCAATTAATTACAAAATGGCTCCGGTTCTGAAACGCCTGTACGATCAGATAGCTGATCCCAAGTATGTAATTGCGATGGGTGCATGCGCTGTTTCGGGCGGACCTTTCTATTACAATTCATACTCTATTGTAAAAGGCGCTGACCACGTGATACCTGTTGATATTTATGTGCCAGGCTGTCCGCCACGCCCCGAAGCCCTTTTATTCGCTTTCCTGCAGTTGCAGAAAAAAATAAAACGAGAGAAAAACTTCAAGAAGCAGCTTAAAAAGTAAAGAACGGATTAAGGGCAGAGCTTTGCACTAAAACAAGTAAACTGCGCTATCTCATAAAATTCAGTCCATGACAAACGAACAGCTTATTGAGAAACTTTCATCCGCATATCCTGATGCAGTTATCAAACAAGGCCTACAGTATCCTGAAATCACTGTTAGCTTCGACACTCTTCATGCTTTTATGCAAAATATTAAATCGGAAAGCCAGTTGGCATTCGATTACCTGGTTTGCCAGTCGGGAGTTGATTACCCAACTTATATTCAGGTTGTTTACCACATCGAATCAACCACTCACAAGCATTTCCTGGTTGTAAAAGTGAATACCGAAAACAGGGAAACACCAGCTTTGGATACCGTTACCGACATTTGGCCGACTGCCGAATTTCACGAAAGGGAAATCTACGATTTACTGGGAATAAAATTTAACAACCATCCTGATCTTCGCCGCCTTTTCCTCGATGAAACCTGGGGATTTCCGCTTCGCAAAGATTTCAAGGATGATATTCATGTTGTAGAAAGATAGTTATGGCTGAGATCATAGAAAAAATCATCACCACCGACGAGATAAAGACTGACGAGTATCTTGTTAATATGGGTCCGCAACACCCCAGTACTCATGGTGTTCTGCGGTTGTTGCTCAAACTGGAAGGTGAAATTGTACATAATGTTGAACCTCATGTAGGTTACATTCACAGCGGCATCGAAAAAATGACCGAAGCCCTCTCCTATACCCAGATCCCGCATCTTACTGACCGGATGGATTACCTGTCGTCGCATATGAACAACGAGGCAGTTAGTCTTCTTGTAGAAAATGCATTACAGGTCGAAGTTCCCGAGCGGGTAAAATACATCCGTACCATATTTGATGAATTACAGCGTCTGGCATCACATCAGTTATGGTGGTGTGCCTCGGGAATGGACCTTGGAGCACTTACTGCTTTCTTCTATGGCCTCCGCGACCGCGAAGATATCCTCGATATTTTTGAAGAAACCTGTGGCGCCCGTCTTACCTTAAATTACAGCGTACCAGGTGGAGTGATGTTCGATATCCATCCAAACTTTCAACGTAAGGTTAAAGCATTTATAAAGAAATTCAGAAAAACATTACCTGAGTACGATAAGTTACTGACCGGAAATATTATTTTCCAGAACCGTACAAAAGGAGTTGGAATTTTAACCAAAGAAGATGCCATTGCTTACGGAGTAACAGGCCCGACCGGAAGAGCATCAGGTTTCAGTTGCGATGTGCGTAAACATCATCCATACAGCGCATACCCATATATTAAATTCGACGAGAAAGTAGGAACCGGTGGCGATTCATTTATGCGGTGGAAACTGAGAATGGACGAAATGTGGGAATCGCTCAATATCATTGAACAGCTTATCGATAATATACCAGAAGGTGATTATGCTGTAAAAATGAAAGGTGTAATCAAACTTCCTGAAGGAGAATATTATCAGAGAGTTGAAACAGCCCGTGGAGAATTTGGTGTATATGTTGTAAGTGATGGGAAGAAAAATCCATATCGCGTTAAATTCCGCTCTCCCGGTTTCTCAAATCTTTTCGCTATCAACCATATCGCAAAAGGATGGAAAATAGCAGACTTAGTGGCGATTATGGCCACCTTCGACCTGGTAATACCTGATATTGACAGATA
>CAZOXJ010000167.1:7366-8529 GCA_964583325.1 uncultured Lentimicrobiaceae bacterium
GATAAACCCATTTAATAATGGCATTCGAAAAATACGATTTTACGCCTCTCACTCAATCCATTCATCAGGGATTGATTGAAAACGTTTCCCCACTACTTACTACAATTATTGAATGGACAATAATCGGAGTTTTATATCTCCTGTTTATTGCCGTTTTCGGATTATTGCTTGTGTATGCCGAACGCAAGGTTTGTGCCGCGTTTCAGCAACGTTTAGGTCCAATGCGTGTTGGGCCCTGGGGTTTAATACAAACCATTGCCGACTTTATCAAGTTGCTGATGAAAGAGCTCATTACACCCAAAAGTGTAGATAAATTTCTATACAACCTGGCTCCTTTCATTGTAATTATTGTACCCTTTCTTACAATTTCGGTTATCCCGTTTGCCCCAGGGTTGCAAGCACTTGATTTTGATATCGGGATATTCTTTATCACAGCCGTTTCTTCGGTAGGTGTTATCGGCGTTCTGCTTGCCGGATGGGCCAGTAACAACAAATATTCGCTTATTGGCGGTATGCGGAGTGGTGCTCAGATTGTAAGTTACGAACTTTCTGTTGGAATGTCACTCATTACCATGGTTATCCTGGCAGGTACTATGCAGGTATCCGAAATTGTTGAGCTTCAGCGCGGCGGGTGGTTTCTTTTTAAAGGACATATTCCTGCTGTTATAGCCTTCATCGTATTTGTAATTGCCGGGACAGCCGAAACAAACCGTGGCCCTTTCGACCTTGCAGAAGCCGAATCGGAACTAACAGCCGGTTTCCATACGGAATACTCCGGTATTAAATTCGCTTTCTTTTTCCTGGCCGAATATATTAATCTCTTTATAGTTGCTGCACTGGCAACTGTTGTTTTCCTTGGAGGCTGGATGCCATTCCACTTTGGTGCGTGGGAAGGATTTAATAATGTAATGGACTTTATACCCGGAATCGTATGGTTCTTTATGAAAGTGTTTGCCATTATATTCCTTATCATGTGGTTTAAATGGACATTCCCCCGCCTTCGTATCGACCAGATACTTACACTTGAATGGAAATACCTGCTTCCTATCAACCTTTTCAACATACTGTTGATGGCAACCATGGTTTTATTAGGGTGGCATTGGTAAGGAGTGAATAGTGTTGCTTCGCTTCGCTCGCAATGACAGTGAAAAGTGAAAAGTGAA
>CAZOXJ010000168.1:0-8469 GCA_964583325.1 uncultured Lentimicrobiaceae bacterium
GAATATCTTTATCTGCCTGCTTCGGAGCCTGCAGGAAAATTTAAAGTTTTTATTCCGCGTGTTAAAGATGTTGAATACAATGTTACTCATCACAAGGAGAAATTCTATATTCAATACAAGGACCGCGACAACCTGAACAGCAAAGTTTATGAGGCGCCACTTAACGGATATGCTGACCGCAGCACCTGGAAAGAAGTAATCGCTCATAACAAGGACGTTAAAATTGAATATATTGATGTGTTCGACAAATACCTTGCTGCTCAAACCCGCAAAAACGGGTTGAACGAAATCGTAATTATAAATCTGGCAGATGGTAAAACAAAAACAATCAATTTCCCTGAGCCGGTTTACACCGCATCTATGGCAGGCACGCCGGAATACACTTCTACAACCTTGCGTTATCGATATACCTCATTGAACCGTCCGACTACGGTTTATGATTACGATTTTGCAAAAGACGCAAGTATCAAACTGAAAGAGCAGGAAATTCCGGGTGGATTTAATGCTGATGATTATACCGTAGAACGTGTGTGGGCAACAGCAGCTGATGGAGTAAAAGTGCCTATGTCGGTAGTTTATAAAAAATCATTGAAAAAAGACGGCTCCAACCCTGCCTTGCTATACTCTTACGGATCTTATGGAGCCAGTTCCGACGCTCGTTTTGTTTCCAGTTTTTACAGCCTTATTGATCGTGGTTTTGTATTTGCAATAGCTCAGATACGTGGTGGAAGCGATATGGGCGAACAATGGTACGAAGATGGAAAACTATTGAAAAAGAAAAACACGTTTACTGACTTTATCGCCTGTGCCGAGAAACTTCAGGAGGATAAATTTACGTCCGCATCAAAACTTGCTATCATGGGTGGCAGCGCAGGCGGTTTGCTGATGGGAGCTGTAGTAAACATGCGCCCTGATCTTTTCAATACCGTAGTTGCGCAGGTTCCTTTTGTTGATGTAATTAATACCATGCTCGACGAAAGCCTGCCGCTTACAACTCAGGAATACGAAGAGTGGGGAAATCCGAACGAGGAAGAGTACTATAAATATATGATTTCGTATTCGCCTTATGATAACGTAAAAGCACAGAATTATCCTAATATTTTGTGTACTGCCGGGTTGAACGATTCGCAGGTTAGCTACCACGAACCAGCCAAGTTTGTAGCCAAGCTACGCGCTATTAAAACGGATAGCAATATCCTGCTGCTCCATACCAATATGGAATCGGGTCATGGTGGTGCTACAGGTCGTTTTGATGCACTGAAAGAAACTGCATTTGAGGTTGCTTTTATTCTGAACAGGGTCGGTATTACCGAATAATTACTTTTTATTGAAAACAAAAAAGCCTCTTACATAACCGTAAGAGGCTTTTTTATTTAATTGATAATTAGAATCTTAAAAATCAGAACCCGTTCAGTTGCATGGTAACTGTTGGTATAAGAAGAATCCAACCCAGTATAACCAGTATCAGGACAAGTTTCCATGCCCAGCTGAACCATTTTGCAAAAGGAATGCGTGCAACTTCAAGTACACCTATCAAAACGCCCGAGGTTGGTGTTATCAGGTTAGTGAACCCGTCGCCGATATGAAAGGCCGTAACCGTTGCTTGTTTCGAAAGGTTAACCATATCGGAGATATCGCGCAATATTGGCATAATGAGTGCCGCCTTGGCCGTTCCGGAAGTGATAACCATATTTATTGCCGAGGTGAAAACATACATCAATGAAAGAGTTGCAATTTTCCCGGTTCCTTCAATGGATCTTGAAATACCGAATAAAATAGTGTCGATAATTTTCCCGTCCTCGAGAATAACAATTATACCACCTGCCAGTCCAACTACAAGTGCTGCCGACATAATATCTTTCGCTCCGGCAACAAACGAGCGGGTTACTTCATTGGCATCCTTTCCCATGGCTATTCCGGCAACCAGAGCCATGCCAAAGAACAGGGCGGCAAGTTCGAGTAAACCCCAATCAAACCCTGTAACCCCGACCACCAAAAACAGGATGGTAAAAATAAGGATGATCAGAACAAAAGCCTGTATCGATTTCCTTACTCCCATATAACCCAGAATGGCAAATAATACAGCCATAACAGGAAGTGCCGGCACCATAAATGCGTTCGCCCCAAGTTTAATTGGGTTCTGAGGCCAGTAAAAAGCGGTTGCAACTATAACTGCCAGTACACTGAAGTAGGCGATCCAGGTTGATACAAGCGATTTTTCCGAAACCTGCAGGTCGGCTTTTGCATGATGCTCGCGCCAGTAAGCATCTTCATGGTAAACTACGGATTTGGTCGGGTTTTTCTTTACCCTGTTGGCATACCACAATACATATCCGATACCTACTATATTAATAATCATCCAGATGAAAAAGCGGTATTCGAGACCTGAGAACAGCTGAATCCCTGCGATTTCCTGTGCAATGCCAAGGGTGAAAGGATTCATCAGGCATCCGGCAAAACCTATGCCTGCCCCGATAAAACACATACATACTCCAACAATAGAATCGTAACCCATCGAAATAGCCATGGGCACAAAAATGATTACGAAGGCAATGGTTTCCTCACTCATACCAAAAATAGCCCCGAAAAAGCTGAACATCAGCATCACAACCGTGATAATTATATTGTTCACACCCAGAAATCTGATGAACCTGTACCTGTTCAGTTTATCGCTTTTTTTAAGAAAAGCATACACTCCCATGTCGATAGCTTTGCTTTCGTTCAATAGCCAGAAAGCCCCGCCAAGTATCAGAATAAATACAATAATTTTAGGGGAGCGCACAAAACCTTTATAGAAAGCTGAAAAAATCTGCCAGGTCTGGGGGCTGTTATCCGTGTAATGAAAGGAATTTGCTTTAATGACTTCGCTGGTACCCGAAGAGGTTGTAATTTTTTCGCGTTCGAACGAACCACCGGGAACAAACCAGGTAAAAACGGCTGCAAGCAGAATAATGGAAAAAATAATCACATACGTGTGTGGAATCTTAAATTTTGAGGCCATAAAGAGTTTTAGCTTAAAGATTTTTTCAAAAATACAAATAAACCGTTGATTACAATTGCAAAGGCTGTTCATATAATTATGTTTAATAAATTGATTGAATCTGCATCAGCCAGGCAGGCTTACAATTGGCTTACATTGTGTATTTAATCCATAAAGTTAAACATTAAGTTTCCCCTGTTTCCTGCATATACTTTCATATCCTTATTCTTGTTGATAGTTGCAATTGCCTGTAGCTGCATTCGCTACATGTTTCTCTGCTTTTAATCTACAGTATTACTGTATAATACGCTACAATAAAATCGGAATATCCGCTATAGTCGTACTATATTTTTGCTTCTATTTTTGTAAATAATCTCAGGTAGGCCAAATAGTATTTACAGGTAAAAGTATGGCTGCATTATAATTCGACGTATGCAACCAAAAGAAACAATTTGTGGCCCTTTAAATATGTAAAAAGACTACCAAAACAAAAGTGTAGCTTTTTGATATGTTCTGAATCAGGTAATTTTTTGGGGTCAACTTTAAAGCAATCGAACAATAATCGATATATTCGCACTCCTGAATTTACCTGATAAAATAATAGGAAAACATTACTTGCATTGAAAATTTTAATTCATTTTCAGCCTGTTTGCAACACATAGTTCCTGTAATCATAAAAAAGGAAACCTCAGCAATGAAAAGGCAAACACATTGTTTACCTGATAATGAAAACCGTTTGCTGAATAAGATTGACTTAACAATTTATCTGGTTTGGTCTCGTTTACTAAAAATTGAATCAGAAAATTACTCAATATTTTAAACGTATAAATGATTTATTAATTCACTAAAGCTCTTTAAAAAATGAAAGTTGCTATTGTTGGAAGTGGATATGTCGGTCTGGTGACCGGAACATGTTTTGCCGAAGTTGGTATCGATGTTACCTGTGTTGATATTGACGCAAAAAAGATTGAAAATCTGAAAAACGGGATTATCCCTATTTATGAGCCGGGCCTCGAAGAAATGGTGCACCGTAACATGAAAAAAGGAAGGCTTCAGTTTACTACCAGTATTGCCGAAGCTCTTGTTGACTGCGAAGTACTTTTCAGTGCCGTAGGAACCCCACCTGATGAGGATGGTAGTGCCGATCTGCAATACGTGCTGAGCGTAGCCCGCGACTGTGGCCGCAATATGAATGATTATCTGCTTATTGTTACCAAAAGCACCGTGCCTGTAGGAACTGCGCTTAAAGTAAAAGCTGCTGTACAGGAAGAACTCGACAAACGTGGAGTAAAAATTGAATTTGACGTAGCTTCCAATCCCGAATTCCTGAAAGAAGGCGCTGCCGTTGACGATTTCCTGAAACCCGACCGCATTGTTGTAGGCCTTGATTCACCAAGAGCCGAAGAACTGATGAAAAGCTTGTATAAACCTTTCACCCTCAACGGTCACCCGGTAATTTTCATGGATATTACATCGGCCGAAATGACCAAGTATGCCGCCAACTCAATGCTGGCAACAAAAATCAGTTTTATGAATGATATCGCTAACCTTTGCGAAATAGTTGGTGCTGACATCAATATGGTACGCAAAGGCATTGGCTCCGATTCGCGCATCGGCAATAAGTTTATTTATCCTGGCATTGGTTACGGCGGTTCCTGTTTCCCTAAAGACGTAAAAGCATTGATTCAGACTGCATCAGGGTTCAAATACAATCTGAGAGTACTGCAGGCAGTTGAAGATGTGAATGACGATCAGAAATCGGTCATGTTCCACAAAGTAATGAAGCATTTTAACGGCGATATTAAAGGGAAAACCATCGGAATGTGGGGATTATCCTTTAAGCCGCAAACCGACGATATGCGCGAAGCACCTTCGCTGGTACTGGTGAAAAAGTTTATCGAAGCCGGTGCAAAAGTTAAAGCCTACGATCCTGTTGCTATGCATGAAGCCAAGCGCATATTAGGTGATACTATTGAATATGCCGAAGATCAGTATGAAGCACTCATTGATGCCGATTGCCTTTTACTGGTTACCGAATGGCCTGAATTCAAGTTTCCTAATTTCAATATCATACGTAAATTACTAAAAGAGCAGGTTGTTTTCGACGGACGTAATATTTACGAACTGGCCGAAATGAAACGCAAAGGATTTACTTACTATTGCATTGGTATTGATACTACCAGGTAATAATTTCCTTAACATTGCAAAAACCTGATCGCCGTACACATGGTTATTGGGTTTTTGCTTTCTTTATAAAATAATGGCTATGATCAGGAAAAAAGTTTTAGTTACAGGAGGAGCAGGTTTTGTAGGTTCCCATTTATGCGAGCGATTGCTAAACGACGGGCACGAAGTGGTTTGTCTGGATAATTATTTTACAGGGCAGAAGCAGAATATTGTGCACCTGCTCGACAATCCGTTTTTCGAGCTGATAAGGCACGATGTTACCATGCCTTTTTTTATTGAGGTTGACGAAATATACAACCTCGCCTGTCCCGCATCGCCGGTGCATTACCAGTACAACGCCATCAAAACAATGAAAACCTCGGTAATGGGGGCTATTAATATGCTGGGGCTGGCCAAACGTATCAAGGCGAAAATTTTACAGGCATCCACCAGCGAAGTTTATGGCGACCCACAGGTACATCCGCAGATCGAGACGTATTGGGGTCATGTAAACCCGATTGGCGAAAGAGCCTGTTACGACGAAGGTAAAAGAGCCGCCGAAACGCTGTTTGTGAATTACCATAAGCAAAACAATGTGCGTATTAAAATAATCCGCATTTTCAATACCTACGGTCCACGCATGCACCCGCACGATGGCCGCGTAGTATCCAATTTTATCATGCAGGCTCTTCAGGGTGAAGATATTACTATTTATGGCGATGGCAGCCAAACCCGCAGTTTTCAGTATGTTGACGACCTGGTGGAAGGGATGATCCGCATGATGGCAACAGGTGAAGAGTTTACCGGCCCTGTTAACATTGGTAACCCTAATGAATTTACAATTCTGCAGCTTGCCGAAATGGTGATAAAACTTACCAATTCGAAATCGAAAATTATCCGGATGCCGCTTCCTCCCGATGATCCGACACAACGCCAGCCAAATATCGACCTGGCTCTAAAAGAACTCGGATGGTCACCAAAAATTCCACTAGAACAGGGACTTGTTAAAACCATCGACTTTTTCGCATCCATAATCTGATCCTCTACATAAAAAAAAGCATGAAAATACTGGTCACAGGCTCTAAAGGTCAATTAGGAAATGAGCTGAGAGAATTATCCGGATTATATCCTCAGTATAATTTCCTTTATACTGATGTTGACGAACTGGATATAACCGATCACTCAGCCGTTGAACATTATATTGACGCCAACCAACCTGTAGCCATTATTAACTGTGCTGCATATACAGCTGTAGATAAAGCTGAGAATGACGAGCACAACGCCTTCCTTATTAATGCTACAGCCCCCGGCATATTGGCCACGGTTGCGGCGAAACACAATATCTTGCTGATTCATGTTTCGACAGATTATGTTTTTGATGGGAAATCGTATGCTCCCTTAGCCGAAACAGCTGAAACAAATCCTGTTTCGGTTTATGCCCGCAGTAAGTTTGCCGGAGAGCAGGAAATACTTAAACATGGAACCAAGGCAATTATAATCCGCACATCGTGGTTGTACTCTGCTTTCGGGAATAATTTTGTGAAAACGATACTGAAATACGGAACCGAACGCGGAAAGCTGAACATAGTGTACGATCAGACAGGGACTCCCACCTATGCGCCTGATCTGGCAAAAGCAATACTGGACATCATACCTCAAACAGCAGATTTGCAAGGAGTTAATTTATATCATTACTCTAACGAAGGCGTTAGCAGCTGGTATGATTTTGCCAAAGCAATTGTTGAAATAACAGGAATTGATTGTCAGCTAAATGCTATCGAAACAAAAGATTATCCTTTACCGGCGGTAAGGCCATATTACAGTGTTTTGAATAAACAAAAGATTAAAAATGCATTCGCGCTCGAAATACCTTATTGGCGCGACAGTCTGAAGCTTTGCATTAAACGGATGGGTTATTGATGCCTGCTCCATTCATGCACAGCAGAATAAACGGTTTTTGAAATTAACCGTGTATGCTTACGTTAAACTGACACCAGATCACAAACTTGTACTACTCAATATGATTAACAAAGAAAAATTCAGGGAGAACTTCCAATACTATGATAAAGAAGTGGTTGTTCAGGTAATGGATATTTTTAACAATGATTACCCACAAGCCCTACAGGAATTACAGCAAAGTATTACTGTGCTTGATTTCCCGGTTCTGAACCGTAAAGCTCATGGCTTAAAAGGCGTTGTTGCTTATATGTCGGCTGAACTCAGTGGTTTATGCCACGAACTAGAGCAAAAAGGTGCAGAGGAAAATTCAGAAGGATTGCAGCCGACATACAATCTGTTGCAGCAAGGTATCCTGGAACTGGTTGATGAATTAAAACTTTTGAGAATTGAATATGAAGAGTAAAATATGAACATGGTTTCCATCAGGAAACGATTGAGCACAAATTATTGACCTGTAAACCGGAATCCGTTTTACTGAAGCAACATTTTCACAGTCATTTAAAAAATCCGGACTGCAGCTGTCAGTTTAGCTTTTGGTGTTCTCCGGCTTGTTTTCCCTTTTTCGTAAATGGTTGTTTAATCCATAGCTGACTGCCAGGGTGAAAAGTATCCATAACCCAACTCCTTTTGCAGTTCCTGATCCGGAATAATCATCAATGGTTGCACCGGTTTGAAAGTCTTGCTGTGACTTAGCCATAGTTATACCAGCAGATGCAAAGAAAAACAGGATTGTCAGGAATAATAGCGGAATTACACGCTTCGGATTGATTTTTACGCTAAGTGCCTTCGGCATTTCAAACTTAAACATAGTAAAAGATAATTTTTGTAGTCGGGATAATGTGATCATTATTTTAACAGTCCGGGTGTTGCACTATTAAGTATCAGTATAGAGGTATAAGCAGTATGAGTGTACAAAAATAGGGGAAGCAACACTTAATAAAAGGATGAATGTATGAACGTGATCTATGCTCTGATTTCCGGATATGAATCGCTGATCAATGATTGTGTGGAAGAATCATTGAAACTTTTCTGCAAGGAACATCAATTTTACATAGGGCAGTTTATGATTTGTGTACAGGTAAATTATTCAGGCAAGATTTATTTTTGATATATCGAACAAAAAACGCTTAAAAACTGTTTAAGTAAGCCAAGTAAAAATTCAGTAGAAATATCTTATTTTATAAGTATTTGAGGGGGTTTGAAGTATACAGTATTTAAACTGAATTTGCTTGTTTTATCATTTACAAGGTTAAAGATACTTTACCCAAAAGTATACCCTCAAAACCCAAACACAAAAATAAACATTATAACAAACTCCCCTTTTAAAGAATCATTAAAATATGAACACGAAAACGTTAATAACT
>CAZOXJ010000169.1:0-8338 GCA_964583325.1 uncultured Lentimicrobiaceae bacterium
TCTTCCTATTCGATCTTATCCAGCTGATTCTCCTCTCCTCTTTGCGTTAGTGTGATAAAACATGCCAAAACAAAAAAACGGTCCGATCCTGCAACAATGGGTGCCGAGCGGTAAACACCATTTTCGTCAGGTATGGTTGCATAGTTATTTCCATACTCCTGTTTGAAACCCAGCACATTGGTAACGGCTCCGTAAAAAATAACATTCTGCCTGTAAAGAAAACTCCAGCTGAAATCAAGACTTCGGTACGGCAGCATTTTTTCGCCATTAAAAACTGTTGAATTCGGATTGTTATAAACTCTCGGTGACGAATATTTTAAATTCACACCTGCCAGCGAACGCAATCCGCCAAACCAATGCTTGTATACTACAGCAAAATTATGCTTGCTGGCAAACGAAGGTATTGCTTCGAGCGGGAAGTCTTTGTAATTCCTTTTTGTATCGAGGTAAGAATAGGAAATCCAGTAATCGCCGTATTTAATGGTTTTCTTATCGCGCCAGAAAATATCCACTCCTTTGGCGTAGCCATTGCCTGCATTGGAATAGTTTTCGGGCAGGTAAAAAGCTTCTCCGTTCAGTTTCACCAGGTTTTTGTAGTCCTTGTAGTAAATTTCGGCCCTGAAAGTACGGTTGTTTTCCGATAATTGGTAGCTAAAAGTATAATGGTCGGCTCTTTCATACTCCAACCCATTGGTGTACAGCAGATAATTGTCAGACGGATCCTGGCAGAACCAACCGTAAGCTGCCGAAAACTGGCTGACGCTATTAATTTTAAATGCAGCCGAAATCCGCGGAGAAACAGCCGTACGATGAAGGTAATTGCCATATTCAACGCGGCTTCCCAGGCGAAAAACCAATTTCTTTGAAGCGTATACTTCGGCTTCGGCAAATCCGGAAACTATTGTGTTATGGTATGAATTTAAAAAAGTGTCAGCAAGGGAATAAAAATCTTCGCTGTAGTTTTTTGCAAAGAGCTCACCGCCAAATTTAAGCGTAAACTTTTCAGTAACCTGGTTGGAAAATACACTTTTCAGATGCGTTCCAACAAGTTGTTTTTCAAATGTACTGCCTTCGAATTTTACATCGTCCGAATTGTTGGTGTAAGATGCAGCTGCAGCAAGCGTCCATTTTTTACCCAGGCTGCTACGCCACGAAGCATTGATAAAGCTATTGCTGTTTTGAAGGTTGTAATCGATGTACCTGTTCTCCGAATTCAGATCTTCGACAGAAAGAATATACCTGGAGCCGCCAAAACTGCTGTAAAGCTTCAACATTCCTGATTTCCCGGTCTTTTGTCGCACGCTTAACGCTCCTGATCCGTATTCGGGGGAGTGAATCCAGCTATAATTCTGCGGGGCAACACGCATGTATGGCTCCAGATTATTGTAAGACACTGTTGCCGTTACAGCACCCGACTTCCACAGTTTTGTCCCGGCCAGTTCAGCGCCGACTGACAATATTGAAATATCAAGCTGGTCCTGAGCCGGCATATCGTTGGTATTGAGAAGCAAAACCGAGGAAAGCGCCTGTCCGTATTCAGCTGAATAACCGCCTGTGCTGAAAATGGTTCCTTTGAACATAAACGGGTTAAACCTACCCCGCGTTGACATATTGGGTGCTGATGAGTTGTATGGGGCATAAACAAGTGAGCCATCAATAAAAGTCTGTGATTCGTCGCTGTCGCCGCCTTTCACAAACAGTTTCCCCGACTCGCCATTGGTAGTTGTTCCCGGCAAACTCTGCAGAGCGCCATATACATCACCCACGGCTCCGGCGGTAGTAACCATATCGAGTGAACTCAAAATAACGGCTTGTTTCTTATCACCGGCTTCGAAAGTACCTGCCGTTATAGTAACAGCTTCCAGTTTATTGAACGCTTCAACAAGCAGGATATCCATTTTTACATTAGATGTGGTTAGTTCCATTTCCTTAACGTATGGCTCATAACCCATAAATTCAGCCTTGAGTATCACTTTCCCTTTTTTGGAAGTTACAAAACTGAATTCGCCGTTTGCATTGGTCGAAGCTCCGTCATAGCTTCCATCAATATACACATTGGCTCCGGGGAGTGCTCCCTCATTGCCAGCTACTTTCCCCGAAATGGTGGTCTGGCCACAGATCTGCATCCCTCCGGCAAATACAAAAATGATGATCAGGAATATTTTCATTTTCACAGTGTTTTGAAATAAATTTCACGCTGCAAAATTGGGCCGGGGAGCGTCACATTCAAAATAAGAGTTACTGAATTGTCGAAGATTACTGATGAAATGTAAAATATCCGTGTAAAAGTTGCTGAATAATATGTTACCTAAAATTAATTATTGACGTTTGCAATCAACTCTTTACTACCTTTGCACCAGCAATTTAAAGAGAGAAGGCACTTATTTATGGCTCACAAAATAGTTGAAACTTTTACAAAAAAAATCCTGATCCCTTTCCGTTTGATTCCTGAAGCAGGTCTGTCGGCCGACAAGCTTGCCTTATCAATAACAATCGGGATAATAGCCGGTTTATTTCCTGTTATAGGCGCAACAACCATTATCAGTTTATTTCTTACCATGTTGTTCCGTCAAAACCTGCTGGTCGTTCAATCGGTTCAATGGGTTATGGCTTTGTTTCAAGTACTGCTTATTATTCCGTTTATGCAGATAGGAGCATTTATTTTATCGCAGCAAGCCCTTCATATCAACATTGAACAAATCAGTCTTGCTTTTGAACCCGGTATTATTTCAGGAATAAAAACGATTGGTATTTTTCACCTTTATGCTATTTTGACCTGGACAATACTTTCCATTCCTACAGGAGCGATATCCTATTTTGTTTTCAGGGCAGTTTTCCTCAGGAGAGATCAGATTACACGCATTCACTAATAAGTTTAGACCCTTATAAAACATAGCTTAAAGGCATCCTATATTGAAAGAACCGGTATAAATCCATTCGATTTATACCGGTTCTTAGTTTTTAGGCTTTATTAATGAAGCTTTTACTTCATACTATACAGCAGTAATTTATTTTTTATCCATTATTTCGCCCGGATTAATCTGCCAGGAAAGTGAAACATAGAAAATATTCGAATCTTCGTACCTCGTTTGATCGCTGATATCGAAGGTAGAACCTGCTACTGAGTTTCCATTTCCTTTATAGTCGTGGTTGAGAAAATCAGTCAGGTAATATTTGAATTTAACATTTAATCCATATGGAAACTGGAGTCCGCCAAAAACTGAAGGAAGGAAAGTTGGAGTCTGGCTCGAAAACCATTCAGTGTCTTTGCTTTTCGTACCGCCACGGTCATCAGTTCCGGTCCAGTATTTTTCTTTAAAGTGGAAAGCCATTTCATATTCGCCACCTCCATAGAAATAGATGTGTTTATCGAATGCTCCTACTTTTAGAGCCAGAGGCAAGCCCAGGGTATATTGCCTCCTGATAATTTTTAAGCCTGCATAGGGAACCTCACCTTCGCCGCCAACAACCTGTTGTGGCAACATTTCGTCAGTAATCATACCAATGTTTCGGATACCCAACCCGGAAAAAATTCCGACATTGTTACTAAAATCATAATGCAGGTACTGAGCTACATGAAAGAAACATGTAAAACGGACATTATTTGATTGCAGATTGGCCCCCTGGTACTTGTCAGTGAAGGCTTTGGTAAAAGAAGCCTGGCTACTGCTGAAAATAAGCTCTCCACTCGATTCAGTGTAAGCTTTTTGAGCCATGGAGGGAATACTGATCAATCCCAGGCTAATGATCGCTAATACGTAGAGTTTTTGTTTCATACTTTTCTGGTTTTTGTTATACAAAATTAATGATTTCTAATTTGACAGCAAAAATATATGCCCATTTGTTTCATGCCGTATCATCTGATAGTAAGCAAATAATACTAAAATCACGGAATCAGATTCCAAAGTAGGAAGAGCTCTTTAATTTAAAAATATCTGAACTATGATTTCACACATAAACAGCAAGAAAACAATTATTGTTCATGTATATCAGCAAGAATTTACAAAATACTAATATATACTAACTTTCCATATATAAAAAAATATTCACAACATTTTATATAGATATTTTTTTGTAGATTAAAGTATTTATATTTGGCATGAGAAATAATCTGCATCCGGAAATAATTCTATTCTTAAAGCTTACTTTTTATGAAAAATAAGGAAAAACCAGAAGGCTACCTGTTTTCAAAAGGATACACCAACTATATCTTTATCCTGTTATTTCTGCTTTACATGTTCGATTATATCGACCGGATGGTGATAACGTCCTTATTCCCTTTCCTTAAAGCCGACTGGAACCTTTCCGATACACAATGCGGGATGCTGGTTTCATCAGTTTACTGGTCAATTGTTTTGTTCACTTTCCCTATTTCAATATTAGTTGATCGCTGGAGTCGTCGTAGAACCATTGGTTTAATGGCTGTTGTATGGAGCATCGCAACAGGATTGGGCGCATTTTCGAAATCATTCCGTCATTTGTTTATTACCCGAACCCTGGTTGGTGTTGGTGAAGCTGGTTATGCGCCAGGAGGGTCGGCAATGATGTCAGCCTTATACCCGCAGGGAAAAAGGTCGTTGATGATGGGTTTATGGAATGCGTCAATACCTCTCGGTAGCGCAATTGGTGTAGCAATTGGTGGAATTATTGCAGCACACTGGGGATGGAGACATGCACTTGGAATTGTTGCATTACCGGGTTTTATCATTGCAATCCTGTTCTTTTTTATTAAGGATTACAAAACCATTGGGCTGGAAAGAACCGTGGAAATTCCCAGTAAATCTGTAGAGAGGAAAAAAGTCAGAATGTCGATAATGGATACACTTGCTGAATTTCTGGCAAAACCTTCATTGATTTTCACATATTTTGGAATGGCGGGTGTTGTTTTTACTACTACCTCACTTTTAACCTGGTTGCCTACATATTTTCACAGGGTGCAAGGTGTACTCGAAAAAGACGCAGGTGTAAAAGCCAGCGCTGTAATGCTTTTTGCGATTATAGGCGCACCACTTGGCGGATATATCACTGACAGATGGAGAAAAAAACAGATTAATGCGCGACTACTAGTTCCGACCTTTACCTCTTTGCTTTCGGCCATTCTGATGTTTCTGGCATTCAGTGTTTTCGACGGACAAATACAATACCTTATATTACTTTCGATGGGGATTTCAATTACAGCATTTATTGCTGCAACCGGTGCCGTTACTCAGGATGTTGTTCATCCGGGTCTGAGAGCGATGTCGTACGCAATTGCAGTTGTAATTCAAAACCTTTTGGGAGCATCACTCGGACCAATTGTAATGGGCGCCATATCCGATGCTACAGATATTCAAACTGCATTTTCTTTCCTGCCGATTGCCTTGCTTATTGCTTCAGCCTTATTTTTCGCCGGATCCTTCTATTATGAAAAAGATCTCAAAAAAGTGGAAAAAGTGGAACTGGAGGTTGTGAATTAGTTAGCAGGTGCAAATATGGGGAGGTAATACAAAAGACAATTGTTGGCATGTCGAAGCTAAATTTTAAAAATAACCTGCCCCGTTTGTTTATTACACTTCTGGGAGTTGCTTTCATTACCTGGGGGGATTAGTACCCTCACATTGGGCTTTATTGAAAAAAAAGGTACAGCTGTTATAACCAGCATCCGGTGCGAAGGTGGCGAACGTAACGAGGCTATCAAGGGGCAATATACCTACATCATAAGTTACACATTTAAATTGCCCGATGGAAAAAGTGTGGATGGCTATACCCGAAAAATAGGCAATTCAGTATTTATGAAAGCCGATGGAAAATCATTTATTACAGTGCGATATTTTGAGCTTTTCCCGAATATCAATGTACTTGAAAAAGATGCAAAGCCTGGTCCAGGACAATTTATACTTATAGCTATAGGATGTTTTATAATCATAATAATTAATATGAACAAGAAAAAAGCAAAATCATAGCCCTTCGAAATTTCTCATTTCGCTTAAAGCTCAATCTATTTTCATAACAACAGCTATTTTGTAAAATTAAATTTCTTCCAAAAGATAAGTTCTTAAATCACGGCGTAAACATGTCCTTTCGCGAAGCAAATAAAACCATTCATTCGCAGTAAAAACAATACTCCGGGTTCAAATTTATTTCATTTCAGAAAATACAAACATCATGTACACACTGCCGTGTGTTAATTATCTGTTAAACACTGATAATCATCGAACAAGCTATTCCACTTTAAGTTATTGAATAATAATTATTCTGAAATTATTCATTAATAATAACTGGTCATGGCAAAACTAACATTAAAAAAGGTCACAGTCGGAAAGGATAGCCCTTTGAAAAAAGTAAAGCCTGCAGCACGTGTGATATTAAAAAAATCGGCATTCAAATTCAAAATTAAACCAAATCCTGTACTATTTAAAACGCAGGTAACATTAAAGAGTACTGATAAAATTGATATTCAGGTCGTCCGTAATCCCGGATGGTTTACCAAAATAGTAACTAAGCCTCAAACATCAGCAAGCAGCGATTCGGAATGGAATTGCTCAACGCAACGATGGTCGGGAGAAGTAACCTCTGCTGAGCCGGTTATTCTCAACGAAAACATGAATGAAATTTATCCCGGCGCCATTTTTAACTACGAGTCCATTGCCAACGGCACCTACAAACGATTGCCGTATACACGGAAACCACTTACTGTCCTGATAAACCGCAACCAGGCTTCTATAGCTAATGCTACGGTTAACAATCCTTCAGCGGCAAGTATTGCCCAGGCTGTAAGCAATATTGTTGCCTCAAAGAAAGGTGGCGGTGCGGCAATTTCTTTTGGTGAAAAATTTGAAGTGCTGAGCGAAGAACACCTGTTTATGAGCACTGGCGGGAGCGGCTTTTACCTTGGATTTGGCGGAAGTCATTCAATCGATTATACTTCCAAAAGCAAAAGTCATAAGTTTTACATCAAACTCATTCAGGAATACTATTCGATATTGATTGATGACACCAATACCGAACCTTCCGACTTTTTTGTAACCACTAATGAGAGTCCTGCAGATAAAGATGCTTTAAAGCCCGAATTAACCAACCCTAACTGGGTGGTAGTGAGCGCTGTAAAATACGGCAGAATGCTCAACCTGATGTTCGAAAGCGACGAGTCCTTCAGCGAATACAATATTGATGTGAATGCATACGCAAATTATCTCGTTGCGGGTGCCAGTATCGATTTTTCGCTGAAACAGAAGAGCTTTCTAAAACGAACAACTGTCAGACTGGCTGCTTTTGGCGGCAACCCGAATTTGACGGGTCAGATACTGACTGCCGGAAATGGGGATGAAATAAAGAAAGCCGTAAAGAATTACTTCACCGGAACCGCTGACGAAGTTCCTATTGCTTATTCATTAGCCACTCTCGATGGAGATAATATCGGGGTGCGGATGATGTCCGACTTTACAAGCCGGCAATGCGCTCCCGCTGCCAGCAAATATGAAATCGTGTGGAAAAGCATTTTCTGCCGTAAAAGTGATGATACCTCCGGCGATGAAGACGTTAGTGCTTTTATGCGCATCAGGGCCTGGGACGGTAAAGGAAATAATATTCTGGATCAGGGTAAGAAAAATAAAGCAATTATTGAGGCCGAAGCTGCAAGCAAAAAGACTGGGTTCAAATTCCCGGTGCCATGGACATTAAAAAAAGGAAGCAAGAAAAATCCTTTGCAACTGAGCTCAGGCGAAATGCGTGAAATTGGACAGAAAGTCATTTTCAAGGTTGACCGGAAAGATAAAAATGCACGATTTGGTGTTCGGGCTGATATTCTCGAATACGATTCTACTTCTGCCGACGACAACTTTGCTGATGATGTAAAAGACATGAAGTTCAGCGAGGTAGGAGATTCAAAGAAGCTTACCTTAGTTTGCGACCACGAAGGTTCAAGGATTGAATTTCATGTAGAAGTCAGGCCTTTATATGACTGATAATTGCCATACTGATTGAACAGAATCAAATTGTTAGTTTAACGTAAAAAAGCCACCTTGTAAGTGGCTTTTTTTGTATTTTAATAAAACTATTTTACCAAATCAAAGATAGTTTTTGAAGCTGTTTGACTATGATTTGCAAGATTATCTAATTCTCTGCAGTCGGGTTGGATTTTGCAATTTTAATGGCTGTTAATACCTTCGAAATTTAGTATTTGAAAAATATTAGCTTTTTTAATCAATTATTTTAAAGATTTATACAAAATCACTTCCTTTGTACAAACATCAATTTATACAAACACTTAAACTATTCATTCATGAAGTACGATCAGAAACATAAACTTATTCTAATTTCAGCAATCCTACTTTTACTCTTCAAATCTGCCAATAGCCAG
>CAZOXJ010000170.1:0-5099 GCA_964583325.1 uncultured Lentimicrobiaceae bacterium
AAAACCCTGTCAGGCTGAGCGGAGCGAGTAGATCGCCATACCCTTTGGCATTAGTTGAATGTTGACTTGTTTAATGAAAATCTTTCGGGGTGTAGGCACCCCTCTCCTTTTTTGAGGAGAGGGGACGGGGGTGAGGTGGCAGACGAACGAGGCACTTCGACTCCGCTCAGTGTGACAGAAGGTTTTGTTGGAAGAAGGGCTCAAACTACAAAACTTGTGAGCCTGAGCGAAACCATTGCAACCACTGCATTCCTTCAATCTTGTAGTTCATTCCGCTACAACAGAATAACACTTCCGGCTACAACTATTCAGCACATACCACTACAGTAATTTTGCAATTACCAGCTTATTTTTGTTGCTTAACATCAATGGAAGAGTCAGATAAAAAACAGGGATCAGTCTATAATTAAACTGTACAAAACTACCCTAACTGCATGTAACGAGAACAAGACCAAAGCTATCAGGCATAAGTGAGGTAAATCGAAAAAGCATTTCTTAGCCGAATTTTAAAAATATCGAAAAAACAGGCGTTGTTATCTTCCCTGCCGGAAAAGCCTGAATTTGCTTTATAAGACTAATAATTATTTCTGATCCTGTTTTTTCTTCTGAGTCCTTTATCCGGCGATGTAAAAACACCGCTGGATAGTGTATTTGCCAGCTATAGCGGAATGAATTGCGTAAACGTTTAACACCAGACTACAGCTTAAAAGTAAACAAGTAAACAAAAATATGTTCCTGCCATAAAGGAAAATCATCCTGTTGCTCATTGCCGCCAATTCGTTTCGGTTGAGCGTATTTCCTCTGCTGAGAAAATATTTTCAAAGCCCGGTTTCAGTGGCGGCAACACTGTCATTGCGAGCGAAGCAACACTTTTCATATCCCTTTCTGAAAGACGGAAATAATCTCTACTTTTACAATTCCGGAACTATTCTCTTTTACCCATCGCTGATTGCATATTACGCTTATCACATAAAATGCATTTGTTATGAGAAAATACCTGCTTTCACTTTTCCTTTTAATTATCAGCACAACGGCTCTGAAAGCATCGTATGTTACGTCCGAACCTTGCCAGGTAACGCAACCGGATGGAGAGGTGATAAACTGTTTTGTTTCCGGCGATGAGTTTTTCAACTGGCTTCACGACGCGGAAGGATTTACTATTGTACAGGCCGATGACGGGTATTTTTATTACGGCGCCGTAGAGGGCGACCTGGTTGTTGCCACGCAATACAAAGTAAATACAGTAAATCCTGAGCAGGCAGGCTTACGCCGATGGGCAAAAGTGTCGCTGCAGGAATACGAAAGGCGTAAAAACCTGTTTACACGGGATAACAATACTTCGGTTACAGCGCCGCACACCGGAACAATGAATAACCTGGTGGTTTATATCAAATTTTCGGATGATACGGAGTTTACTAATACCCGCCAGTATTTTGACGACCGTTTCAACCCCGTAAGCGGCAGCTCACTGAAATCGTACTTTTCGGAAGTTTCGTACAACCAGCTTACCATCAGCTCAACACATTATCCCGAATGTGCTATGAGCACCAATCTTTCCTATACAGATACTCACCTGCGCAGTTATTTCCAGCCGTATAATGCAACCACCAATCCAAACGGGTATCAGAACGATGACCAGCGCACCGTTCGCGAGCATGAACTTTTACGTGATGCCATAGCCTGGATCAACCTGAATTCGCCGGTTGCAGGAGCATTGAATATTGACTCGGATGATGACGGCCTGGTGGATAACATCTCGTTTATAATCAGGGGAACTTACACCGGCTGGAGCAACCTGCTATGGGCACACCGCTGGGTACTATACAGTTATAATGTGTTTATTAATGGCAAACAGGTATGGGATTATACGTTTCAGCCCGAAACTCAGGTAAGTGTTACCATGACCTGCCACGAAATGTTTCATACCCTTGGAGCGCCTGATCTTTATCATTACACAGGTAACGGTATAAGTCCGGTTGCTAACTGGGACCTTATGCACAATGGCAGCGGGCATATGAGTGCATATATGAAGTGGAAATATTCGGACAACAACTGGATTTCCACTATTCCGGAAATAACAGCTACAGGAACCTATACGCTCAATCCACTGGCTTCGGCAACAAATAATTGTTACCGGATTGCTTCGCCCAATTCGTCCACTGAATATTATGTGGTGGAATACCGGAAGAAGACCGGCACTTTTGAAAATAATTTACCCGGCTCAGGACTACTTGTGTATCGTATCGATCCTTTGCAATATGGAAATGCCAGCGGGCCACCGGACGAGGTATATATTTACCGTCCTGACGGCACAACAACCATTAACGGGAATACCAACACAGCATTCCTTTCGTCGGAATCAGGCCGCACAGCCATAAACGACGCGACAAATCCTTCCGGCTTTTTACAAAACGGAACTCCCGGAGGAATAAATATTTCGAACATTACTTCTGCCGGAAGCACTATTTCGTTTACAGTGAACCTGGATTTTGTGCTAACCCCGGTATCTTTATCAGCAACGCCAACATCATCAGCACAGATACTTCTTGAGTGGCAGAAAAACGGAACCGCCGACAATGTCATACTTGCCTGGTCAGCCACTCCCACATTCGGCACACCGGTTGAAGGAACTGCTTACGGCGCAGGGTCCGAAATTCCCGGAGGTGGAACGGTACTGTATTCGGGCGGTGAAGTTTCATTTCCACATACACCCTTAGCTGTGGGAACAACGTATTACTATAAACTGTGGTCAGTAGATGCGTCGAACTCCTATTCGATTGGCATAACAGACAATGCAAAAACGTATTGTGCCACTACAAGCCTGCCAATCAACGAAGCTTTTACAACATCTTTCCCGGCATGTTGGAGCCAGCAGATTTCGGGAATAAATGCGGTTAACAGTTGGATTTGGTATTCAGCAAGTTACACATGGGCAGGAGGAAGTCCGGGCGAGATATATTCCTTATGGCAGGACATAAACCCTGCTACCACAAGATTAGTCACACCTCCTTTCAGCACAGCAGGGATGTCGGAATTAAGCCTGAGTTTCCGTCATTACCTTTACGACTGGGCACCAGGAGCAACAGTGCGTGTGCAGTCAAGCAGCGATGGCATTTCCTGGACCAACGAAACCTGGTCGAAACCCACTGCCTCCAATTCCGGCAACGGAGCTGAAATTATCAATACCAACATTACTAATAATTTAAATTCCCCAACCACTTTTCTCGCATTCACAGCCGAAGGCAATCTTAACCAATATACATACTGGTTTATTGATGATGTATCGGTACAAGTTTCGAAGTTAATAACCACAACCATAGCTGGCAGCCAAAGCGCTGAATATGAAGCCGAAAGTGTTGTATTAACCGCTGCAGTATCGCCCATTCCTTCCGGAGGAAATATCACATTTTATGTGGAGGGAATTTTGGCAGGCAGTACTACCTTGAATACCACGACCGGAGTGGCTCAATATACTTTTAATCCTTCCTCCCTGGCTATAGGAACCTATACGGTAAGGGCTGATTACAGCGGATCGGGAATATATCTTCCTGGCAGCAGCAATCCCTTGCATAACGGAACTCTTACGATTACACCGCAAACCCTTACCTGGACAGGCGCAACCAATACTGATTGGTCGACACCCGATAACTGGAGCCCGAATGTGCTTCCTTCTGCAGTCAACAATATACATATTCCAGATGTTGCCAATGATCCGTTAATTAACAACCAGCTGCTGATAAATCCCGCAGTATGCAATGATCTGAACATTGAAACAGGCGCTATTCTCACCATTGCTTCCGGGAATGCACTTACAGTGAATGGCGAACTGACTAGCACTGCCGGAGTCGGAGGACTGATCCTGAATTCGGGAGCTTCACTTATCGAAAACAGCGCTGCCGCAGCTACAGTGCAACGCGCAATTGGTTCCAACGAATGGCATTTTATTTCGCCCCCGGTGAGCAATGCTCAATCCGCTCAGCTTACAGGCAGGTTTTTGCAGAAATTTAATGAAACCACATATTCCTACAGCGATATTATTTCATTAACCGAAAACCTTAGCCCTATGAGAGGCTATGCATTATGGGGCGATGGTGGATTTACAGCCTCCCTGGAAGGAACATTGAATACAGGTACTATCACAATTCCGCTTACCCGCAACAATTCGCTTGTAGTGCCAAAATACCCCGGCTGGAACCTGGTCGGGAACCCGTATCCGACGTCAATCGACTGGGATGAGCTTTCGGGCTGGACGAAAACCAATGTTTACCCCACTATCTACATTCATGTTGATGCATCAAAATGGGCTACTTACAATAAAGCGACAGGCAAAACGAATGGGGGAAGTAATTTAATACCACCTTTCCAGGGATTTTTTGTAGAAGCCTCCGATGCAGGTTCGCTGGGAATCAATAACCAGGCACGCACACACCTGAGCAACCAGTTTTTCAAAGCATCGGGCGAAGAAATTGCAAATCTCCTGCGGCTTGAAGTTTCGGGCAATGGTTACACGGATGAGGCTGTGGTTGTATTTTTACCCGAAGCTACCACGGAATTTGACGGCGAATACGATGCGCACAAGCTTTATGGCGATGTACCCGAAGCCGCGCAGATTTATACCATGGGCGAAAAGGAACTGGCTATCAATGCTTTGCCGGAAGTTAAAACCGTTGTAGCCGGAATCCGGGCCGGAGCTACCGGGCAATACACACTTAAAGCAACCGAAATAAATAGTTTAAATTCCGTTATCCTGGAAGATACCCAAACAGGAATACAAACCGATCTTAACACGAAATCCTACACCTTTCAATTGGTGAAAGGAGAAAAAGAACAGCGTTTTAAACTGCATTTCGGGCCACTAAACCTCGAAGATTCACCAGGCAAAACGTCAGAAATATACAGTTATCAGAAAACGGTCTACATCAACCTGCTTGAAAATCAAACCGGTGATATTTTCATCTATAACCTGGCCGGTCAACTGATTGAATCTAAACTTTCGGCCACCGGACTGAATGAAATCCAGCTTCAGCAAACCGGAATATACCTGGTAAAAGTGCTGACGGCAGAAGGAATTGGCATAAGGAAAGTTTTCATACGGTAAT
>CAZOXJ010000170.1:5199-8237 GCA_964583325.1 uncultured Lentimicrobiaceae bacterium
ATGTATTAATGATTAACTGCCCATACAATTCTTGGCTATCACTTTATATTGCTGACTTGTAAGCAGCTACCGGCAACAACGAAACTACAACAGACGAATCAGAATACCCTGCCTTTTGTTAAACAACAAAGGGGCGCTTGCTATAATTAACCTATTCAATCCGACAAACTGATACCGATGAAAACCAATTTATTATTTCCAACAACAATGCCTGACAACGGCATAAAGAAAAATATAAAACTTCCGATCAGGGCTCGTGCAATGGTTTATCCTTTTATCCTCTTGCTGCTGAGCTTTTTGAGCATTTTACAGGTTTCAGCAGCAACCTACTACTCCGGCGGCAGTCTTCCCCCAAATCTTAGAACAAGTTGGTGGACCAACACCAATGCAACGGGCGTTAATCCTCCCAATTTTACCGGAAATGACACTTTTATCGTGCAAAGCGGCCATACCATGACTACAACTGCAGCATGGACTCTTTCGGGAAATGGCTCGGAATTAAGCCTGAACTCAGGAAGTTCATTTATCCTGGCTAATGGTGTAACAGTAAGAAAACTAACCATCAGCACTGCAGTATTTTTCACTATCAACAGTGGCAGAACACTTACTGTGAACAATGGCAGCAGTGCCGTTGATATGAATGTTTCGGGAACAATTACAAACTCCGGAAATATTTCTATAGCAGGGGGAGCTGTTGCAAATTTTGGCAACGGAAGTAACTATATCCACAACCGCAACGGGGGGAACATTCCTACAGCTACATGGCATTTAAACTCAACTTGTGAAATTACAGGCTGCCTCGGTAATGCTCCTGGCGGGCTTTCACAAACGTTCGGAAATTTCACCTGGAACAGCCCCCAGACATCAAACGCACAGTTAGCCGGTGGATTGAAAAACGTTGCAGGAAATTTCCACGTATTAAATACAGGCGCTTTTGAACTCCGTCTTACAAACACTGCTTCCCTCACATTAAACATCGGTGGCGATATGGCTATAATCGGGTCGAATGTAAATTTCGCCAGCGCCGCCGCTGCTTCTAAAATACTGAACCTCAGCGGAAACTACAAACAGGAAGCAGGATCATTCACCAATTCGAATACTATTCCCCTCGCCTTTAACTTTGTGGGAAGCAATCAAAACTTTTTACTCAATGGCACTCTTAATAGTACCAATATAAACTGGAAAGTTAACAGCGGTGCTTCCTTGCTGATTGCCAGCGATCTTCCGGTTGCCGCTTCCCGCAATTTCACGGTTAACGGCACTTTAATCTGCGGCAACCAGGCTGTTTATGGCGCTGGTACTTTTACACTGGCTTCGGGAAGCACATTGCATATTGGCTCACCCGATGGAATAACTGCTTCAGGCGCAACAGGCAATATACAGGTTACCGGTGCGCGCTCCTACAATACCGGGGCCAGTTATGTGTATAACAGCGCTTCTGCGAACCCGGTTACCGGTAGCGGACTGCCTGCAACTGCTGCCGGGTTTACCGTAAATACCCTCTCGGCTGATCCGCTGATCCTCTCAGGAACATCACTCACCGTAACGGGAAATATGACCATAAGCAACGGGAGTAAACTCGAATTAGGCTCAACCAGACAACTAACCGTAAATGGCACATCAACCTTTAACGGAGCCGAATGCCTGATCCTGAAAAGTGATTCTAAAAGCACAGCCTCATTTATAAGCAACGGGACTGTTTCCGGGGCATATACCGCAAAAGCAGAGCGTTTTATCGCCAATAACTACGACTGGCATTTCCTTTCGTCGCCTGTAAATAATCAGCCTATGTGGCCCGAATTTGTGCCGACCCCTACCACTGGTAACAGTTCAGCTACTTACAACTGGGCGCAACCCTGGCTCTGGGATATGTATTATTACAATGCCAATTGTGTTTCCACCGGTTTGGTTTGGGTTAATATCCGCCTCAACAATGGCAACTACAACCTTAACGCTGTAGATGCGTCGGGGAATTTTGCCGGTTTCGGTCCGGTTTCGCCACCCGTATTTACAGTTGGTCGGGGGTACATGGTTGCATACACTGCTGGCTGGAATCCTGTTACAGGTTCCCCCGAAACGCACAAATTCAGCGGAACGCTCAACAACGGGAGTCTTTCCAAATCCATTACAAATACCTTTACCCCCTGGAATATAGTAGGTAACCCCTACCCTTCCGCTCTCGATTTTCATACCCTTTATTCGGTAAACTCATCAAAACTTTCGTCCGACACGTATTACATAATGTTAGGCGACGGAACCTATGCATCCTATTCCGTTGCTAGTGGCGGAGTGGCAGGCGCATCGCGCTATATCGCTTCCATGCAGGGATTTTATGTGGTTGCAGCAAGTAACAACACACTTTCGTTTACCAATGCAATGCGGGCACATAACACACAGCTTTTCCTCAAAAACAGCGAAACATTTACCAATCGTTTAAGTCTGAAAGTGAGCAATGATGCCAATACCCTCAGCGACGAAGTGCTTGTACATTTCGATCCGGAATTTGTTAATGCAGCCGGAGCTGAAAAAATGTTCAGTTTTGCTAAAGAAGCACCTAATATGTATACCCTGGGCGAAGCAGGAAAGCTAACCATCAACCAGTTACCGGCAATTGAAAACACAAGCGAAATTCCGCTTTGTGTCGCACCCGGCGTGGCAGCAAAATATACCATCGAAGTGTCAGGAACTGAAAGTTTCAACACCGGCACAACCATATTGCTAACTGACCTGGTAAACGGTACCACTACCGACCTGAACAGTAATAAAACCTATACGTTTACAGCTTCACCCGCTGATGAACCTGGTCGTTTCAAACTGCATTTCGGAACAACGGCGGCCTTGTCAATTCCGGAAAGCAATACCGGATTCAAAATTTACACTTCCGAAAGTACACTTACAATCGAAAACAATTCAGGTGTTATGGAATACCAGCTGACTGTATTTGATATCAACGGGCGGCAGCATATGCAACAATCCGCATCCGGACAGCTTACCCGTATTCCTTTGCAGGTTGCGCCAGGCATGTATATTGTAAAAGT
>CAZOXJ010000171.1:0-8218 GCA_964583325.1 uncultured Lentimicrobiaceae bacterium
CCTATTTGCAATCGATCCTAATACAAACAACCACCACTATCGCACGAATCCTCTTGTGATAACCGAAAATAAAAAATATGCCTAATGAGTCAGATTGCGGTAAAAGAAAGTTTGGCCTTTAAGCCCTAATACAGGAAGGATTAATCGCTTTTCACTCTTCACTTTTCCCTCTTCACTCTTCACTTTTCACTGTCATTGCGAGCGAAGCGAAGCAACACTTTTCACTCCTAATGCGCTGCCAGCCAGTTATCGCCCGTATTCATCTCCACCTCCACCGGCACATCAAGCGGTAGCGCAGTTCGCATCATATCGCCTACAATTTGTTTTACCTGTTCCACTTCAGGTTTGTACACATCAAAAACAAGTTCGTCGTGCACCTGCATGGTCATGCGGCTTTGCAGTTTCCGTTTCTGGAATTCGTTGTAAATGTTGATCATGGCAATTTTGATCATATCGGCGGCTGAACCTTGTATAGGAGCGTTGATGGCATTTCGTTCGGCAAAGCCTCGCATAACGCCATTGGCCGAATTAATGTCGCGTATAATGCGGCGACGGCCCATCAATGTTTCAACATATCCTTTTTCGCGGGCTGAAGCCATCGTAAAATCCATGTATCTTTTTATACCGGGAAAAGTTGCAAAATAAGTATCAATGATTTCGGCTGCTTCCTTGCGGGGAATGCCTAGATTCTCGCTCAGTCCGAATGCGGAAATGCCGTAAACAATACCGAAATTCACTGATTTTGCATTGCGCCGCATATCGCGGTCAACCTCGTCGAGGGCCACTTTGTAGATATTAGCTGCTGTCGCAGTGTGAATATCAAGTCCCTGGCGGAACGCTTCCTTCATAGCTTCGTCGTTGCTCATGGAGGCAATAATGCGGAGTTCAATCTGCGAATAGTCGGCAGACAGAATTGTATATTCTTCGTTTCGGGGAACAAAGGCTTTGCGGATTTCGCGGCCGCGTTCGGTCCGGATTGGAATATTCTGCAGATTCGGATTGGTGGAACTAAGCCTTCCGGTAGCTGCAACTGCCTGGTTATAGCTGGTATGAATACGTCCGGTTACCGGATTGACCAGCAGAGGCAAAGCATCTACGTAAGTAGATTTCAGTTTTGAAAGTCCGCGGAAATCAAGCACCAGTTGAACCATCGGATGTTTATGCACCAGTTTCTGCAACACGTCTTCTCCAGTCTGGTATTGCTTGGTAGCTGTTTTTTTAGGCTTATCATCAATTTTAAGCCTGTCGAACAATATTTCGCCAAGTTGTTTAGGCGAAGCAATATTAAATTCTACGCCTGCATGTTGCCATATTTCTTCCTGCACTTTAATAATTTCCTTATGCAGCTCTTTCGAGAAATCGTTTAACGCCTGCGAATCGAGTTTCACACCGGCAGCTTCCATTCCCGCAAGGACAGGAACCAAAGGCATTTCAATTTCATTAAAGATTTTCAGTGTTTCGGTTTCAATAAGTTTTGGTTCGAGGATTTGCCGAAGTTGTAAAGTAATATCGGCATCCTCGGCGGCATACTCTTTAATTTCTTCAAGCGGAGCGGTGCGCATGGAAGTCTGGGCTTTGCCCTTTTTCCCAATCAGTGTTTCAATACTTACAGGCGAATATTCGAGGTAAGTTTGAGCAAGAAGATCCATATTATGACGCATATCAGGCTCAATCAGGTAATGCGCAAGCATGGTGTCGAAAGTTGGTCCGGCAATTTCGATCCCATAATTACCAAGCACGGCAATATCGAATTTCATATTCTGAGCGGTTTTCCCGATAGCGGGATTACCAAAAACACCTTTAAACCTGGCAACCAGGGCGGTAGCTTCATTGCGGTTTTCGGGTACAGGAACATACCATGCTTTGCCCGGAACGGTGGCAAACGACATTCCAACCAATTCGGCAACAACCGTATCCAGACCTGTTGTTTCGGTATCGAAGCAAAACATTTCAGCTTTCTCAAGTTCGCTGAGCAGTTCCTGGATACTGCTTTCATCAGCCGCAGCACGATATGCGTGAGTAGTATCATTAATAGTTTTAAAACTACCCGCTACTGTATCCACAGGAACTTCCGCAATACTGAAAAGATCGCCTTGCCCTGTGTTTGCAACAGGTTTTGAAGCAGAAGCTTTGGTTGAAGAAGCAGTTTGAATGCCCCCCGGATTGAGCGAAAGATCAGTAAAAACGCGCTGTGCGAACGTGCGGAACTCCAATTCGTCGAGCAAGGTTTTCAGCCTTTCAGCATCAGGCGGATCAAGATGCAATTTTTCTTCATTAAACTCAATAGGAACATCCAGAATAATGGTTGCCAGTTGTTTGGAGATAATGGCAGACTCACGGCCATTTTCGACTTTATTCCGCAATGTTTCATTTTTAATGTATTTCGCGTTTTCGAGCACACCTTCCACCGAGCCATATTCGGCTATCAATTTTCGTGCTGTCACCTCGCCTACACCCGGAATTCCGGGAATGTTATCCGAAGCATCGCCCATCAGCCCAAGGAAATCGATTACCTGTAACGGATGTTTGATACCGAATTTCTCGCACACTTCCGGAACACCCATTATCACAGGCTTTTCACCGGCTTTGGCAGGTTTATACATGAAAATATTCTCACTTACCAGCTGCCCGAAGTCTTTATCAGGCGTAACCATATAAACCTGGTAACCTGCCTGTTCAGCTTCTTTGGCCAAGGTCCCGATTACGTCATCAGCCTCATAGCCATCCACGTAAAGGGTAGGAATATTAAATGCGCGGATCAGTTCTTTAATATAAGGAATAGAAGCTGCCAGATCCTCGGGCATAGCTTGCCGGTTGGCTTTATACTGAACAAAATCCGTATGGCGCGCTGTAGGTGCATGTGTGTCGAACGCAACGCCAATATGAGTGGGTTTTTCGTTTTTGAGCAGTTCATACAATGTATTAGCAAAACCCATAATTGCTGAAGTGTTCAGCCCTTTGGAGTTGTAGCGCGGGGTGCGCTGCATAGCAAAAAAAGCACGGTAAATAAGAGCCATGCCATCTAAGAGAAAAAGTTTTTCCACGGTGGTTGTTTTGGAAGCGTAAAGATAGGAAGAAAGTTGATGTGGGAAGTTGAATGGCAGATGTGAGATGTGGTATGTGAAATGCGGGATGTGGGATGTGGGATGATAAAAGATGCATATTCGATGGTTAAAATCTAACAATTCAATATCGTTTAGTTAGCGTTTTTCAGAAAAATAAGAAAAAAATATGGGATTTTGTACCCGCCCCAGCCCTCCCTGGTAAATAGAGAGTGAGTAGTTCGCAACAAAACACCAAACCTTTAAGAAGGAATCATGTCTTTATAAAACTGATTTACTGCGTTTTACAGAATTAATATTCACAACAGCAAGTCCAGTCTTTAAAAATTTACTTTTATTTCCATGATTATGTCGAAAATGAAAATTCTGTATTATATTTGCAGTGTACTAATTCACTAATACACTTCAAATATTTATTCCATTATGATTCAGTTTAATTCACTTTCGTTTAGTTATTCTCCAAAGCTGAAGTTATTTGAGCAACTTGATTTCAGCATAAAACCGGGTATGATACATGGACTGCTCGGAAAAAACGGCTCAGGGAAAACTACCATGCTCAAACTAATCTGTGGACTTGTAACGCCTGTTACGGGAGAAGTGCTCACCGGAAATTATGTTCCTTCGAAGCGTCAGCCTCAATTTCTGTCAGATATATACCTGCTGACCGAAGAAGTTTATCTTCCTGCCTCCTCGGCAGATAAATTAGTAAAATTGTATGCGCCGTTTTATCCCCATTTCGATTCAACCCAATTCACGGATTTTCTTCAACAATTTGATGTTGATTTTTTGCAACCACTCACCAAGTTATCGCTTGGGCAAAAGAAAAAGGTAATGATCGCTTTTGCACTTGCATGCAATACTTCATACTTGCTTTTAGATGAGCCGACCAATGGACTCGACATTCCCTCGAAATTGGTTTTTCGCCAGCTTATAGCTTCTGTTTTCAGCGAAGAACGCACTATTATAATATCAACCCACCAGGTACGCGACCTCGATAGTTTGATTGATAATGTGATTCTGCTGCACGCTAATAAAGTTCAGGTCCAATGCAGTATTGAACAAATAGCCGCAAACTATCAGTTTATTCACAGCGCTGTTCAACCGGAAGGAGAAATCCTGTATTCATGCAGAAGTGTGCTGGGCCAATCGTTTATCATCAGTAACCCACAGCAAAAAGCCGGACAGGTTGACATTGAAACATTCTTTAATGCCGTAACCGAAGATTCCGGCAGATTTCGATTTTCACAAAAACTAAATTAAACCCCTGATTATGAATACGATATTCAGTATAAATCGAATACTATTACTCATAAAAATACATCTCGACGAAAAGTGGAAGCTCTACCTAGCCTCCTACGGAATTATGGTTCTGCTGATGTTCTTTCCTATTTTGATGAACGAAAGTAACAAGCAGTTTTATCCTTTTGCCGGAATGTACGTGATACTTATCGCTGGGTTGGTACAGGCAGCATCAGTTTATGGATCGTGGAGCAATAAAGTTTGGGCCTCACATTATTTTATGATTCCGGCTACAATTACCGAGAAATTTACTGTCGCGATGCTATTTTCAAATGTTATATTTTTTCCCATATTGATCTTCACATACATCTCAACTTCATTCTTAATAGTTGGGTTGTTTTCTCCTGATTTTACGCTCAAAGAACTGGGAAACGAATACATTGAATTTATGGGAAATCAGTATTTCAGGCTACTGTTGGGACTAATCATCCTCATTCAATCGCTGTTTGCTTTAGGGGCAGTATATTTCAGCAAACGGCAGTTTGTTATGAGTAGTGTTGTTCTCACTATCCTGTTTCTGCTGATTATTATACTTCCGGTTTCCGCTATGCAAGGAGCGACAGGGTATATTATTGCTTCTGAATCAGGTTTTTTACTGGATAGTCAGGCTGTATTCCGGAATGCAAATGAAGCAAACATCAGCCCCAGAGCGATTGAGCTTAGCGGAATTTATGGGTTTATAAATCAGCTGATATGGATTTTAGTTGGCATTGGGCTTTATGCAGCAGCTTTTTTCAAACTTAAAGAAAAAGAAATTTAAACCAGGCTATGAATTTCAACGATAAACAAGCTATATACCTGCAGATAGCTGATTATGTTTGCGATAAAATCCTCACCTCTGAGTGGCGGCCTGAGGATAAAATACCATCGGTGCGCGATCTTGCTATTGAATTGCAGGTAAATCCGAACACCGTTATGCGCGCTTATGAGTACCTTCAGCAGTTAGAAGTAATTTATAACAAAAGGGGTATCGGACATCATGTAGCTCCGGATGCAAAAGGAGTGATTTCAGGCTTCCGGAAACAACTGTTTTTTGAAAATGAGTTGCCACAACTATTTAAAAACCTTGAATTACTGAATATCAGCTTCGGGGAAATACAAATCCGCTTCGATAATTATTTGAAATCATCAGAAAAACAACAAAATGAAAACAAGCAATAAGATACTGATTACCATCGGAATACTTGCCACGGGTTGGATATTGTTTCGCTCGGTTGTTTTATCCATTGGTGTTCCACAAATTGCAAACGGGAAACCCTCTCCGTTTATCAATCTGCCAGGAGAAACAAATAAAATTGATATTGGCCGTTTCACTGATCTTTCAATAGAATCAAAGGGAAATACCAGAATATCAATAAAACAAGGCCCAAAAGCAGGTATAACAGGAGATAAAAACATGGAGGACTGCTTAAAAATAAAATACCAGGGGAGTGCTTTGCTAATAATGTATGAAAATAAATCTTCATCAGTTGGATACATTAACATTACCACTCCATCATTGAACAGCATTCGGATCAATAATCCTGACAAAGATGATCGTTCAAATACTTTAAAAATAGAAGGATTTAACGCGGATAGCCTTGCTGTTACCTCTACGAGATTTCAATACCTAACCATCAGTGACTGTATCTTGTCAAAGTTAAACTTAACCACCAGGAATGCAGCAATACAATATGCTTACCTTACTCTAAAAGAGTCGAACCAGATTCAAAATCTGAATTTAGATATACAGGGAGAAGGTTGGATGTATCTTCAAACTGCCGGGCTTAAAACTAACAATTTTATTGTAAGCGATTCGATGGGTATAGGAACCTCGGCAGAAGTGCTGAAATTGCTTAACAGATAACCAGAAGACTTATCAATAACTCCTTATACGACTATTTATCAATGCGTTAAAGCGTAATCTTCCTATTAGTGTACCATGTATAATCAGTGGCTTTTATTTCATAATCCGTTTTAAAAAGTTTGGATGAGATAATAAAATCAGCTGTTGAGCGGTTGCAGGCTACAGGGATATTGTAAAGTACCGAAATACGTTCCAGTGCTTTTACGTCCACTTCGTGCGGGTGAGGTTCCATAGGGTCCCAGAAAAATATCAGAATATCGATTTTGCCTTCGGCTATCATTGCTCCGAGTTGCTGATCCCCTCCGAATGGACCCGATTTTAGCTTCGTAATATTTATATCTTCCAGTTTATCTTCATCCATGCGCGAAGCCAGGGCCTCAGCTACCATGCGACCAGTAGTGCCGGTGCATACAATTTTGTGGTCTTTTAGTATTTCCCAGTTCCACTGAACCCATTCTACAAGGTCCTTCTTGCAGTTATCGTGTGCCACGAGGGCTATATTTTTTGGTTTTGCCATTTTCCAGTAGTGATATTTTGTGAGTTTAAATTGTGAGATATTGGAAGACATTTCCATCCAAACTTATTAATAACCAATATTCTCAAATGAGTTCTGAGAGTACAAAGATAAAACTATAAGAGGAATTATAGCGTTAAAGATTCTTTATCCCATTTTGAAATGCGGTTCCCAGTTCCAAAAACCAAGGTATTTTGGCTTTTTTAACAGGCTTTCCGCCAATCGGAAAATTTTAACTCTTCTGCTCCCTGATTACCAGCATATAAAAATCATTATCCAGAGGCAGATAGCCGTATTCGTAAACAAAGCGGTACGAACTGCCTTTTTGCGTTACATATAGATGGGTGAAATAATTGAAATTAAAGCCTTTATTCAATAATTTATCCTTGTGCAGGTTAATTTTCCCTTCCTGTGGGATAAGTTCAGAAAGTATCCGGCGGTTTTTGCGCAGGATGTTGTTGATATTCCTGACATAATTTGTTGTGTCGCTGTTAAGCCTGTTGTTGTAATTATTCCGGCACATATCCGAACAGAATTTTTTATCCATCCTTCCGGTGATAGGTTCTCCGCAATCGAGGCATACTTTTTCCATAAAATGTAAAATTTGAATATTGGGTTACGAATCAGGATTTCTTTCAAAAATAATGGTTAAAGATATTTAATTTTTTATTGCAAATGGTAAATCAATTAAAATTAAGCATTTACATGATTTTAAACCACCGCTATTCCTGCTTACAAACGACAACAAACGATTGTAAGTATTTTTATCCGAATACAAATAATTATTAACCGAATCACCCAAACAGGCCGCCATACCTTTGCTTCATCAAATCGGAACAAACCGGTTGACGAACAAAAACACATTTTGAAATCCTTATTAATTAACCTTTAAAACACACAATGCCATGAACACATTACGCAACTCAGTAAAATTAATTGGTCGCTTAGGCCAGGATCCGGAAGTAAAACTTTTGGACAAAGGAAACAAAGTAGCAACTTTCTCGCTGGCAACCAGCGATAGCTTCATCGCTAAAGACGGCAGCAAGCAGGAACAAACCCAATGGCACAATATTGTTGTGTGGGGAAACCTGGCAGGCGTTTGCGAAAAATACCTGAAGAAAGGAAAAGAAATCGCTATTGATGGACGCATAGCATACCGTACCTGGGACGACAAAAATGGCACGAAACACTTCAGAAGCGAAATCATTGCCAACGACCTTCTTTTTATAGGTTCGAAAGGTGAAATAAATAAAGCATAACCCACTAAACCCTAAATCCTAAATCCTAACCCCTAAATCCTTCCTAAAAATGAATACGCTACGCAACTCAGTAAAATTAATCGGACGTCTCGGACAGGATCCGGAAGTAAAGAACCTTGACAACGGAAACAAGTTCGTAAAATTCTCAATCGCTACCAGCGACAGTTTCACCGCTAAAGACGGCAGCAAACAGGAACAAACCCAATGGCACAATATTGTTGTGTGGGGAAACCTGGCA
>CAZOXJ010000172.1:0-6041 GCA_964583325.1 uncultured Lentimicrobiaceae bacterium
TCGCCTTGTCGCCCCTCTCCTTGTCCCCTTGTCTCCCCGTCCCCGTCTCAAACACACCTACTTCATCACTTCCCTTTCCTCGTAACTCGTAAATAAATGAGCATGACTCACTTCGCTGCCGGGTTTTATCAAAAAAGTTTCATAAACTGATTGCAGCGAAGCATTTTGATGTGCTACTCTTATCGATTCTTTTTCATCGAGTTCGTAAATGGATTTTGCCCTTGCCCTTACATTGTCGTTATCAGGGTGTATGGGCTGTCCGCCGCCGCCAACACAACCGCCTTCGCAAGCCATAACTTCGATGTAATGGATATCGGTACGCCCTTTTTTGATTTCGTTCATCAAAGGTTCAATATTCCCGATTCCGTTAACAACAGCAAAACCAAGTTTATATTCACCTATCTTCACAAAATACTCTTTACGCCCTTTGCCTGATCTGAGTTCCTGGACTTTTAACTGATTGGTATCCTTGCCGGCAATAATAAAATGTAAGGTCCGGATTAAAGCCTCAGTTAACCCACCACTCACTGCCAGCATTTTACCGGCTGAGCTCCGCGACTGATAAGGCTGATCCGATAATTCGGGGTCAACCTGCTCAATATCAATCCCATTCAACCGGATTAATCGTGCAAGTTCACGGGTAGTAAGTACCAGATCAACATCAGTTACACCTTTATGCGTCATTTGCTCACGCTGCGACTCAAACTTTTTAGCTATGCAAGGCATGGCCGAAACAGAATACACATCTTCGGTGGCAAGTCCCTTTTGTGGCGCAAAATGATTGGTAATCAGCGCTCCCATCATTTGCTGTGGCGATTTGCAGGCCGATACATTGGCAAGCATATCAGGATGCGACTGTTCAACATATTTTATCCAGGCCGGGCAGCAACTCGAGAACATCGGTAATCCGGTTCCTTCCTTCAAACGGTTATAAAACTCGGCAGCCTGCTCATTTACAAGTAAATCGCAACCAAAAGCTGAATCGAAAACATAATCGAAACCTAACTTGCGCAAAGCAGCAAACATTACTCCTTCCAGGTCTTTTCCGGCCCTTAACCCAAATTCCTCAGCCAAAGTTACCGACAAAGTCGGCGAGCATTGTATAACTGTTTTCACTGATGGATTGTGAAGCGCATCCTGCAACTTGGCAGGGTATTGTTTTTCGGCCAAAGCACCAGTTGGACAAACCATTACACACTGACCGCAGTTAATGCAGCTCGAAAGGTTCATCCCTTTATTAAAGGCAGGACCAACCTGTGTTTTATTTCCACGCCCGATAAATTCGAGAGCTGTTATTCTCTGTATTTCTTCGCAAACCCTGATACAGCGCCCGCACAGAATGCATTTAGCCGGATCACGCAATAAACTGGCACTCGAAGGATCTGTTTTATACTTATTCTTTTTACCATAAAAACGGCGTTCGCGTACGTTGAGGTCTTCGGCTAATTTTTGTAATTCGCAGTTTCCGTTGCGCTCGCAATACAGGCAATCGTCAGGATGGTTGCTAAGCAGTAATTCGGTATTTGTTTTGCGGGCTTTTATAACCCGTGGCGAATGAGTACGTACTTTCATCCATTCCTCAACCGGGTGCGAGCATGCAGGTATAAGACCCTGCCGTCCTTCCACTTCAACAACACACATGCGGCATGCCCCCGAAGGCAGCAAATCCTTGATATGGCAAAGCGTAGGAACTTTTATTCCGTTCCGCTCCAATGCCATAAGCAAGGTATCGCCCTTTTTGGCTTTGATGGTTTTACCGTTTACTTCTATATCGAATAACATAACCTCTTTTTTGCTAAAATCATTCTACTGATCTTTTTATCCGGGGGTTATAAGAAACCTTTACCGGATTATTAAACTTCTGTGGTTATTTCAGTTTTACGGCCACAAATTTGCATACGTCGAAACATATTCCGCAACCAATGCATTTTTCCTCAATGATAAAGTGAGGCTGCCGCGGCTGACCCACAATTGCATTCGAAGGACATTTGCGGAGGCAGGCTACGCATCCGATGCATTTATCCACATCAATGTAGAACAGGCGTAATTCCTTACAAACTCCGGCCCTGCATTTGCGATCGAACACATGTTCCTCAAACTCTTCCCTGAACCATTTCATTGCACTCATTAACGGGTTGGGAGCTGTTTGGCCTAATCCGCACAGAGATGTATCCCTGATAACTTCAGCCATATCGGCCAGTTGCATGATGCCTTTAAATCTTTCGAGCACTTCGAATCCTGATTCACCTGTAGGACGGCGGGTTATATTTTCGAGAATTTCGTGAATACGCCTTGTACCTTCACGGCAAGGGATGCATTTGCCACAGCTTTCTTTCTGAAGGAAATTCATGAAAAATTTTGCAATATCAACCATACAGGTATCTTCGTCCATCACGATCATACCTCCTGAACCTATTATAGCGCCTTCGTTCCATAAAGTTTCATATCCAACACAAAGATCGAGCTGCGATGCAGGAAGGCAGCTTCCCGACGGACCGCCGATCTGAACTGCTTTAAAATCCTTACCATCTTTAACACCACCGGCAATTTTAAAAATGATATCCCTGATTTTAGTTCCCATCGGAACTTCTACCATCCCGGTTATCATTGCTTTACCGGAAATGGCAAAAACTTTTGTGCCTTTGGCTTCGGCTGTACCTATTTCGTTAAAACGAAGCGGGCCATGACGAAGTATGTAAGGAATATTTGCAAGTGTTTCTACATTATTTATAACAGTAGGTTTGCCAAATAATCCCTCAATTGCCGGGTATGGCGGCTTTGGACGAGGCATTCCACGTTTCCCTTCAATGCTGTTGATCAGCGCAGTTTCTTCACCACACACAAAAGCTCCGGGTCCGCGCACCAGCGATATTTTCAAATCCACTCCGCTGTCGAACACATTATAACCAGTAAAACCATACTCCTTTAATTGCTGAAGTGCCTGGTTCAACATCGAATATGCCTGACTGTATTCGTCCATCACATAAATATATGCTTTGGTAGCCCCAATAGCATATGCGGCAATGGCTATTCCTTCGAGTAAAAGGTGCGGATCGCCTTCAATAACCGCGCGATCCATAAAAGCACCGGGATCGCTTTCGGCAGCATTACAAACAAGGTATTTCTGATCGCTTACGGTATTATGGGCCATAATCCATTTCTCACCGGTAAGGTAACCGCCGCCACCCCGACCACGTAAACCACTTTGATCCACAATGGTGCAAATTTTATCGCCGGTATAATTGCGGATGCATTTTAAATAAGTCTGGTATCCACCCCTGGCAATATAGTCCGAAATGGAATCAGGATTACTAATACCGCAGTTAGCAAGCACTATACGATGCTGATGTTTGAAAAACGGCAGATCATTAATAAAAGGTACATTCTCCCATTTGGTATACCTCTCGAAATTAAACTGGCCCAGAACATTTTCATAAGGTACTTCGCTGTTAAAAATATCATCCAACAGCGGTTCAACCAGTTCGGAAGTAATATTACGGAACGAAATCCGGGCTTTGCCCGGCAGCTGAATATCTACAATAGGCTCGTATGAACATATTCCGATGCACCCAACCTGAACTATTTCGGCATTTAAATTTTTCTCTTCCAGATAACGTGTAACAGCATTTAAGGTCTCATCAGCACCGGCAACTTTTCCACAGGTTCCCGAGCCAATATAAACCACAGGTTTATTAACAGTATCGTGCCGAATGTGAGCCAGAAAATCCGAAACTTCCTTATTCTGAAGATCAGCTTTAGCTGTCAGTACTTTTTCAATCAGAAATTGTTTAGTATCCATGTAATTAAACCTGAGTTAAATAGTACTTCTGTAATAATCGATGATTTGTGCAATATCAGGTATGGAAATGGCGGTTTTGAATTCGCCGTTGATATTCAGTATCGGAGCTGAGCCACAGGCACCCATGCAACTGACTGCCTCGAGGCTAAAACGGCCATCGCGGGAGGTTTGCCCTTCCTTGAGATTCAGCACCCGCTCTACTTCACGCAGTATACCTGATGAGCCGTGCATATGACAGGACGTTCCCCTGCATACTTTGATGTGGAATTTTCCTTTTGGAACAAACCGGAACTGGTCGTAGAAAGTAGCAATTCCATATACCTTGCCCGAAGGGAGTTTTATATGTTGACCAACTTTAAGAATTGCTTCTTCATTCAGGTATCCAAACTCAATTTGTATATCCTGTAGCAATGGAAGCAGTGATTCGCGCGAACCGGCTTTGTATCTTTGAATTATTTCGTCGAGTGAGGCCTGCATTTGATTATGTTTATAGTTCATTCAAATTGCTGACTACAAAAATAATGTTTTGATTTCTAAGTATTGTTATTTATTGTTAAAAAAATAACAGTGTTATTCTGTTCACAATTCTATTTGATATCCATAATTATCTATATTTGTTTTCTGAATGTAACTATAGAGGAAGCAGAAGGTCAATTACAATACGCCTGACAATGGATATTAACAAGAAAGAAGTGGTTATTTGCCTGGGAAGTTCCTGCTTTGCCCGGGGCAATAAACAATTGGTTAAAATTGTAAACGATTATCTGCGCGACAGAAATCTGCTTAACGAAGTGCGCTTTCATGGCGAACGGTGTTTCGGGCAATGCGCTGTAGGTCCGTCAATAAAACTCGATGGCAAACTCATTGAAAGACTGGATGAAGACTCGGTGATTGCGCTGCTTGATGAGTTTTTCGAGACGATTGAGAAATAGGGTTGAAGGGTTCAAAAGTTCAAAGGTTCAAAAGTTTGAAGGGTTTGAAGGGTTTTGGGAGGAGATAGTCCAAGTTTGTTTTTAATCAGAAGTGGTTTTCAGCGCCAGAGAATGGTTTTCGAAATGAAAATTTAAAATTGTAAAAAAATGCAAGCACCTCTCGTGTTTATTGAAGAAGATAAGTGTAAGGTTTGCTATGCCTGTGTAAGGGTTTGTCCTGTTAAGGCTATCGAATTGCGCCCTTCGAGCGATATACCTTATATACAGCCTGATAAATGCATTGGTTGTGGCAGTTGCCTCGAAGTATGCAGTCCGGGAGCCATAAAATACTACGATTCGAAACCTGCTGTCATGGATCTTCTCACTTCGGATCACAAAGTGGTGGCTTTGGTTGATCCGAGCATATCAGCTGAATTTGATGATATCACCGATTACAGGAAATTAGTCAGGATGCTTCATGAAATGGGTTTTGATTATGTTCATGACGTTGCATTTGGAGTTGACATTGTAGCTAAAGAATTCAACGAACTGGTTTCAAATTTTTTAGGAAAATATTATATTCTTGCGAATTGCCCGCCCATAGTTTCGATGATTGAAAAGTATTATCCTCATCTTATCGATAATCTTGCTCCAATAGTTAATCCTATGATAGCCAACACAAAAGTTGTGCGGGAGATTTATGGCAGCGAAATAAAAGTTGTATTTATTGGTCCTTGTATCGGAGCAAAAGAAGAAGCCGACCGGTTTACAGACAATGCCAAGGTTGACGAAGTTCTCACATTTGCCGAGCTTCGCGAAATGTTCGATCAGCACGGTATTAAAGAAAGCACTATCGAATTTCTGGAATTTGACGAACCTCAGGGTTACAAAGGATATTTGTACCCGATCAGCACAGGAATTATACAGGCATCGGGCTTAAACCAGGATTTGCTTTCGGGCACCGTAGTTACCGCCGATGGAAAAGACAGAATAAAAGCAGCTATCAGTCAGTTTGAAGAAGGGATTGAGTACATCCAGAAGCATTTCAACATGTTTTATTGCGAAGGTTGCATGATGGGTCCAGGGATGAAACCTGACGGGAAAAAGTATAACCGTCAAACCTTGACCCGCGCCTATACCGCAAAGAGATTGAAAGAATTTAAAATGGCAAAATGGAACAATGACCTTAAACAATATCAGCATCTCAGTCTTAAAAGAGATTTTATTGTCAATGATCAGCGTTTGCCAGATCCTCCCGAAGAAAAAGTAGATGAAATACTTAAGATCATTGACAAGAGCGACACTGAAAGCATGGGTTGTAAAGCATGTGG